>JBGTSH010000395.1:0-8603 GCA_041940405.1 Polyangiaceae bacterium
TCGATGACCTGGGCGTAGATGTGCTTGGCGCTCCGGAAGACGGAGAGGCGGGGCCTCTCTACCGAGCCGGCGACCTTGTTGCGGATGCGAAGCTTGCGGCGCTCGCGGCCGACGATCCTCATGGCCATGACTACTTCTTGCCGCCCTTTCCGGCCTTGCCCGCCTTCTCGCGGACGGTCTCGCCCTTGTAGCGAACGCCCTTGCCGCCGTACGGCTCCGGCGGCCTGAAGCCGCGGATCTTCGCCGCCGTCTGGCCGATGAGCTCCTTGTCGGCGCCCGTCAGGATGAGCTGCGTGCCCTTCGACTCGGCCGGAATGTTCGCCGCGATGCCCTTGGGCAGCGGGAAGACGACCGGGTGCGAAAACCCGAGCGCGAAGTGGAGCGTCGTGCCCTTGGCCTCGACGCGGTAACCGGTACCGCGAAGCTCGAGCTCGCGGGTGTAGCCGTCGGCGGTGCCCTTCACCATGGCGGCGATGAGCGCGCGGTACAGACCCTGGAGGCGTGCGGCGTCGCGGCCGGGGGCCGTCGAGCTGACGATCAGGTTCGTACCTTCGAGCTTGAGCTGCACGTCGTTGACGACGCTGCGCTTGAGCTCGCCCTTCGGTCCCTTGACGAGGACTGCCCCGGGCTGAACCGTGGCGGTCACGCCCTTGGGAAGCACGATCGGGCGCTTGCCGACGCGCGACGTCTTGGTGGAGGCGACTGCGGTAGTCATCACCACACCTCGCAGAGGAGCTCGCCGCCGAGCTTGAGCCGGCGCGCGTCGCGGTCCGAAACGAGACCGCGCGAAGTGGAGAGGATGCTGATCCCGAGGCCCGAGAGGACGCGCGGGATGCGATCGTGGCGGACGTACACGCGGCGGCCAGGACGCGAGACGCGCTTGATGCCGTCGATGGCGCTCTGCCGGTCGCGCCCGTACTTCAGCACGACGGTGATCGTCTTCTTCGAAGGCTCCGTCTCGGTCGACTCTTGGACGTCCGAAATGTAGCCCTCGTTCTTGAGGATCTGGGCGACCGCGAGCTTCATCTTGCTCGCAGGGATCTCCGTCCGGTCATGTCGCGCGAGCGCGGCGTTCCGGATTCGGCTCAGCATGTCGGCGATCGGATCACTCACCATGGCGTCACCAGCTTGCCTTGATCACACCGGGAAGCTCTCCGCGCAGCGAATACAGGCGGAGGCAAACACGGCAGAGCTCGAAGTCTCGGTAGTACGCCCGCGCGCGGCCGCACACCTTGCAACGGTTCCTGTGCCGGGTGGAGAACTTCTGCGGACGATTCAGCTTCGCAAAGTCTTTTGCTCGAGCCATGACTCTAATTCTCCAACCCGTTACTGCCGGAAGGGCATGCCGAGCTCGCGGAGGAGCGCGCGCCCTTCTTCATCGGTTTTCGCCGTCGTGACGAAGGAGATGTTCATGCCCTTCGTCGCGTCGATCTTGTCGTAGTCGATCTCAGGAAAGATGATCTGATCCTTGAGACCCATCGTGAAGTTGCCGCGGCCGTCGAAGCCCTTCGGGCTGACGCCCTTGAAGTCGCGGACGCGCGGGAGGCCGAACGAGATCAAGCGATCGACGAACTCCCACATCAGGTGCTTGCGCAGCGTGACGCGGACGCCGATGGGCAGGTTCTCGCGGAGCTTGAACGAAGCGATCGACTTGCGCGCGCGGCAGACGACCGGCTGCTGACCGGTGATCGCGCGAAGCTCTTCGACCGCGGAGTCGATGATCTTGGGGTTCTGGACCGCGGCGCCGAGACCCATGTTGACCACCACCTTCTTCAGGCGGGGGACCATCATCGGGTTCTTGTAGGCGAACTGCTTGGTGAGCGCGGCCGTGACCTGCTTCTGGTACTTGGCGCGGACGCGCGGCACGTAGCCGGGCTCGCGCTCGACCTTCTTCGCCTCGCCACCTTCGGCTGCGACCGCCGGCTTCGCCTTCGCTGCCTTCGGCTTCGCTTCGCCTTTCGGCTTCGCTTCGCCCTTCGGCTTCGCGGGCTTCTTCTCTTCTTCTTTCTTCGCCATGACTCGCCTCAACGACCCGACGGGATGACCGCGCCGCTCTTCGCGACGCGAACCTTCTTGCCGTCGCGCTCCTCGATCTTCACCCGGGTGGGCTTCTTGGTATCGGGGTCGACGAGCATGAGCTTGGAGACGTGAATGGGCGCCTCCATCGTGATCTTGCCGCCCTGCTGGTTGCGGGCGTTCGGCTTCTGGTGCTTCGTGACGAGGTTCAGGCCCTCGACGATCGCCTTGTCCTCGCTCTTGAGGAGCTTGGTGATCGTGCCCTGCTTGCCCTTGATGTCTTCTGCACCACTGATGACCTGAACGAGGTCACCTACCCTGAGCCGATTCATCACAGCACCTCCGGCGCGAGGCTGATGATCTTCATGAACTTCTTCGCGCGGAGCTCGCGCGCGACCGGCCCGAAGATGCGAGTGCCGATCGGCTCTTTGTCCTTGTTGATGAGGACGGCGCTGTTCGTGTCGAACTTGATGTAGCTGCCGTCGGGGCGCTGGTACTCGCGCGTCGTGCGAACGACGACGGCGCGCGCGGTATCGCCCTTCTTCACCTTGGTGCCCGGGAGCGCCTCTTTGATCGAGACGACGATGACGTCACCGAGCGCCGCGTACTTGCGCTTCGAGCCGCCCAGGACCTTGATGCACATCACGCGGCGGGCGCCGCTGTTGTCTGCAACCTCGAGATTGGTCGTGACCTGAATCATGGCTCAATCCCTCACGCCTCGACCGGGCGCGACACGAGGCGGGTGACGGTCCAGCGCTTCTGCTTCGAGATCGGGCGGTGCTCCATGATCTCGACCTTGTCGCCGGACTTGTATTGGTTGAGCTCGTCGTGCGCCTTGTACTTGTTCCGGACGCGGACGTACTTCTTGTAGACGGGGTGCATCGCCTTGCGGATGACCTCGACCACGACGGTCTTGGCCATCTTGGCCGACACGACGGTGCCGATGATCTTGCGACGGAAGCCGTGCGCCTCGCGGCGGGCCTCGGTCGGGACCGGCTCGGGGGCGGGGGTCGCGGCGCTGCGCAAGCCGGAGCGGCTCAGCGTTCCACGAACCGAGCCGGGGGCTGCCGGCACCTTCTTCTTTGCGGTCGCGTCGGACGCCTTCGGCGGGACGGATGCGCGGGTCTTGGTCTTCTTGTCGGCCATGACGCTTACTTCCCTTCGGTCGCAGCCTTGGCTCGCTGCGTGAGGATCGTCTTCACCCGGGCGAGGTCACGGCGCTGGCGCTTGATGCTCGCGGTGTCGTTCAGGCGGTTCGTGTAGTTCTTGAACCGGGCCTGGAAGATCTCCGACTGGAGGGACTTCTCCAGCTCTTGGAGGGCTTCGTCGGTGCGGTCACGCAGCTCTTTCGATTTCACGGTTCTGCTCCAGCACGTTCGCGCCCGTCAGGGTGCGAACCAAAAACATCGTCAGTGATCGCGAACGAGGAAGCGGCAAGCCATCGGCAGCTTGTGCGAAGCGAGACGGAACGCCTCTTTCGCCATCTCTTCCGGGACGCCGCTGATTTCGTAGAGGACGCGGCCCGGCTTCACGAGGGCTGCCCACTCTTCCGGAGCGCCCTTTCCGCCACCCATGCGGACCTCGAGCGGCTTCTTGCTGATCGACTTGTCCGGGAAGACGCGGATGAAGAGCTTGCCGGCGCGCTTGCAGTGGCGCTGCACCGCCATACGGGCGGCTTCGATCTGGCGCGCGGTGACGCGCGCAGGCTCGAGCGACTGGAGCGCGTAGTCGCCGAACGAGACGTCGCTGCCGGCGTTCGCGAGGCCGCGGTTACGGCCCTTCTGCATCTTGCGGTACTTGGTTCGCTTGGGGGAAAGCATGACGTTGTCTCTGCTCTTCTGAACTGCAGCGTTGTGGCTGCTGTTTCTCCCCCCTAGCCCCCCTCACTGCGTGAGGGGGGAAGGGGTTCGCTCAGATGCGGCGGGGTTTCCTCTGCAGGACTTCGCCCTTGAAGATCCAAACTTTGACGCCGATCTGGCCGACCTTCGTTCGGGCCTCTGCGAGGCCGAACTCGATGTCGGCGCGGCGGAACGCGATGCGGCGCTCGAGCTGCGTCGCGATGTTCTCGGCGACGAGCTGGGCGTTGGTCTCGGCCTTGCGGACCTCTTGAACGTCGATGAAGACCTCGTTGTCGGTGAACTTCGCGACGCCGGGGAAGAGCGGCTCGCCCTTCTGCGCGGTGGCGATGTTGCCGCTCTTGAGGATCTCGATCCCCTTGCCGCCCTTGCCGATGACCATGCCGGGGCGCGCGGTGTAGACGATGACCTTGGCGCGGTTCGCTGCGCGCTCGATCTCCACGCCGGCGATGTTCGCGTTGTAGAGGTACTGCTTGATGGCGCGCTTGATACGAAGGTCCTGGTGGAGCCACTTCGTGTAGGCGTTACCGTCTTCGTACCACTTGCTGCTCCACGTCTTGATGACGCCAACGCGGAAGCCAATCGGGTGGGTCTTTTGTCCCATGGTCTCTACTCGGGTGCTTACTTCGAACCGACGTGGTCGAGCTCGATGTGGATGTGGCTGACGCCCTTGGTCACGCGGGTTGCGCGACCCATGGCTCGCGGCCGCCAGCGCCGCATGAATCGATTCGGCGCCTTGTCGACGGTCGCCTTGGACACGTAGAGGCGGTCGACGTCGGCACCCGCGCGGAGCGCGTTGGCGACGGCGCTCTCGAGGAGCTTCTTCACCACGGGCGCACCAGCCTTCGGCGTGAACTGGAGCATCTGGATCGCCTCGGCCGCGCTCTTGCCGCGGACGAAGTTGATGATCATGCGCGCCTTACGCGGTGCGATCCGCGAAAACATCGCACTTGCCTTGCTCTGCATCGAACGGACTCCTTCAGGACACAGCCCCAGAGAGAAGGGGCACTCGACCCAGGCGACGCGTTCGCCAGGGTTTGCGCTGTCTTGGCGGAGTCGTCGTACGCCTCGAGGGAGCAACCAGCCACTCTCGTGGACATCCTGATCGCGTCACCGGGGCCCCCTCGATCGGCCCTCAGAAAGAAAGGGTCGCGAAGACGCCCGCAGCGGCCGAACAGGCTGGCTGCGCTCGAAGCGCCGTTACAGGCGCCGCGAGAAAACGGACGGGCTACCTACCAGTCCGCCCCACCCCGCGCAAGGAGATCTTGCTCATCGCCGTCAGGAGCAGAATTCCCCGGCGCCTTCAGAGAGAGACCGCGCGCGGAGCGCTCCGCCACCGGCGCCACCCGCGCCGGGGAATTTTCGGGCCACACAAACTGGCGCGCGGGTCGGTATCCGTTCAAACTTTCTCTACTTCTTTCCTAGTCGTTGGAGGAAACCTCTCATGCTTCGCCTCCCCTTCTCATCCATCTTCGTCATCGCGGGGGCGATCTTTCTGGGCACGGGCTGCGGCCAGGCCGAGGCCGGCGATGACGGCGAGGGCGGGTTCGGCGGCTCCGATGGGAGCACCAGCGTCGGGACCGGCCGAGGCAGCACGTCCGGGACCTCCGGAAATTCCGGGGCGACGTCGTCGGGGCAAGGCGGCGCGGACGCGTGCATCGGCCCGAATGGCCGCGGGCTCGCGGTGACCGCGTGCGAGATGACCAACGTCGGATCGCTCGGCACGTGTCCCGACACGAACGCGGAGCCCCTCGCGCTCCAGGTGTGCGAGCTGCAATACGGATACTTGAACCAGGGCGCGTGGGAAAACCTGCTGTCTTGCCTCGGCAAGCTGCCCGCGACCTACGACGACGCGTGCGACGAAACGTCGGCAGGTGACGCGGTCGCCAGCTGCCTCTCGGACGTCACGCGCGAGGCTTGTCCGAACCCGCGGGCGGACGCGATGTGCGAGTCGATCGCTGCCGCGTGCGAGGGCACGGGCCAAGAGTTTTCTCTCGAGCCGTGCAAGAAGGCGATGGCGCCGCTGAGCGACGCGAGCATCGCGAGCTACCAGGCGTGCACCAGCGACGCGATCGCGCAGGGCGAGGTCGCCTGTGCCGAGCTGCATGGGGACTGCCTCGGCTCGATCGGCGTCGGGCCGTAAGCCGCAAATTTCAGCGCGTTGATCCAGCTCCGCATCCCACGATGTGGGACCTAACGTTGCCGGCGCGCGAAAAACGCTTGATCGAAAAGCCGTCGACAAGAAAACTTCCGGCGCCCGTGAAGAGAACCCACCTCTTCCACGGTGCGGCGCTGGTCGGAGCAGTCCTGGCCATCAGCGGATGCGCCCCCAGCGTCGGCAGTACGCCCGCGACGCAGGCGAACATTCCGTTCGCGGCGAGCGCGTCGATCGTCGGGAGCCCGCCGCGCGTCACCATCACCGAAGCCGAGCCGACGGTCTCGACGAGCCTCGCGCCGCTCGTCGAAGCAGCCGGTCCTGCCGTGCTCTTCGTCCCGTCGGCCAGCGTGCGTTGCCCGTCCGACATGGCGCTCGTCGCCGATCGCGTGTGCATCGACAAGTGGGAGGGGCAGCTCGCCCGCGTGGTCTCCAAGAAAGAGGAGACGCTCACGCCGTTCGAGTCGGTCGACGCGCTCTCGGCCTACCGCGCGGTCTCGCGCGCCGGAGCAAAGCCGCAGGGGTACATCAGCGGCCGCCAGGCCGAAGCCGCCTGCCGCGCCGCGGGCAAGAGGCTCTGCACGGCGAGCGAGTGGGAGCGCGGGTGCCGCGGTCCCTCGAGCACGCAGTTCCCCTACGGCAACGCGCGCGCCGCGCACGTATGCAACGACGACAGCCGCGCCCGTCATCCGGTGATCGAGGCGGCGAACCTCGCCGGCTTGCCCGGCGATCGGGTGTGGCTCGAAGGAATGAATCTCCCGGCGATCAACCAGCTCGAGGGCGGGCTCGCCCTCACCGGCTCGCGCGAAGGATGCGTCACGCCCGAAGGCCTCTACGACATGGTCGGCAACCTGCACGAGTGGGTCGCCGACGCCGACGGCACCTTCCGCGGCGGCTACTACATGGATACGTCGAAGAACGGCGACGGCTGCAGCTACCAGACGACGGCCCACGACTTCGACTACCATGACTATTCGACAGGGTTCCGTTGCTGTGCGGATCCCGACGCCGTCGAATGACACGACCACGCTCGCGAAAGATTCGGACGCTGGGTAGTCGGGCGCTGCTGGCCCTGTGCCTCGTCTCGGTCGTGAGCTGCGACAAGTGCAAAAAGGAGAAGGCGCAGCCCGATCCGATAGGCGTACCGGCGCCGCCGCGCGTGACGACGCAGCAGGACATCGGTACCGAGATCGGCAACGGTCGCGTCCTCGATACGCCGGGGGTCGAGATCTCGACCTCGATGCGCTGGACGCGCCAATTCACCGACAAGGACACCGCCATCCTCGCGGGTGACGTCGAAGGCGAGGCGTGCGCGATCGTGAGCAAGGACGGCGGCCGATCGTTTTCGCCGTATTGCACGAAGGTCGACAGCCCGCTTCTGACGTGGTCCGTGGGCGAGGACGGCACCGCGGTGCTCACCGCCGCTCGCCGCCAGATCCCGAAGAACGCACCGAAGGGCGGCGCGCTCCCGCCGATCGATACGCTCTCCTTCTTCTATGCGGCGCCCGGGCAGCAGAAGCTCAGCGCGCCCGCGAGCCTGCTTGCACCCGACGAGAAGAATGCGACTCCGCTGATCCCGCGCGGCACGGCAATGGCCGCGGTGTTCGGCCCGTCGAGCGCTTCGGTCGTTGTCGAGCTTCGCCCGAAGCTCTTCGCCGTCGCATTCAGCGCGGGCCCGGGTGAAGCGTTGCCTGCCCCGATCGAGCTCCCCAAGGGTGAAGACCCGGTGATGGCGCCCTATGGGCGCGCGCCGCAGCTCCTCACGGTGAACAAGAACAAGCTTTGGGTGCGGCCCTGGCCGAAGCCGGGCGGCGCGTTCACGGAGCCGAAGCTCGTGGAGCGCGTCGGCATCACGAAGGTCCTGCTCGACGACCTATCGATGGGCCCGGAATGCGAATCGGGCGCGTGGTCGTTCCGCCGAATCGCTCAGCCGCCGAACAAGACGTTCATGCTCGGCGTCTCTCCTACCGCGACCGTCTTCTTCGAGCTGCCCGAGTCGACGGTCCCTTCGTCGCCGGTCGCTTGCAGCACCGACCGCGTGGTGGTCGAGGCCATCAACCCGACCGACAAGCTGCCGAGCCTCGTCGTCTGCACGCTCGACGGCCGCTGCATCCCGCCTGAAAACCGCCCCTTCTTGAAGCCGTGGCCCGAGCCGCACGAACGCAAGATCGCCTACGCCGCTTCGGCCAAAGGCGTCGTCGCCGTTCAGGAGCTCAAGACCAAGATCAAGTGGGCGCTCTACGCCTCCGAATCGGTCGACGGCGGAAAGCTCTACAACCTCGAGCGCCGATTCGGCGGCGGCGAGGGCAATGCCCAAGACGGCTATCAGCTCGGCGCCCTGATGAACCTGGGAGCCCGCGAGCTCCTCCTCATCAGCGCGAGAGTCAAAGGCACGACCAGGCGATCCTGGTACCTCTTGGCAAGCGACGACGCGGGTATGTCTTGGGTTCCGCCGTGACGTCGCGCCGAGACTGGCGGCGTCGACTCGGCTGAGACGTGATCCCCGTGGATTCACCCCCCGGCCCCCCTCACTGCGTGAGGGGGGAGATCGCTATCGCGCATGGAAAGTAAAAGCC
>JBGTSH010000396.1:0-8580 GCA_041940405.1 Polyangiaceae bacterium
CCCGCCCTCGCACACGCGCCCGCCCTCGCACCCGCGCCCGCGCCCGCGCCCGCGCCCGCCGCCAAATTCCTGCGCCCCTCCCGCGGCTTCAGAAATTCCGACACACGCGTCCAAGAAGGGGCACGATGGTCACGCCCCGAATGAAGAGCACCGCAGTTTCCCTCAGCCTTCTTGCGCTCGCGGCCTGCAGCAGCAAAGTGCCCGTGGGGGGCTTCGAGGGGACCGGGGGGTACGGAACCGGCGCCCAAGGCGGCGGGGGTAGCGGCACCGGAGGCTCCGGCGGCTCCTCCGACGGCGGAGGAGGAAGCACGAGCGGCGAGGGCGGCGGGCCCACGGTGGAGATCCGCTTCCGCTCGTCGACCGCGCCCTTTCAGCACACCGATGGCTTCTCGGGGCAGACGCCGAGCGCGAACACGAGCGGCGTCAAGTCGCTCACGCTCTACCGCATGATGGGCGATCCGGATCCGTTCGAGGTCTTCAACCTGGGACAGGACTCGGTCGAGATCGACTACGCGGATGGTGCCGACACGCTGGTCTACACGGCGCACGCGTCGGACTTCCCCGAAGGAACGTTCACGATCGCGCGCGTCGTGCACAGCTGGGTCAAGTACCGGGTCGACGCGACGGTGCACTACAACTCGCTGAACATCCCCGGCGAGTTCGACAACCTCCAGGTGTTGTCGGACGGCAGCCTCGTCGAGGGAACGCTCCGCGACGCCGGCTACTACGAGTACGTGTTCGACACCGGGACGATGCAGTTTCCGACGAGCGGATCGAACGCGCCGATCCCGGAGTTTACCGGAGGCGGCTTCTCGGTCGTGTTCGAGAACGGCGAGTGGGCCTACTACTTCCCCGTCACGCTCCCCGTCACACCGGACATCACCTCTTCGTACAGCGTGATCTTCGGCGTGAACATGCACGAGAGCTTCCGCTGGGAAGACCAGACGATGACGGACTACACGGCAGGAGTGTTCGATGTGACGCCGCCCGCGTCGTTCGAACCCGTAAAGAAATTCGGCGCGAACAGCTTCTCGCTGACGATCGAGTAGCCGAATCTCTTGCATCGCAGCCGCGGACGGTAGAAGGCTCACACCATGGGCCTCCGACGCCTCGCCGTTGCGCTGCTGGCCCTCTGGGGGTGCTCTCCCCCGATCGCCGGCGGTCCTTCGGGCACCGCCCCTGCGTCCGCGCCCATCGCGAGCGCTCCGGCGCCCGCCGGGCAGGATGGTGCGAAGCGCGTGATCACGGTCGTCGGGACGAACGATCTCCACGGCCGCGTCGCCGCGCTGCCGTTGCTCGCGGGCTATGTGTCGCGCCTTCGCGCCCTGCGCGCGGACGACGGCGGCGTCCTCTTGGTGGACGCGGGAGACATGTTCCAGGGGACCCTCGAATCGAACCTCACCGAAGGGCTCCCCGTCGTGAGCGCTTACGCGAAAATGGGGTATCGCGCGGTCACGATCGGCAATCACGAATTCGATTTCGGCCCTGCGGGTCCCGACGCGACGCCGCGCACGGCGGATCAAGATCCGCGCGGCGCACTCAAAGCAGCAGCCGCCGCGGCACCATTTCCTTTCCTCGCGGCGAACGTCATCGACGAATCGACGAAGAAGCCGGTCGATTGGCCCAATGTGAAGCCGAGCACCCTCATCGACGTCGGCGGCGTCAAGATCGGCCTCATCGGCATCACGACGCAAGAGACGCTCGAGACGACCATATCGGCGAACGTGAAGGGCCTCTCCATTCGGCCGCTCGCCAACGCCGTGTCGGCCGAAGCGTCGAGTCTCCGCCGAGGCGGCGCCGAAGCGGTGGTGGTGCTCTCCCATGCGGGGGGCAAGTGCAAGACGTTCACGGGCGACATCGTCGCCGACGGGTGCGAAACGAAGTCCGAGGCGTTCGAGCTCGCACGCGCGCTGCCGGCAGGGACCATCGACGTCATCGTCGCCGGTCACAGCCACGCAGGCGTGGCGCATGAGGTCGCAGGCGTCGCGATCATCGAGCAGTTCTCGTACGGGCGAGCGTTCGGGCGCGTGGACCTCACCCTGGCGAACGGCCGCGTCGTCGAGAAGAAGATCCATGCGCCCCGCGACCTGTGCCCCGGAACCGAGAAGGCGGACCCCCGGACGTGCGATCCCGGCCAGTACGAGGGCGGGCCCGTCGAGCGCGATCCCCACGTCGCCGCCGCCGTCGCGCCGGCCATCGAGAGCGCCAAGGAGAAGCGCGCTTCGCTCGTCGGGCCCGATCTGCCCGAGGGTTTCCCTCGCAACTACGACCGCGAATCCGCGCTCGGCAACCTGTTCGCCGATCTCGTGCGCGAAGCGCGCCCCGGCGCGGACATCGGCTTGATGAACGGCGGCGGTCTGCGCGCCGATCTGCCCAAAGGCCCGCTGACCTACGGCTCGCTCTTCGAGGCCTTCCCGTTCGACAACCGCCTCGCCGTCGCGGAGGTGAGCGGCAAGGATTTGCGCGCGCTCGTGCGCACGCACCTCGGCAAGGGCGGCGGCATCTTGAGCTTCTCCGGGGTGACGGTGAGCGCGTCATGCAAGGACGGCTCGCTCGACGTCACGATCGAGCGGGCCGGCAAGGCGCGCAAGGTCGCCGACGACGACAAGCTGGTGATCGTCGGGAGCGACTTCTTGTTTACCGGCGGTGACGGCTTCTGGGGCGAGCTGAAGCCGCCGAAGGTCGAAATCCTGGACGAGTTGATGCGCGACGCGCTCGAGCGGCAGCTCAAGAAGCGAAAGTCGGTGGTCCCGGGAGCGGTGTTCGACCCGAAGAAGCCCAGGCTCAAGCTCGGGGCTCGCCGCCCGATCCAATGCAAAGGATGACAAGGTGCCGAGCACGCAACCGCAGCCGGATTTGATCCGAGGCCCCGACGGCCGCAAGCGCTGCTTTTGGTGTGGCAGCGCCGAGGAATACCTCGCCTATCACGACGTGGAATGGGGTTTTCCCGTTCGCGACGACACGCGCCTCTTCGAGAAGCTGTGCCTCGAAGGCTTTCAATCGGGCCTGAGCTGGATCACCATCCTCCGCAAGCGCGAGAGCTTCCGTGCGGCGTTCGCAGGCTTCGACATGGATAAGGTGGCGCGCTTCGGACCGAGCAAGGTCAAGACCCTGCTCGGGGACGCGAGCATCGTGCGCCACCGAGGAAAGATCGAGGCTGCGATCCAGAACGCAAAGGCCGCGCGCGCCATCCGCGACGAGCACGGGACCTTCGCAGCGTACGTCTGGAAGTTCGAGGCGAAACCGTCGAACCGGCCAAAGCGCATCACGCGAGCGGTGCTCTCGACCATGACCACCTCGCCCGAAGCCATCGCCATGTCCAAGGACCTGAAGAAGCGTGGCTTCGCGTTCGTCGGCCCCACCACCGTGTACGCGTTCATGCAGGCGATGGGGCTCGTGAACGATCACCTCGAGGGCTGCCTCGTCCGCCTCGAGGCGGAGAGGCGCCGCAAGCTCTTCAAGCGGCCGGCCTAGGACACGGCGGGCCTACTTGATCGCGAGCACGTCGGTGCACGCCGGATCGCTCTCGTTGCCGGCCGCGTCGACGAGGACCACGCAGAACGCGCCCGGACCCACGCCACCGAAGTCGCACGCCTCGGGAAGTGTTGCCTCTGGAATTGCGCCGACGTCGGCCAGCACCAACTGAAGCTCACCGCTCATCGAGATCTCGGTCTGGACCCCCTCCTCGTTGGCGATGGCCGGCAGCGCCAGCTCGGTCATGACGCTCTCGGAGCGGCAATCGTGGACGCGAGCCACGCCCCCGCCGAGATCGCCGTTCGGGTCCTCATAACGAACGACGAGGGTCAAGTCGTCGTTCGCGTCGTCCTCGGTCAAGAGCGCTTCGGGCGTCGCCGACACGATTTCGACCGTGGGCTCGTCGCCGGTGCAGGCCGCGAGAAAGAGCAACGTAGCGATCGGAATGGCGATTCTCATGGCTCGATCCTCAGGCCGTCTTGGATGAAGTTGATCGCGATGAGGTAGTCGTTGCCGACGATCGTCGGGATGTACGCGCCGATCAGAAAGAAGCTCTGCCCCGCCGTCGGGACGGCCGGCATGACGTTCCCCTCGGCGTCCATCATGTCGACCGCCGCGGGCACGGTCCATTCGAACTTCCAATTGAAGGACTCGTCGCCGATGGGGGGCGCCTCGCCTTGGTCGAGCTCGGCGTACGCCGAGGTCGGGTCGTCCGTGCCCGGGTTGAACACCACGAGATCCCCGGCGCCTGTCTGGAGGAGGAAGACCGCGTACGGGATCTCTTCGTCGGAGGTCTCGAAGTCGTGCGTCGTCATGCGGAGGACGACCGTCTGTCCCGGCGACGCTACGGCCGAGCCTCCGAGGTCGAGGCGGGTGCCCATCGGATCGAAGATCGCGAGCTGCGGCTCTTCGGGCGGCTGGTCGATGGCCGCCGGTTTGTCGGCGTCGGGGAACCGCTTGGCGCCCGCCGCGATCCACGCCTCGATGGCCTGGATCTGATCTTCGCCTAGGTGCTGCGCGCCGAGCGGCATGACGCTTATCACGTCGCGGTTGCGGAGCTTGTCGATGAGGAGGCTTGCTGCGGGATCGCCCGGGACGACGCGCATTCGATCGCGCTTCTCTACGCCCGGCTTCTCGACCAGGTTGTAGTAAGCGAGCGCGGGCGTCGAGAGGTTGGGCTCGAACTGCCCGGAGTGGCACAGGCCCTGTTGGCCGGCGCAGCTCGGGAGGAGCACCTTGCGGTAGAGATCGTCGAGGCTGTTCGCGTCGACCTCTTGCGGGATGTCCTCGAGCGGATCGAGGACGGTGATCTCGTCGCTCGGCTCACCGCCGGGATCGATCGGATCGGAGCATGCCGCGGCGAGCAGCGCTGCGGTCGCCGCCAACGTCAGAGCAAACGCGGGTTTCATCGCAGGATCCCTTCCATGAGCAGGCCGGGGCGCTCGCCCAGAGCTGTCAGGGTGCTGGTCATCAGATTCCCGTGGCCGAGCATGCCCGCGGCCGTCGCGACGACGTCGATGGTCTCATAGCGGCCCGAGCCTCGACCCTGTTGCTGGATGCTCTCGGGTGCGAAGACGCCGCGCTTGAAGTCGGGACCCAGGGCGAGCACCCAGACGTCGCGATCGCCGTCGTCGCCTCCGCCGTGGTCCAGCCCCGAACGCCCGAGGCTGTCGGTGTTCTGGCCATTGAAATCGAGCTGACGGCCGTGCTCCGGCAGGACGAAAAGAGCGGTCTCGTCTTTGAGGCCGGGGGTCGACTGGATGAAGTCCCAGAGGTGCGAGACGAGCGCGTCGGCGAGGCTCTGCGACATCAAGTAGCCATTGAAATCGTCGTGGCAGACGTCGATATCGATGAGCGACACCACCATTACGCTCGGCTTGAATGCCTCGAGGATGCGCTCGGCGTGATAGACGGTGAACGCGTCGCCTGTCGCGTCGAGCCCGCCGTTCGGATTGACGGTCCCGATCCCGACCGAGTCCGGATAGAAGGATTGGTAGGTCGAGTCGCCGTAGATCTTGGCGAGATAGTCCTCGAGCGCGGCCGAGTCCTCGGTCCGCTGGATGAGGACGTCCTCGGCGTACTCCGGGGTGTTGCCGTCGAGCACGGCGCGCAGCCCGCGCGTCGCTTGGTTCGCTGCGGCGGCGTCGTTCACGACCGGCAGGCCGTCGACGCGGATCTTCTTCTGCCCGCGCGTGACCAGCGGAACGATCGCGTTCGCGATCGACGGCGGCGACACCCACGAGCCCGCGAACGCCTGACCGAAGTCGGGGTGGCCGCTGTATTGGAGCGCTCGATAAAAGCCAGCGACGTTGGAGACGTACCAGGTGTCGACGGCGGAAGCGTTGGTCTGGCGCCGGTGAAGCTCGAAGAGCGTCGGCGCCGAGATGCGCGCGTCCTCGCGGTTGTCGAGGTTGTTGTAGATGCCGGTCGTGAGGCACGCTGCGCCCTGAAGGTGACCGGGGACGCCCTCTGCGTAGCGGAGGTTCGTTACGAGCGCTCCTTCCGTGTAGAGAGGCTTGCTCCGCGGCGTCGGCAGGACGAGCTCGGGCGCCATGTACCCGGGCGCGATCCGCGGGGCCCCGGCGTCGAGATCGCCTCGACCGGAGATGAGCGGAACTTTGCCGAAGAGGTTCGGCATCGTCGCGCCTTCGGCCATTCCGAGAGACTCGGATTTTCTCAGGCCCCCGGCGATGCTCACGATCACCGAGCGTTTTGCGGCGAACTCTCCGCCACCGAAGGCGGAGCGGGCTCGAGAGAGCGCTGCGCCCGCCGTGGCGGCGCCGGCAGCGCGAAACAGGCTACGTCGGCTCAAGGTCGGCATGGCGGTTCTCCTCACTGGCTCTGGTATTCGCGCGATCCGAGGAGCGCGCGGACGACGACCTTCGGGTCGACGGCGGGGTCCGTGTTCCACGCAGCGACGAACGCCTCGCGCTCGTAGGTATTGGGCTCGCGGCCCAGGAACGTGCGGAATTGCTCGGCCACGAAGGCAGCGGGGTCCGCTACCTCTTCCTTGGCCGGCAGACGGAGCTCTTCGGACTCGACGAGCCCGGCGATGATCAACGAGCGCATCGCGTCGTCGTCGCCGAGACCGTCGAGGACGACCAGGAGCAGCTCCTGCTCGTCGAGAGAGAATTCGCTCAGGACGTTGTCCGAGGCGTCGACCACCTGGACTTCGAGCTGCCCGGGAGCGCGGCCCAAGAGGTCCGCATAGACGGACCGGAGGAACTGGCCGTCGGTCTTCGGTCGCGGCTCCCGCGCGGTGTCGGATTCACCGGCGGTGATCGGCTCGAACTCGTACGTGTCCTGGCACGCGGTGGCGCCCAGGAAGAGACACATGATTGCGGCGAGGTAGCGTTTCATGACTGGCTCCCTGGGATCACTGCTCGAAGTACTCGCGTGACGACGTCACGCTGACGATGAGAGGCCGCACGTCGGGCGACACCGGATCGAGCGACGCCGAGAAGTGCGCGAGCTCGGCGGCCGTCGGCTTGCGCCCGAGGTACCGAAAGAAGACGCGATCCACGACGGCGTCCCGGTACGGCTCGCTCGCAAAGACGATGTCGACGAGGTCGGCGTAGTTGCTTCCCTGCTCGTGGAACATGATGGCGGCCATGTTGTCGATGCCGTCACCGAGGACGAAGGCGCGCACGTTGCGCATCTCTTCGGCTTCGGCGGACCTGCCGAGGAAGCCGGTGAAGAGCGCCTCTGCGATGCCGTCGCCGTCGCCGCCGTTCACCTGGAACGCGAGGCTCTCGGCGATGCGGCGGTCTACCTCGACGCTCGGCGTGCCGGCGCCGAAGTCGGTCGCCGATGCGCGCAGCACCTCACGCTCCGCGCGGAGGTCGCGCACCGTCTCGCAGTCGCACGAGCAGAGGTCGTCGTAGTCGATCATGCACGACTGACAGCTCGGCTCGATGGTCAGAAAGACGCTGCAGAAGAGGTCGTACACATCCTCGCGGCGAGCTCCACCGAAGGCGTCGATCTCGATCTCCTCGACCCACCCGGCGGCGAACGCCGGCTCGGCGACGAGCTCGCCGGCCATCGCCGCGCGCGTGCCTCCGTTGTTGCCCTCCTTCGCCAAGCGTTCGAGCCCGGCGGCGACGACGTCGTCCGCCGGTTTGACGCCGGTGAGGTCGAGGTAGAGGCGGCGTACGAAGCGCTCTTCTTCGAGCGCCGATGGGCCGGTTTCTCCTGCCGGGCGGTACGGCCCCGACGTCTCGGAGCATCCGGCCGCCGCGATGGCGAGCAGCAAGGTCCAGAGAGGTGCGCGGTGCATGGGAGCGGCGGATTGCAGCTCCCGTGCCTGTACGGTCTCGGCTGAAGGGCGCGATCGTCGACGCTCCGCTCGCCCTGAATTTCCTGGCTCACGCGCGGGCGGCGTCAGCTTGTTCACGCTCGGCGAGTGAAAGAACGCTGACGTCACGCACGGGCGACGGGTCGTCACCTGGATGCGACAGCAAACATCCCGCGAAAAGGGAGTGTAGGATGGTGGAGGATGCAGCCCGACGACGCCCGAGCGACCCGGAAAGCCTCGACGAGCGAGCTGCTCACGCTGCGGCTCGTCGGCGCCGAGGTCACCGTCACCAAGGGGCCCGACATCGGGCTCAAGGCCGCCGTGGGTCCGGTGGGGCTGTTGGTCGGCACAGGATCGGGCTGCGATCTATCGCTCTCGGATCGGCTGGTTTCGCGACGTCACCTCGAGCTGCGAGCCGAGGCCGACGGCGTCCGGGTGACGGATCTCGCGAGCCTCAACGGCACGAAGCTGGGATCGACTCGCATACGGGACGCCGTCCTGACCGAGAGCGCGACCTTGGTGGTCGGCGAGACGACGCTGCGGGTCGAGCTCGCGCGCGACCGCTTGGACGTCATGGTGTCGCCCCGGCGCAGCTTCGGCGGGGCGATCGCCGAGAGCGCGGCGATGCGTCACGTCTTCGAGCTCCTCGAGAAGGCCGCCAAGAATGACGTTACTGTTTTGCTCGAAGGCGAAAGCGGAACGGGCAAGGACGTCCTCGCGCTCGCCCTTCACCAGGAGAGCAGCCGCGCCGAGGGCCCGTTCGTGGTCGTCGACTGCGGCGCGATCGCCGAGAGCCTCGTCGAGAGCGAGCT
>JBGTSH010000397.1:0-8535 GCA_041940405.1 Polyangiaceae bacterium
CGTGGTTCTTCGAGACCTTCGTCCTCGAGCCTCACGTCCCCGAGTACCGGCCCTACGCTCCGAAGTTCAAAGAGCTGTTCAACTCCTACTACGAGGCAGTCGGGCCACGGCATCCCCGCCCCGCGCGTGGCGTTTTGTCACGGCCGACCCTCGCCGAGGTCCGCGCGTACCGAGCCCACGTCGACCGGGCGATGGCGGCGCTCCTGAGCGCCGCTGAGGCGGCGAGCGATCTCGTGACGTTGGGTCTCCACCACGAGCAGCAGCATCAGGAGCTGCTCGTCATGGACGTCGTCTACAACTTTTCACAGAACCCGCTCAGGCCCGCCTATCGGGCCGATGCGCTCCCCCCATGTAGCCAGGCCGCCGAGCGACGCTGGCACCGCGTCGACGGCGGGCTCTTCGAGATCGGGCATGACGACGAGCGCTCGTTCTCTTTCGACAACGAGCGCCCCCTGCACCGCCGCTTCGTCGAGCCGTTCGAGATCGCGTCGCGCCTCGTGACCAACGCCGAGATGCTCGAGTTCATCAACGCGGGCGGCTACCGAAAGCCTTCGCTCTGGCTCTCCGATGGCTGGGCCTGGGTGAACGAGACGAGCACGTCGATGCCGCTCTACTGGCGCCGAGACGAGAGCGGCGCGTTCTTCGAGCACACGGCCCACGGCGAGGTTCCGCTCGATCCGAACGCGCCGGCCTGTCACGTCTCCGCGTTCGAGGCCGCTGCATTCGCCGAGTGGGCAGGCGCACGCCTTCCGACCGAGTTCGAGTGGGAGGTGGCCGCGCGCGGTCGCGACCCGAAAGCCGCCCGATGGCTCGGGGAAGGCCCGATGCACCCGCACAGCGCGCCCGAGCCTGGGCTGCAGCAGCTCTTCGGTGAGCTCTGGGAATGGACCCGCAGCGCCTACGAGCCCTATCCCGGCTTCCGTCCGGCCGCGGGAGCGGTCGGCGAATACAACGGGAAGTTCATGTGCGGGCAATGGGTCCTGCGCGGGGGATGCTTCGCCACGCCCCGTGGCCACACTCGTGCAACGTACCGCAACTTCTACTACCCCCATCAGCGTTGGCCGTTCACCGGCATCCGGTTGGCCCGAGACGTGAAGGGAGCCGCCCGATGACCGTCGTCACGAAAGAAGAACGAAGCGAGCTCCTCGCCGGGCTCACCGCCCATCCTCCGCGTGTCTCGCCGCGCTACTTCTACGACGAGCTCGGTTCTCGCCTCTTCGATCGGATCACGCGAACGCCGGAGTACTACCCGACGCGCACCGAGCTCGCGATCCTCAGGGACCGCGGCGGCGCGATCGGCGAGCACATCCAGCCCGGCTCGGTCATCGTCGAGCTCGGCAGCGGCAGCGCCGACAAGATCCTGGCGCTGCTCGCGCACCTCGACACGCCGCGGCTCTACAGGCCGATCGACATCTCGCGCGCCGCGCTCGACAAGACATGCGAAGGCGTGCGGCGTGGTGCGCCCGATCTCGAGCTGTGGCCGTTCGAGGGTGATTTCACCGCTGCGGCCGCCTACGCCGACCTGCCAGCCGGCGCTCCGAAGCTCGTCTATTACTCGGGCTCGACCATCGGGAACTTCGAGCCGGCCGAGGCGACGGCGTTCCTCCGAGCGTTGCGTGAGCGCCTTGCTCCAGGGGACGTGCTGCTCCTCGCGGCCGATCTGGTGAAGGATCACGCCGTCCTTCACGCCGCGTACAATGACGCGGCCGGCGTCACCGCGGCGTTCAACAAGAACCTCCTCCGGCACCTCAACGCTCGATTCGGCGCCGACTTCGACGCCGAGGCGTTCGATCACCTCGCCTTCTTCGAGCCGAGGAAGCGACGCATCGAGATGCACCTCGTTCCGCGGACCGAGCAGAACGTTCGAATCGGCGACGAGATGGTCTCGTTCTCGAAGCCGATTCACACGGAGAGCTCGTACAAGTTCACGCCCGACGACCTCACGGGGCTCGCCCGCGCGTCCGGCTTCACGCTCGAGAAGATCGTCACCGACGACCGCGGTTGGTTCGCCGAGGCGATCTTCCGCGCGTGACCTTCACGGCAGCGCCGCCACGATCCTCGCCCCCAGATCGAGCGCGCGGTCGAGCGACGCCGGCTCGAAGCGCGGCGCATCGAAGATCGTGAAGAGAGCCGCGCCGGCGCGAAGCTCGATGATGCCGTGAAAGCTGCATTCGAGTAGGAGCGCGCGCAGCGACCACGGCGTCGCTGCCAGGACTTCCTCCGGGTAGAGCCCGGTCACGTGAAACCAGGCCTCGAACTGCGGATCGCGGATGTACCTCGACGGCTGAGGCACGGAGGGGATCGGGACCGGCACCAAGGCCTGCAACGGGGCTCCGTCGAGCGCCTGGAGGCCGCGTTCCACGCCGTCGACCCAGCCGCCGGAACGCCTCGAACGAATCGCCGCTCGAAATCGAAGCTTCGGGTGCTCGATCAGCCCCACGACCATCCGATGCTCGCGAAGCACCTTCCGGGAGAGATCCTTGAGGCCGACCTCTACCATCGTGATCTGGCCGCCGGACAGCGGCATGCGCGCCTCGCGGTCCGCGCGCTCGATGCGCGGAAGAAAGAAGTACGGCTGCCAGGCGAGCAGCGCTCCGACGTCGCTTGGCGTGCGGATCTCCGCACATCGAGCCTGTGCCCACGCAGTGACGGCTTTGTCATGCACGACCGTCACGGCAGCGCCGCCACGATCCTCGCCCCCAGATCGAGCGCGCGGTCGAGCGACGCCGGCTCGAAGCGCGGCGCATCGAAGATCGTGAAGAGAGCCGCGCCGGCGCGAAGCTCGATGATGCCGTGAAAGCCGCCTCGGACGAGGAGCGCGCGAAGGGGTACCGGGATCGCAGTCTGCGCCTCGGCTGCCGAGGGCGCCGTCACCTCGAAGTACTGCTCGAAGTGCGGATCGCCGAGGATGCCTTGCGGCGCAGCGGCGAGCGCATCGAGCATCTTCAAGCCCCTTGCCATGCCGTCGATGAGCCCGCCCGACGATCGCTTGGAGCGCAGCGACGCGCGGTAGCGGAGCTTGGGCGACTCGACGAGGGTGACGAGCATCCGATCCTCCGACACCGCCTTGCGAAACGCGTCCTCGAGCCCGGCCTCGACGAGCGTTGCCGTCACGCCGGCGCTCACCCGCGCTTCCCTGTACGACCGCTCGATCCGCGGGAGGTAGAAGAACGGCTGCCACGCCAAGATCGTCCGGGCGTCGCCGGGCGCGCGCAGCTCCGCCGAGCGAGCCTTGGCCCAATTCATTACGGCGTTGTCATGCTGCTGCTGGGGTTGTGGCGGCTGGGAGACCGCATGCTGCTGGCCGGTCGCCGCGTAGGGCGGGTGGGACTGCACGGCCGTGGCCGCCTGCCAGGGCGTCCCCGCGGACGGGTCGGCGCGCGGCGGGCTGCTCGGGGACCCCGCCGCTGCTGTCGGGCGCGGAGCGCGAAGCGCCGGAGCCAATGCCGCCACGGCTTCGCCCGCCGTACGAAACCGTCGCGTCGCGTCGAGGTCGAGGCACCGCGCGATCCACGCGTCGAACGACCCGGGAAGCAGGGACGCGCGCGCGCCGGCTCGCACGAACGCGGACGGAAGCGGCTCGAGGACGATCTTCACCGGAAGCTCCGCGAGCGTCTCGGCGCCCCAGAAGACGCCCGACGGCGCCGCCGTCAGCATCTCGAACGCGATGAGGCCGAGCGCCCAGACGTCGGTCGCGCCCGAGACCTGTGCTGCGATCGCCTTGCCGCGCTGCTCGGCGATCGAGCGCCACGAAGCGCCGAGCTGCTCGGGCGCGGAATACGCGGGCGTTCCGACGTGTGTCGACGACTGCGTCGCGCTCTCGGCGAGCTTCGCGATGCCGAAGTCGAGCACCTTGAGGACCGTCTTGCCCTTGCGGTCCTTCGACAAGAACAGGTTCTGCGGCTTGAGGTCGCGGTGGAAGACGCCCGCGGCGTGCGCCTGATCGAGGCCGTCCGCGAGCTGCTCGAGGAGTTCGGCGGCGAGCGCCGGATCGAGCGGGCCTCTTGTCTTGAGCCGCGCGTCGAGCGGCTCGCCGTCGAGCAGCTCCATCGCGATGAACGGGACGAGCAAGGCCTCGTCGAGCCCAGCGTCGAGCACCTCGACGACGTGCTCGCTCTTGCCGATGCGGGCGCCGATCTTCGCTTCGCGCACGAACATGTCGCGCACGGCCTGCTCCTTCACGAGCTCGGCGCGAACGAGCTTCAGAGCGACGACGCGATCGGTCTCGGTGTGGACCGCGCGCCAGACGACGGCCATCCCGCCTTCCCCGAGCTTCGACTCGAGCCGGTATCGCGAGCCGACGACCAGCCCGCGCTCGCCTCCGCTCTGGGGACCGGCCGCGCTCATGCGCCTCGAAATCTACTTGAAACGCCGGTCTACTTGAAACCCAGCGTGTCGGGCTGGCCCTCGGCCGTGGTGACGCCGCGGAAGATCGAGAGCGCTCCTCGGCGGCGCTCCACGAAGTTCTTCAGCGCGGCCTTCCACTCCATCGCCGTCCGCACCGCGTAGAGCGCGCGCAGCGCCAAGAAGCGCTTCTCCACCTCTTTGCTGTCGAAGACGTCGCCGGCCAGCATCGAGATGACGGCCTCTTCGAGCCGGTAGATGTTGCGCGGGTTCTGGAAGATCCAGCGCATCCCCGGGGTAGTGAAGCGGTAGATGAAGAACGAGAAGGTGCCGACCCCTTTGCGGATTCGCTTCTCGAACTCTTCGTGGGCACGCGCCTCCGACGACGGATCGCGCAGGATGCGGTCGACGATTTCGGCGCCGAAGCGACCGCTGTTCATCGCGAGGTAGACGCCGCTCGAGAACACCGGGTCGATGAACGCGAACGCGTCGCCGACCATCAGCCACCCCGGTCCCGACATCCTCTCGGATGTGTACGAGTAGTTGCCGGTCGCCCGAACCTCGTTGAGGAGCGTCGCATCCTTCATTCGCTCGTACGCCTTGGGCGCGAGCTTGATCGTGTCCAAGAGAAACTCTTCGGTCGTCCCTTTTCGCGTCTTCAAGTACTCGGGCCAGCACACGGCGCCGATCGACATCACATCGTCGTGCAACGGGATGAACCACATCCATCCGTGATCGAACCAGTAGATGCTGATGTTGCCCTGATCCGCGCCGGGCCTGCGCACGACGTTCTTGAAGTGACCGAAGATCGCGGCGGTGCCGTGGTTCGGGTTCTTCTTCTTGAGGCCGAGCTTCTTCGAGAGGAGCGTGTCGCGGCCGGTCGCATCGATGAAGTAGCGCCCCTCGAAGGCGAGCTTCTCACCCGCCGCGGTCTCGGCTTTGACGTGGCAGCGCTTCGGCTCGCTCTTCGATCCGCCGGACCACGCGACATCCGTGACCTTGACGCGCTCGCGTGTGTCGACGCCGTTCTTCGCCGCGTTGCGGAAGAGCATCTCGTCGAACTCGCTGCGGCGAACCTCGTACGCGTGCGGCGGCGTGCGGTTCAGCGACTTGCAGAAGTAGTAGGTGCGCCAGGTCTCGTCGTTGGGCATCGAGAAGTCGGCGCCGAGCTTCACGACGCCGATCGACTTCAGCTGATCCATCACGCCGACGTCTTCGAGGATCGGCATGTTGCACGGGAGGAGCGACTCGCCGATGTGAAAGCGCGGGTGCGCGTCCTTCTCGAGGACGGTCACGCGGTAGCCCTTCTGCGCGAGGAACGTCGACACCGTCGAGCCCGCCGGCCCACCGCCGACGACGACGACGTCGACGCGCTCGATCTTCGGGGCGTGGGTCTCGGAACCTCGCTGCTCGGCGTGCATGGCGGCGGACTATGCCCAGGCCTGCCGAGGTGAAACAAGGGGGTCGACCGGGCTGCCGCCAATTGCCCGGCGCGAAGTTTCGCGCCGAAGAAGTGCGCTTCGCGCGCCGTCCTCTCCGAGGCGCCGGGGAATTTTGCTCTCGATTCAACGCCTGACGGCGTTGAAAATTCCGGCCGCGCCAAAAAGCAAAGCAGTTTTTGGGCATTGCCCTATGGTCTGACCACCGTGTGACCTAGGCTCGTCCGATGCAGAGAGGGATCAAGATCGCGCTTTCCTCTCTCGCCGTCGCGCTGCTCGGCGCGTGCAACTTCATCACCGGCGCGGCCGACATCGAGGTCGACGACGGCGGCGGCGCCGGCGATGGAAGCGGCGCGAGCAGTGGCACCGAGACGAGCGGTACCGAGAGCAGCGGCACCGAAGGGAGCGGCGCCGGAACCACCGGCTCGGAAGGCACCAGCACCGGACCTGCGGGCCCGGGCGCGACCACCGGGACGGGCGTCGTCTGCGGTGACGCTACCTGCAGCCCGGGCGAGGACTGCGTCTCGTGCGAAGCCGACTGCGGAATGTGCGCGGCGACGTGCGGCGACGCGACCTGCCAAGCCGAAGAGACGTGCGTGAGCTGCCCGCAAGACTGCGGCGAGTGTCCGCCTCAATGCGGCAACGCGGTCTGCGAAGCGGGCGAGGACTGCGCGAGCTGTCCAGGGGACTGCGGGATGTGCCCGCCGACGTGCGGCAACGCCGCCTGCGACGCAGGCGAGACCTGCATGAGCTGTCCCGGCGACTGCGGGCCGTGCGGTCCTGCGTGCGGCGACGGCACGTGCGACGCGGGCGAAGACTGCGACAACTGCGCGAGCGATTGCGGCGCGTGCCCGACCTGCGGCGGCGCGAGCGACGCTACGACCACGCTCGACGCCGAAGAGCAAGCCTTCCTCGTGCTCATCAACAACTACCGCGCCGCCAACGGCCTGGGCGCCCTCACCGCGTGCACGTCGCTCAACCGCGCCGCTCAGGGCCACAGCGAAGACATGCGCGACAACGATTACTTCTCGCACACCGGGCTGAACGGCTCGAGCCCGTGGGATCGAGCGTGCGACGCCTGCTACGAGCTCGGCTGCGGACCGCAGACGGCGATGGCCGAGAACATCGCCGCGGGCAACTCGGGCGCGCAGGGCACGTTCGACCAATGGCAAAACTCACCGGGCCACAACGCCAACATGCTCGGTGCGAGCTTCACGCAGCTCGGTATCGGCCGCGCGACCGGCGGCGGCACGTACGGGACCTACTGGACCAACGTGTTCGGTGGGGCGACCGAGCCCAGCTGCAACTAGTCCGTCTGAGAATCTCGGCTTCGGCCTCGATCTCGGCTTCGGATTCGATCTCGACCCTCGGCTTCGGCTTCGATCTCGACCCTCGGCTTCGGCTTCGATCTCGAACCTCGGAACCTCGACCTCGAACCTCGGCTCGAACTTCGACCTCAACCTCGACACCTCGCGGCTTGTCGGCCCACGACGGCTTGTCGTCTTGCCGCGTCGTCACGCCCTGTCGCGCACATGGCCTGCCCAGCGCGCTGTGAGGTGGAGCCAAGAGCTGAAAGGTCCTGCTGACCGCGCTGGTCATGCCATCTGCGCGGGAGGGGGCATGACGACACGACAAGACGACAAGCCTAGCTATCTCTCGTTTCCTCACTCGCGGTTGGACGCTTACCGGGTGGCGCTCGACGCGCTTGCGGAAGCGGACGCAATCGCCAAGCAGGTGGCGCGGGGATACGCGCCGCTTTGCGATCAGCTGCGGCGGGCTTCGCAATCGGCGCTCTTGCAGACCGCGGAGGGCGCGGCGCGGTTCGGGGCGGACCGAGCGATGCGGCTGCGCGGCGCACGCGCAGAGGCGTGCGAAGCGGCGGCAGCGCTCGAAGCGCTGGCCCGCCTCGGCCTGGTCTCGGAGCCTCGCGCGGCCGCGACGCTCGCGCTCTTCGGAAGGCAGGCGGCGATGCTGACGAAGTTGATTGGGCGATAGTGCACACCGCGGGGCCCGCCGAACCGACGGGCCCCGCGCAAGCGTCAGGGGCGAATGAGCCCCGTGAGCAGCGCCACCAGCCGCCCCGCAAGGACCACGCACCGGGCCGACGTGTTTTCCGTCGCGTCGCCCAGATGTGCCGCAATTTCGATCGCGGCGGCAGCTTCCACCACCTCACCACGCGCGATGGCAAACACCCGAGCCTTGTCGGCCCGGCTGGTTCGTCCTGCGGCTTCGGCGATGTTGAGGCACGCGCTCTTCGCCGCCCGGAGCGCCTGGTCGCGCAGCCCGCTGTCACGAATCTTCGCCGCCTTCACCGCAAGCAGAAGGTCCACTGAGATCTGGTAAGCCACGAGGCGATGATGGGGAAGGATCGAGCGAGGGTCTTTGGGGTTGGTCATGCCCCCCCACCACGAAAGATTCATGACAGCGCCGTCAACACAACCTCATGAGTCTTGGCGCAACCTCACCCGGCGCTGGCAGGAATCTTTCGCGACTGGGGCAGGACCAACCCCAAAGGTCCGAGCGACCAGATGCCAAATGCGGCGTCCGATCCGATCTCGGATTCGATCTCGGATCTCGGTCTCGGATTCAATCTCGGCTTCGGATTCGACCTCGACCCTCGGCGTCGATCTCGATCTCGGCCTCGATCTCGACCTCGGCCTCGATCTCGACCTCGACCCTCGACCCTCGACCCCGACCCCCCGACCCTCGACCCTCGACCCCGACCCCCCGACCCTCGACCCCGACCCTCGAC
>JBGTSH010000398.1:0-8530 GCA_041940405.1 Polyangiaceae bacterium
AACGACGCGCCGGCGCTCGCGCGCGCCGACGTCGGTGTTGCCATGGGTACCGGGGCCGACGTGGCCATGGAGAGCGCCGGTGTGACCTTGGTACGCGGCGATCTCGGCGGCCTCGTCCGAGCGCGCAGGCTCTCGCAAGCGACGATGGGCAACATCCGCCAGAACCTCTTCTTCGCGTTCGCATACAACGCGGCAGGGGTTCCCATCGCGGCGGGCGCTCTCTATCCGTTCTTCGGGCTGCTCCTCTCTCCAATGCTGGCTGCGGCTGCGATGAGCTTCAGCTCCGTGTCGGTGATCGCCAACGCGCTTCGCCTCCGCGCTGCGAAGATCTGAGCCTGTAATCCCAGGTCCGCCGGCGCGTCTGCAAGACGACCATTGGAGGCAAGGCGATGATTGGTAATCGGTGGATGAAGAAGGGTCTGCTCGCAGGCGCTGTTGCTCTGGCGCTCGGCGGCGGCACCGCGCTCGCCATGACTGCGGGGCTCTATGACGTGGCTGCGACCGATCCGCATACGGCGCCGGTCGAATGGGCATTGCGCACCACGATGGAGTCCTCCGTGCGAAACGGGGCGGAGGACGTCCGGATTCCGAGCGATGTCGACACGCGCGATCCCGCCCTCGCCCGGCGAGCGATCGGGCACTACAGCGTGGCTTGCGCGAGCTGCCACGGAGCTCCGGGCGCGGAGCGAGCGCCTTGGATGGTGCTCTATCCAGAGCCCGCGAATCTGACCAGGCCCGAAGTGGTCGGCCGCTGGAGCGATGCGGAGCTCTATTGGATCATCAAGCACGGCATCAAGGACACGGGCATGATCGCGCTGGGGCCCACCCATTCGGAAGAGGACCTCTGGGCGGTCACGGCGTTCGTTCGCCAGCTTCCGTCGATGAGCGAGCCGGAGTATCGGCAGCTCGTGGCAGACTACCATGCCGAGCACGCCGGCCACTCGGGCCACCGCTAGCCGATCTTAATGTGCAATCCTTGTCTCTAGCGGCTTCTCGCAGGCATAGAACTGATCCCAAGGTCCGAAGTTCGAAAGCAGCGATGAGCGTGTGAGTCCCCGCGAGATCAACCCCTCGGCGTTGAAGTACAGCGTCCGGAAGCCCACTTCCCTGAGAAGGCGTTTCATCGAGAATGGATTGGTTGTGTGGAGCCGGATGGTGCGCCCGTCTTCGGTGTACAAGATCTCTCCTAGGGGTGCGACCCCGTCGCAACTGAGAGGAATCCCAAGCCCTCGCAGGACGCGCTTGACACGGGGCTTGGCGGCGTACCAGAGCCAATAGTGGGGCGTGAAAATTGATTTGGTGCTGAAGACAAAGCGTCCACCTGGCTTGAGGACGCGATGGACCTCCCGGAGAGCCTTCACTCGGAGAGCCTGTGTTGGAATGCTCTCGATGCGGTTGTAGGGGAGGATTACGCTGTCATACCAGGCGTCCGCGCTAGGTATCGCCGTCGCGTCCCCGAGCTCGAACTGGATGGGCGCGGGTTCGACGGTGAGCCTCCGACGAGCTGCGTCGACCATGGCGGGAGCCACATCGAAGGCGTGGACCTGCCCGAAGCGTGGCGCAAGAAGGAAGCTGACTCTGCCGGCCAAGCATCCGAGCTCGAGGAGGCGGGCTGCCCCGCCGTCACGCAAGAACCGGTTGTATACGTAGGCCTCCCCTCGTCTGTATCCTCTTGCTCGGGAGTAGCGTTCGACAACAGCAGGGTCATCGAAGAAGATCGCAGCTTCGTCGATGGACTTTCCAACTCGGAGCTCGCTCATATCGACACTCCGCTATGGCTTCTCGCAGACGAAGAACTGGTCCCACGCACCGAAGTTCGACAGGAAGCTCGGATTCGTTTGCCCGTTCGCGAGGCGGTCCTCGGTGTTGAAGTAGACCATTCGGAAGCCGAGTCGCCGGACTAGGCTCTTGATGCGGAAGGGGTTCGACGTATGAAGCCGGATCGCCCTGCCGTCCTCGCGCCATACGATGTCACCGAATGGGAGGATCTCTTGCTCGGGATAGCTCATCCCCAGCCGTCGCAGCACGTGCCTCAGTCGCGGCTTCAGGGCGCTCTCGAGCAAGTAGAGCGGCGTGAACACCGACTTGGTGCTGAAGATGAAGCGACCTCCCGGTCTCAGCACGCGGTAGACCTCGCAGAGTGCGCGAACGCGCCCCGCCTTGGTGGGGATGCTCTCGATGCCGTTGTACGAGAAGATGGCGTTGTCGTAGCTGTTGTCCGGCGCTTCGATGGCCGTCGCATCGCCCTGGAAGAAGCGGATCGGCGCGGGCTCTTCTGCCAGCCGCTTGCGCGCGGCTTCAACCATCTCCGGGACGAGATCGAAGGCGTGGATGCTCTCGAACCGTGGGGCCAAGAGAAAGCTGACCCGGCCGGCACCGCAGCCGATCTCGAGAAGGTTGCCGCCATTTCGAAGGTAGGTGCGAAACACATACTCTTCGCCACGCCGGTAGTCGACGGCATCGGTGTAGGCCGCAACCACGCCGGGGCTCGCGAAGAATGAACGCGCTCTCACGCGGACAGCTTGCTGCTCGGGAACGTCGTTTCGCGAAACCGCTTGGCCACTTCCTCTCATCGTGCCCCTCCTAGCTCATCACGGCGGATCGCCGTGAGTCGATTGCCATTGCAACGTCGGTCACTGTCCCAAGAAGGAGCTCGCGGGGGGAAAGTCGGACCCGCGTCGCTTTCTCGATAGCGACGGCGGCCTCGAGGCTCGCGATGGAGTCGCCGCCGAGATCGAAGAAGTTGTCGGAGGCGCCCACGACCGGCACTCTCAGGAGATGCCTGTAGAGATCAGCGACCAGCCGTTCGGTCGCAGTGGCCGGCGCTACGACCGAGCTCGACGGCGAGCGGTCGACCGGCGCGAGCTTCGCCAGCTCACGTCGGTCGAGCTTGCCGTTCTGCGTCTTGGGGAGGGCCGGCAGCTCGAACGACATGGCGGGGATCATGGCTTCGGGCAGCCGGCGGCGCAGGTGACGCCGCATGTCGGTTGCGGTGATCATCTGCCCCTTCTCGACCACGAGGGCGGCCGCGAGGCGCGGCTCTCCTTGCGGGGGCCTCAGTACGGCCACCCCAGCCTCGCGTACGCCCTGGATGCCTGCAAGCGCCGCCTCGATCTCGCCGAGCTCGATGCGGTGGCCGCGAATCTTCACCTGGTCGTCCTGGCGGCCGGCGACCTCGAGCAGCCCGTCGTGGCGCCACCGTCCGACGTCACCCGTTCGGTACACGCGCTCGACCGCGCCATTTGGGAGCGACAGTCGAACGAACTTGTCCTCCGTCAGCTCGGGCGCCTCGCGATAGCCACGCGCGACCCCCGTGCCGCCAATCACGATCTCGCCGTAGCAGCCTTTGGGAACCGGCTTGTACGCACAGTCCAATACGTAGACGGACGTGTTCGCAATCGGCTTGCCGATCGGAATCGAGCTGCTCGCGTCCGCGACCCGGTGCAAGGTCGACCAGATCGTGGTCTCGGTCGGCCCGTAGCAATTGGTGACCACCGCGCCGTTCTCGAGCAGCCACTGGGCCAAGTCCTGGGGAAACGGCTCGCCACCGACCAGGGCACGCAGACCCGCCGGCCGATACCCGGCTGCCCGGAGGAGCCGATAGGTGGACGGGGTCGCCTGGAGCAAGGTGACCTTCTCGGCGGTCATCAGCTCACTGAGCATGCGGCCGTCGCGCGTCGTTTCCTCGTCCGCGACGACGATTGTTGCCCCGGCGGCCAGGGGAGCGAAGAGCTCGAAGCCCGCGATGTCGAACGACAGCGTAACGACGGCCGCGACCACGTCGTCCTCGTGAACGCCGGGCTCGCGGAGCATCGAGGTTACGAAGTTGAGCAGGCTCTCGTGGGTGACTTCGACGCCCTTCGGGCGTCCGGTCGACCCGGACGTGTGCAGAACGTAGGCGAGTGCGTCGGGTGAGGCTTCGAGGGAGCCGCCGTGCTCGTAGCGAAGGAGGTCCTCGGCAAGGACCTGATCCTTCCCGACATCGCTCACCAGGTCGTCGGTCGAGTCGTCGGCGATGACCAGGCGCGCACCCGCGAGGATGTGACCGACGCGCTCGGCCGGCTGTTCCGGGTCGACAGGCACATACGCAGCGCCTGCTCCCCAAACTGCTGCAGCCAGGACGACCATCCAGATGCTTCGCCGAACGCAAAGCCCGACCAAGTGTCCCGGCTCCACGCCGCAGGTTCGAAGTCCTTGCGCCGCCTTGTGGATGTGGCTGAGGAGCTCGCCGTAGGTGATGCAGTCACGACCATCCTTGAGAGCGACGGCATCGGGCCGCCTGATGGCAGAGCGCCGAATCAGCTCCAGCACGGTCGTGCGTTCGAGCTCCACCTCGGTTTGGTTCCATCGCTCGATGAGATCCGCCAGGTCGTCCGCCGAGACGATGGGCGCCGCTCGGCACGAGCTCTCCGGGGCTTGTGCGAACGACTTGAGTAGCGTTTCCAGACCGCGTAGCCACGAGTCGATCGTGGGTCCGTCCCAGAGCGCCGTCGCATACTGACAATCGAGGACGAGCTGGCCGATTTCGTCCTCGTGGGCGTTGAAGAAGATTTCGAAGGTCTCGGCAGCGCGTGCATTGGGCTTGAAGCTGACGTCGCAACTCTCGATCTCGGGTCTCGCGTTCGCGAACTGAGAGTCCAGGTTGAACAGGACCGAGAGCAGCGGATGGCGGCTTGGATCCCGCTTTCCCGAGAGCTTCGGGATCAGCTCGCCGGCAGTGGCCAGCGGGTGCTCGCAGGCGTCGAGCACGGCCCCGCGAACCTCGGAGAGAACCGTCCTGAACGGCGCGTCGAGATCGAGGCGGACTCGAATCGGTAAGAGGTGCGTGCATTGGCCCACGAGCCCCGCCTGGTCGAGCCGGCTTTGGAGACCAATGGGAAGCCCGATGACGAGGTCGTGCTGGCCAGAGAGACGCGCCAGCAGGACGGTCCAAGCCGTGAAGAGCGTCACGAAAGGCGTGACGCCTTCGTGCGCCGCGCTCGTCTTGATGGCCGCGAGGAGGGACGCTTCGAGCTTCAGCGTTGCGTTGGCCGAAGCCAGAGACCGCCCAGGTCTCCGCGGGCGGTCGGTGGGCAGCTCCATCGGGGGCGGCGCGTCCTGGAGCTGGCTCAGGAAGTAGTCGGTGTCCGATTGCGTCGCGGGCGAAGGTTGTTGCGACGCGTACGCCGCGAACGACGGTGCCGCGGGGAGCGACCCGTGGTCACGCCCGCGGCGCCTGGCGTAGAGCGGTCCGAGCTCACGAAGCAGCACGGCAAGGGACCAGCCGTCGCAGACGATGTGGTGCGCGCCGATCACCAAAACGCTCCTTTGTGGGTCGATCCGGAGCAGCGTGGCGCGAAACAGGGGCCCATGCTCCAAGTCGTACGCGGTCGTCCGCTCGACGGAGAGCACTCGTTCGAGCGCTGCTTCCGCGGACTCGCCGGCGACGATGTCGACGACGTCCACAACCGAGCGCCTGTCGGCCGAGACCGTCGCGGTCTGACCGTCAGCACTGAAGGTGGTCCGAAGCGCGTCGTGCCGATCGACCAGATCGCCGATCGCCGCCTGCAGTGCAGCTGCGTCGAGGACGCCGCGAACATCGAGCGTCAGCGACAGGTTGTAGGCCACGCTCGCGCCAGGGTCGACGGCGCAAGCGACCCAGATCTCGCGCTGTGCAGGCGTCGGCGGGTAGACCTGGGCTACCTCACCACGCTCGAACGGATCGAAGTCGACAGGAACGAGATCGATGGGTGCGACCGTCATGGCTGTCGCAGCGTTGGCAACTCTCGCGCCGTCGCCCTCAGGCGCCCATTGGGAGCGCGTAGCGTCGATATTCAGGCGGAGCGATGGGGACTGTCGCTGCGGAGTCGCCCCGCTGTGATCGGCGGCCACACGCGGCCGCTCGGGTGTGACCGTGTCGGTTACAGCGAAGTCGCCGGTTGCCCCGACGATTTCCGCTGGCTAAGTTCCGCTCATGCGTATCGAGCCCGGTGGTGAGGTTCCCACGGTGCACGAACCGGAAGAGGTGGTGGACCGAGAAGAGCGTGCGCTCGTGCTGCTCGAGGAGATTGAAGCGCAGTGGACGGCGCTCGCGAGCGAAGCCGAGGGAGACTTCCTCTAGCCGAATGAGTCGCGGCGCCATCGTCGTCGGATCGGGCTGGGCGGCGCATGCGGCGCGTGCCTTCGCTGCTGATGAACGCGTCGAGCTGCTCGCCATCGTAGGTCGAGGCTCGGCGAGGACGCGCGCACTCGCTCGCTCGCTCGACGTCCCGGCGATATCGGGCCTGACGGCGGCGCTACGTGTCTACTCTCCGGAGGTCGCCGTGGTCGCTGCTGCGAGCCGCGAGCATCCCAGCATGGTCCGCGCGCTCCTTCATCACGGCAGCCACGTGATGTGCTCTCACCCGGTAGCGGGCTCCTGTGACGAGGTGACCCGTCTCGGCGAGTTCGCCCGCGAGCGCGGCTTGGTGCTGACGAGCGACTACACCCTCCGCGAGACAAAGCTCTTCGGCGCGGCCAAGAAGGTCGTTTCGGAGTCAGGGCTCGTGCTTCGAGCGGTCGTCACGTGCCCGGCGCGAGCATTCGCAATGGGGATCGACCTGGCGCTCGCTTTCGCGGGGCCGGCTCGACGGGTCGATGCGTTCCGCGCCTATCCCACCGCGTTCGCGGCTCGTGCTCGCGCCAAACCGTCCGTCTTTGCGCCGACGCTCGTGCTCGAGCACAAGGGAGGCTGCGTAACCACGATCGTGCCGACGCCCCACGCAGAGCCACGGCGCGCCTTTCAAGTGACGCTCAGTACCGAGCGGGCCCGAATCGAGCTGGGATTGCCATCCGGAGGATTGGCGGTGACGCGAACTGGTCGCAAGGCAGTAGCAACGCGTGAGGTGATCCCGCCGGAGCCGACGCGTTCGTTGGACGAGACCTTCGCGGTGCCGATGAAGGCGAGGGTCGGCCGCTTTCTTGACGCGATCGATGGTGGGAGGCCGCGTCTCGGGCTCCAAGAGGAGACGGCCGTGCGCGATGTATGGGAACGAGTAGTGCGTGCGCGAACCGCGGACGCTTGATGCGAGCGTTCCCTGTCATGCCGCGTCGTCATCCAGGTGGTGGCTGGGCTCCCGCGTTCGCGGCCTTCTTCGTTCGAGCCCGCAAGTGTCGGGCCCGCCATACGGCGTAGGCGCACGGAACGACGATCAACGTGAGCAGTGTCAAGGACACCAAGCCGCCCCACATCGGCGCGGCGATTCGCTTGGCGACATCGGCGCCCACGCCTTGGTCGAAGAGGAGCGGCAGCAGACCGAAGACGTTGGTGAGGACCGTCATCAGCAGCGGGCGAACCCGAAGCGCCCCAGCATCCACCACGGTCTCGACGAGCGAGGTCACATCATGGATCCGGCCTGAGGCAATGCCTTCGTTCCAAGCCTCTTCGAGGTAGACGACCATGACGCTGGCCGTCTCGGCGGCTACCCCCAAGAGGGCGATCATTCCGACCCAAACCGCGATCGATGTGTTGAAGTCGAGCGCCGCGAGCGTCCAGATCGAGCCTATCGCAGCGAACGGCACGGACAGGAGGACCAGCATCGTCTGGCCTGCGCCGCGGAAATTGACATAGAGGATGGCGATGATCAGCGCGAGCGTGAGCGGGACGATGTACGCGAGGCGTTCGCGAACGCGCTCCAAGAGCTCGTACTGCCCGGTCCATTTCAGCGTGTAGCCCGGAGGCAGCGTCACTTGCTCTGCTACGCGCGCCTTTGCGTCCTCGACGTAGCCGCCGACGTCGCGCCCTGTGGTGTCGACGTAGACCCAGCCAGCAAGCTGGCCGAGCTCACTCTTGATCATCGGCGGCCCGAGGACGGCTTCGATCTCGGCGAGCTGGCCGAGCGGGACGGCAGGGCCTGCGGCCCCGGGTCCGGAGGTTCCGGCGAACGTCGCAGCGCCGCTCATCGATGACATCGCCGTCGTTCCGCCTCCCATCGAAGAGCCGCCGCCCATCGAGCCCATGCCTCCGCCGGTGTTGCGAGCGGGCGCGGGGCCCATTCCGGAGGCCGGCATTGCCGCGCCCTCTCTACGCGGTGACAACAGCGAATCGCCGGCTCCGACGCCGCTCGCGCCGCTTGCCAACAGCGAGCCGAGCGCATCCGGGGGAGGGGTGAGCCGAACAGGAACCAGGACCGCGGCGAGCGCCTCGGGATCGTCACGGAGCTCGCGGGGGTAGCGAACCATGACGCGGTAGCGCTCGCGTCCCTCGAAGGTCGTGGTCGTCTGAATTCCGCCAATCGAGGCTTCGACCGCGTCGAGCACGTCCCGCACGGTGACGCCATAGCGGGCAATGACGTCTCGCCGAGGCGTGACGTCCAGGAAGTAACCGCCGAGCTCGCGCTCGGCGTACACGCTACGGGTCCCCGGGACGTCGCGCAGCGCCTCCTCCAACTGGGATTCGACCTCGACGATGCCTTCGAGGCTGGGGCCGAACACCTTCACACCGATCGGCGTGCGGATGCCGGTCGAGAGCATGTCGATGCGAGCGCGGATCGGCTGCGTCCAGGCATTCGAG
>JBGTSH010000399.1:0-8522 GCA_041940405.1 Polyangiaceae bacterium
GGCTCTGCACCTTCACGAGCGAGGCCGTGAGCGTCGTCTTGCCGTGGTCGATGTGACCGATCGTGCCGACGTTCACGTGGGGCTTCGTCCTGTTGAATTTCTCTTTGGCCATCGCGAAGTCTCCTCAGCTCCTTGGTTCGAAACGTTCTCTAGCTTGGGTGCTACCGGGTGAAATCTGCGGGCGGTGACGACCGTCCCGGAGCCCACCATCGGGATTGAACCGACGACCTCGTCCTTACCAAGGACGTGCTCTGCCAACTGAGCTAGGTGGGCGTGGAGCGGGAGACCGGGCTCGAACCGGCGACGTTCAGCTTGGAAGGCTGACGCTCTACCAACTGAGCTACTCCCGCGTGATGTTGCTCGGGCCGACGTCTCGTGATGCCCGGTGGAGGGTGATGGATTCGAACCATCGAAGGTCGGTGACCGGCAGATTTACAGTCTGCTCCCTTTGGCCGCTCGGGCAACCCTCCGTGCTGTTGGTGCGCACCGCGAGGGTCGGCTCTTTCGTCTCGTTGTTTCGTTCCTCCTCGTGTCTGTCCTTGAACCCGCACACGGGAATCAAGCTTCCGTCAGAGCTGGCGAGGGGAGTTGAACCCCTAACCCCCTGCTTACAAGGCAGGTGCTCTGCCGGGTTGAGCTACGCCAGCGATTCGTTTCCTTCTTCGGCCCTCGTGACGCTGCTCCGTAGAAACGGAGCCTTCCCGAAACGATGCGGCCTTTGACCCTTGCGACGGCGGCCGTCAACGCTGTTCGTTTGCGCCGTCGGTCTCGCCCCGCAAATGCGCGGGAGAACGACGGTTCCCCTGCCTGCGCCTGACGATCCCGGAGCGGATGTCGTACCTGGTTCGGCAGGCACCACACCGCTCACCCGTCGCCACCCACTTGGACGTGAGCGCGCGGGGTTGCAAGACCGAGGCCGGAAGGGATGGGCCTTCTAGCGCCTAGCAAAAGCCATGTCAAGGACGGCCAAGGAGGAGGCGCAATCCATGGGCCAAGGGGGGCGGGGGCAAAGGGATTGCGCTATCTCCTCCGGGCGCGCGAGCATGGCATCCGTCGTCCCGACCCTGAGAACTTCGTCGCGGGGGAGACGTCTACATTACTCTTGGTTCGCACCCTTACGGGCGCGAACCGGCCTCGGAACGTCGCCCTTCCGATAACCACGTCCCGCGAGAGACCGCAGAAGAAACTATGGAGTGCTTGGCCTGCCATACGGCGAACATCGACGGTGCGAGGTTCTGCGCGAAGTGTGGCGCGCCCCTCCCAGTCCAGAAGTCGGCCGACGCCGACCCGCTCATCGGCAAGACGATCGGCGGTCGCTACCGCATCGTCGGGATCCTCGGCGAAGGCGGGATGGGACGCGTCTACAACGGCGAGCAGCAGATGGGCACCAGCGTCCGCAAGGTCGCGGTCAAGACGCTGCTTTCGCAGTTCGCCAAAGACCCCCAAACCGTCGCCCGGTTCATGCGTGAGGTCGGAACCGTCAGCGAGCTCGAGCACCCAAACACGATCAAGGTCTACGACTTCGGGCAGATCGAGGGTTCGGGCGAGCTCTACATCGCGATGGAGCTCCTGCAGGGCAAGAGCCTCGACGACGTGCTGTCGATGGGCCAGCCGCTCCCGCCCGAGAGAGTCGATCGGATCGTCGGTCAGGTCTGCGGCTCGCTCCAGGAAGCGCACGACAAGGGCGTCGTTCATCGCGACCTCAAACCCGCGAACATCTTCCTGACGACGCGCGCCGGCGAAGAGGACGTGGTCAAGGTGCTCGACTTCGGCATCGCCAAGAAGGCCGACGCGAAGGACACCAAGACCGAGCAGAAGCTCACCCAGCAGGGCACGATCCTGGGAACGCCGCCCTACATGAGCCCCGAGCAGTTCACCGGCAAGGAGCTCGACGCACGCAGCGACGTCTACTCGCTCGCCGTCGTGGTCTACGAGATGCTGACAGGACGGTTGCCTTACGAGGCGGACACGCCCTGGCAGTGGATGACGCAGCACATGAGCGCTCAGCCGTTCCCGTTCGAGGCGAGCCCGATGGGCGCGCACGTACCGCCGAAGATGAAGCAGGCGGTCATGCGGGCGCTGTCGAAGGACGTCTCGCAGCGCCCGACGTCGGTGCGCGAGTTCTACGAAGAGCTCACGCTCGGCGGCACGCGCATGAGCGTCGTGGGTCTCGGCACCGGCGGCGTCGGCGCGATTCCGACGAACCCCGGCGGCAGCACCGGCACGGCGATGCTGTCTTCCGGAGGTTTGGCCGCCGGCGGGATGGCGGCCGGCGCGATGGCCGGCTCGGCGAGCGGCCGCGCGGGCGGCACCCAGGTCGGTGAGCCTCTCTTTCCGGACATGGGTCCCGGCGCGACCGCGCCCGCGAAGACGATGGCGGGCGATATCGGCGGCCCGCCTCCGTACGGCGGAGCAGCTGCCGTACCGACGGGCGGCGGCCAGGTGTATCCGGCGCCGCCGGCCGCGAGCCCGAAGAAGGGCGGCGGCCCCAACCTCGCCGTAATCGGCATCCTCGCCTTCGTGCTCATCGGCGGCGGCGTCGGCGGCTTCATGTGGTGGAAGGGCAAGGCGGGAGGAGGCGGCGACGGCGACGAGACCGCCAGCGTGAAGCTGCCCGAGAAGGACAAAGAGAAAGACAAAGAGAAGGACAAGGAGCCGCAGGGCGACTCGGCCTCGAGCTCCAGCGGCGGAGCGGCGGACACGCCGTCGAGCAAGCCCACCGCCGAGGCGTCCGGAACACCTTCCTCCGAGCCGAGCACGCAGCCTTCGGGGACGCCGTCGACCGAGCCGTCGACCAAGCCGACGACGAATCCGACAGCGACCGGCAAGCCGACTTCGACGCCGACCACGACGGGTCCGAAGCCGGGCTCGCATCCGGGCTTCGACAGCTGCTGCCGCGCGGCGCGCGACAGCAGCAAGCGCCAGACCTGCTACGCGCTCTCGAACGGCGTAAAGAAGGGCAACAGCGACCCCAAGGCGGTCCTCGGAACCATCAAGGGAATGGGCATTCCTTGTAACTAGTCGAGTGGCGTCGAGCGGCCTTGTCGCCGGCTTGACGGAGGCATCTGCGGGGGGTAAGTGACTCGCGAAGCCAGCAGTCATGCCCCCAGTGAATCGCGGCGTGCCCTCCCCTCGCGGGGTCGCCGCAGACCCGGTGCTTCCCCCTCCCCGACGGGGCCGTGCCGAGCGAGACAAGCAGTCGTCCCCTCCTCCGTTCGCGGGTGAGTGGGTCGCCCTCGATCGCGCCGTGGTAGACGCGGATCACGCGCCGGATGGCTTCGTGGTCGACCACGATCCGGATCTCGCACGTCTCTGTGCGCGGCTACGCCACAAGCACAAGACGCACTGCTGCATCGTGCGCCGGTAAGCCACGGCAAGCGGGCTTGGGTCCCGCGCGCAGGGGCTTAGAGAAACAGCTTGTTCGTGATCCAGCGGTAGGTCTTGAGGGCCAGGTCCGCCGGCGACACGAGCCCGGTCGTGAGGTCGTAGTAGTCGACGAGCATCGAGACCTTGCCGCCCTTCACGGTGCAGACGCTGCACATCGGTGTGACGAATGCAGGCCCGACCGCCATCCTGAGGCTCATGTCGTAGGTCATCGTAAACCCGTCGTCGTCGCCGATGATCTCGAAGCCGGTGAAGCCCACCTCCCGGTACTGCCGGAACATCCGCTCGAACAGGACGCGAAACTCGGCCATGCCGCGCGTGTGCCGGAAGGGGTCGCGGAACTCGATATCCTCGGTGAAGAGATCGCCGAGCTTGTCGAGCTGCGGCTCTCGATTCCGAGCGAGCTCCTCGTAGAACCGCTGGAGGCGCCGCGGCAGATTCGTCTTCGTCGACGAGGGCGGAAAGACTGACGCTCGAGGTGAGACCTCGACGCTCGGCTGCTCGTCGATCCGTACCGCGGTTGCGATCGGCTCGGCCTCGATGCCGAGCGCAGAGCGAAAGTGCTCGTTCAAGAAGACGCCGTGCGGATCGAGCTCGGATCGAAGGCGCATGAAGTCGTCCCAGCGCGGGTACTGCTTGCGCAGGTAGAGCGCGCCGCGGCTCGCATCCCGAGGCAGGTACTTGCCCCAGTGCAGGCGGTAGCCGAGCGGCGACAGCAGATCCCAGAACTGCTCGAAGAACGCGATCGGATCGCCGCTGTTGCGTTCGAACCAGAACACGTCGACGCGCAGCGAGTCACGGCCGTACGAGGGATGCAGCCAGCCGCGCGTCGCCCGCGCCGCGTAGATCTCGAAGATGAAGGTGCCGGTGGCGTCCAGCCCGCCGGACCGAAAGTGGCTTCGGAGCCGCTTCATCGCGCGAGCCGTCTCTTCGAGCGGAACGAAGATCTCGGTGAACGTCGTCGGCATGCTCGCGTCGGACATCTGGTTGTCCATCGGCAAGCCGTCGTGCCAGCTGTCCCAGAACCTCTGCGGACCGTCGGTGTCCACGGGAACGAACTGCTTGAGCACCGCCGGCAAGACGTGCGAGCCGAAGACCTCGGAAGCCAGCTTCCCGATCGGCGCGACGAGCGGCAGCTTCTCTTCGAGCGCGCGGCGCGCCACCGAAGCCGCGTCGATGGTGTCGTAGAACTTCCCTCCGGCCCACTGCACCACCTCGGAGGCCGGACGCGCGAGGCGGCCTTCGGGCAGATCGTCGAAGGCGTTGTAGCGCTTCGGACGAAGGCGCCCCTTCGGGCCGGTCTCGTCGTCGTAGTCGGCGTCCCTCATCCGGCGCGCCTGCCAGGTGACGACGCGCTCGACCCCCTTTTGCGGCCACCACATGAGGCGCGAGTACTCCGTGCGCTTGAGGAACGCGCCGAGCCCGTTGGAGCCGGCGTCGAAGAGCCCGTACGCGCACCCGTCCTCGGGCGTGATGTCCTCGCGGCCGACGACGTCGTAGCGGGGCACGCATTGCAGGGTGATCTTCGAGACGACGCCGAGGAGCCCCATCGAGCAGATCACCGCATCGAAGCGCTCGTCCTTGCCGCGCTCGACCTCGTGCACCCGGCCCAAGCCGTCGATGAACCGGATGGCGACGACGGCGTCCTCGATGGAGTGCGTCACGCTTCCACCTGACGATCCTGTCATCAAAAATCCGGAGACCGTCTGGTGCGTCACCCCGCCGAGGTCGGGCAGCGCCCACCCTCGAGCGTCGAGCGCGGTGACGAGCGCGTTCCCCCAGGTCGACGTGCCGGTCGGATCGCGGGGATCGAGACCCAAGTGGCATCCCGCTTCGACCGTCACACGCATGCGAGCGTCGTCGAACGCGATCTTCGTGTACCGATCGAGCATCACGTCGATCGCGCCGGGCCGACCCTCGAGGAGCGCGTCGGTGTAGATGGCCGGCGCCACCGAGTGTCCCGAGCCGCGCACGCGGAGACTAGAGCCCCGGCGAAGGGCGAGCTTGACCAGGTCGACGAGCTCGGCCTCGTTCGCCGGGTGATGGAAGTCGTCGGCGAAGTCGATCACCGGAGGCGCCGAAGGGCGACCCTGGCCCGAGCTCGGGCCCGCCTCGTCGCCGACCGTCACCTCGTTGGAAATTGCCGGCCCGCCGAACGCCGCCGGAAGGAGGACGAAGCGGACTTTCTGGAGCGCGAGCTCTGCGGGGATGCGCCAGCGGAAGTGCCAGCTCGCGTGGCTGCCGCGCGAGACGCGCTCGACGAGGATAGCGCGCGATTGATCGGTGACCTCGGCTCCATGGAGGGTGACCCGTCGCCAGGTTCCCTCGCGCTCTTCTTCCAGCACGATCCACGGGTCGGGCCCGAAGCGCGGGATGACGTCACGCACGGCCGTCCACCGGCCGTACAGGTCCGAGCCCGAAACCTCGAGCGCGGGCGTCGCCGGCCAGCGGCTGAGCGGAGGCTCGTCGTCGCTGGTGCCTTCCGGCGGGTAGCTCGCGTCCTGCTCGAACCGCGCCTCGGGCGCGAGCGGCGGCGTGCCGTCGTCGTGCATGCGACGGAGCGTCTCGAGGACGAATCCGAGCGAAGCCCGGCCCCAGATCGTGCACGCGCCCTCGTAGTGCTGCTTCTCGTACTCCTTCTCGGTGGTGAAGTATCCGGCGTAGTCGCCGGTGACGCCGCAGACGAGGACGCGCGCGGCACCGCGGTCTCGAAGCATGTGCTCGATGGACGACGCGAAGCGCGTGGTCGGCTCGCCCGGGATGCCGGCGATCGCGATCATCCGATCGCCCATCCCGATCTCTACGAGACGAAGCGGGAGCACCGGCGCGGCCCGCCCGGTGATCTTCGCGACCAGCCCGCGCATCGTGGTGAGCTTCGGCGCGTGCGGGTCCTGCGGCTCGTACGCGGAGCGGCGGCCCTCGAGGCTGAGGGCGGTCGAGAGCTTCGCCGGATCGAGCATGAAGTTTCGCCCGAGCTCGGAGCCGGCAAGCGCGGGGACGCCGTAGACGGCTTGCGCGCCCAGGCAGCGGCCGTCGCCGAGGAGCGCGCCGGCGGGCTCCGGCTCGGCGAAGAGGACGCGAAGTCGGACGTCATCGGTCACCGACGCGCGTGCCTCGCTGCAGGCCGTCGCGATCGCTTCGCCGAGCGCCTCACCGATGCGGCCCGCCGTCTCGGTTCCCTGGCGCTCGACCATCGCGTGCGCGCCGATGCCCTGAAGATCCAGATCCACGTCGCCCATCGCACCGGCCGCGAGCGCGATGGGCACGCGCGACGCGGTCAGGCCGGCACGAACGAGCCGATCCTGCGCTGCTTGGACGGCGCGGCCGAACATGTCCGAAGAGAGGGTCGCGTGCCGCGCGGCGATCGCCGTCGCGTGCGCGCCGAAGCTCGCGAACGCGCCAATCGGGTCGCCCTCGGTGCTCTCCGCCCAGACGAGCGAGAGCCGAGGATCGACGGCGAGGCTCTCGTCCGCGAGGCCTTGCGGCGGGGTCCCGAAGCGTCGCGCAAAACCGGAAGGGAGCGCGCCGTCGTAGCGGAAGGCCTCGAGGCTGCGGTTCATCGAGTAGCCCCAGAGGACCGCGCTGCCCGTACCGACCCGCGCGGGCCGCAGGCGGCGCACGGCTTCTTCGACCGCGTCGATGATCCCGTCGGCGAGCGCCTCCGCTGCGCGCTCGTCGAGCCCGCGCTCGGCGGCGGTCATCCCGTCGTAGAGCGTGTTTCCGTAGAAGTGACCGGGACCGGAGTGCGTGTGCGTCGCGGAGAGAAAGAGCCGGTCGATCCCGATGCCACACGACGGACCGAGGCGCGCGGCCGCCAGCTCCGCGAGGTAGCGGGTGCCCGCGTGCAGATCCACGGCGACGAGAGCGACCCGCTCTCCACGACCGTCATCGATGACGAGCGCCGTCGCAAAGAGACGCCCGCACATGCGGGTCGCGACCTCGGACCGGATCGAGCCGTATCCCGCGAGGGGCTCGCCGAGGGCCGGCGTGATGTCGCGTGACGCAGCCCCTGCGCGCAGCGTGCCGGACGTCGATAAAGGAGCCGCCGCCGTGCGCTTTACGACGAAGCTACGAACCATCTTCGTCGCGACGCTAGCACGACACCATGGCCCCGATGGGCGCGACGATCAGCCTCCGGAAAACCGCCGCACGAGCCACGCGTTGAGCAGCACCTCGCCTCCGAACGCCGCGACGAGCACGAGACCGTTCAGCGAAAAGGTGCCCGTTACGATGCCCGTGATGGTGAGGATCAAGAGTGCGCCGTCTTCGACGACGTTCGCGATCGCGATCGATCGAATGAGCTTCGGGTCGCGGCTCGAACGGAGCGCATGGTGAACCAGAGCCACGAAGAAGAGACTCAGGCCGAACGCGCGGAGGAAGATCTGGCCCGAGGGGCCGGTCTCTGCTCCGAAGAGCTGGAGCAACGGAGCGGGCGCGATGACCGAGCCTGCGCCGAGCAGCCCCGTGAGCCACGCCTGCAGGCGCGCCGTGCTCGCCCAGATCGCGAATCGATCCGACCCCGACAAATCGCTACCTGACGATCGGCTTGATCAGCGTCTTGCCGTCTTTGACGACGACTTCGTAGTCGACCTTCTTCGCCGTGTGCTTCGATTTGAGCTTGTCGGCCTGCGACCGCAGGCTGTCCGCGAGCTTCTCGAAGGTGATGCCGGCGGTCGATTCGTTCCGCTCGCGCCGTGTGTTGACGTACTGCGCGTAGATCTCGCGCAGGCGTTGATCGCTGAGGTCCTTGTCCTCGGAGCGGGACGGTTTGGGTTGGGGTCGAAGCCCCGGATCGCTCGCGCCTTTGGGCGGGGGCTTGAGCCCCAGGGCTCGCCCCGCGGGCTCGCGCTTGGGCTCGGGCGCGGCCGACGGCGATGAGGGCGCGGGCGGCGGTGCAGCAACGGCTGGCGGCGCCGAGGGGCGCTCGAGCGGAATGTCGATGTCGATCGGCGCCGAGAGCAGAGGCTTGCGCGCGGGCGCCGCGGAAGGGGCCGGCTGCGCTTTTGCGGGCGGCGGCGCGGCGGCAGGCGGCGGAGCCGGCTCGGGCCCGATCTCGATGTCGAGGGGGGCCGACATGAGCGGCCTCCGAGCCGGCGGCTCGTCGTCGTCGTCGAGCGCTCCCGCGATCCGGTTGAGAG
>JBGTSH010000400.1:0-8459 GCA_041940405.1 Polyangiaceae bacterium
CGGCTACAGCCGCGGCAATCTGCACGGGATGGACTTCGCCGATTCGATCGCGAAGCACGTCGGCCGCTCGCCGCCCGGCAGACTCCTCGAGCGCCACGCCGTCCACCGCCACGACTCTGTCGGGGAAGGTCGCCGACGGATTTCCGGCATCCTTCGGCCAGGACGGAAGCGAGACGTTCGACACGCTTCCGTAGGGATCCACCAGGAGCGAGGGAAAGGGTTGCCCATAGGCCTGCCACGCATGGCGTGTAGCGAGCACGAGCACGAGCGCGGCGGTGAGCGCGATGATCGTCACGACCACGCGCCGACGAACGGCCTCACTCAACGCCCGGGTTGGGTACCGCTCACGCGTCCTCGCCTCCCGCACACCAGCTTAGCAAAAGCGCCTGGACGTCGTCGCGGCGGAAATCCTCCGTGGTGTGGTAGTCGGTGGCGCTCGCGCGCTCGGCGGCCCACGCGAAGAGCGCATCGAAGCCGCCCGCTTTCGCGAGGCGCGCGGCGTCACGCAAGAGGTGCACGCTCGTGCGAAGCAAGGTGGCGTCGGAGAGCCCGAGCGCCTCGGTCATCGAGGTTCCGTGGAGGAGTCGATCCTCTTCGGCGTCGACGACGTCATCTCGACATTGCAGCGCGAGAAGAACGCGGTGGTATGCGTTCGTAAAGAGGCGCGCTCCGTTCGCGTCGCCGAAGCTCTCGAGCTGCGCTCTCGCCGCGAGGACGATCCAGTCGAGCTTGTCGCGAACGGCAGAGGCGTAGCGAGGGAAGTCGCCTCCACGACGCACCTCTTTCTCGCGCTTCGTGCCCGCGACGGCGCGGCCGACCGCCGCTCGAACGGCGTCGGCAGCCGACATCGAGTCGCCCGTTGCGTCTGCGAGCGCATCGACCCAGCTCGCCAGGAGCAGCGACCGAATCGTCTCCAGCTCGGGCGCCGCCGAGACTTGACCGTCATCGATCCTGTCGCACGTCACGCCGTAGAACCCGCCCAAATGGTGAGCGCGAAGGAACTTGTCGACTGCCGCATCCGGCATCGCGGTGCGAGCCGCGAATGCCGGAAGGTCACGATCGGGCGCAAGCTTGATGAACGCGTCCCAACCTTGGGTGCGCTCCTGCACCAATCCCAGGCGGTGAGGCAGCTCGGCTGCGAACGACCGCAGCCGAGCCCCGAGAGGTGCCGACTCGAGAAAATACGCGAACGAGTCGGCGACCGTTTGCATCACCAGCCCTGCGCGTCCGCCGGATCCGGGCTCAAGAGCTTGAGGTCCGACTGATCGATGAATGCGTGCCAGAGCATGATCGCCTGTGCGTGACTGACCGTCTTGCCGCTCGTGCCCATGATGTCGTTGATCTTCCGGTTGATCACCACCAGGTCGGCCGCGCTGAAGACCGGATTGGGTCCGGGAACCGCAATCAACGTCTCTTGCAGCGTCTTGAAGGGAAAGCTGCCGTCGGCACCTTGAACGAACAGCTTCGACGCAAGGATTGCCAGGTCGTCCGGCTTGAGTCGGTCGGTGTCGGCTTTGTGCGCTTCGAAATACCTCTCGCCGAGCTCGTGCGCATCGTAGTTCCAAGCCCATGAGTCCTGACTCGTATTGGCTGCCGGATCACCTTTTCCAGTTCCTTTTCGCTCCATGAAGATCCTCCTTTAAAGCGTACTCCGAAGGGATGAGAAGCTCGTCTCGCCTGCACCGAAACGCGCGTTCGGCGCGTCGTCGATGCGAAAGGATTCGACGACGGAGGTGACTCCGTTATCGTCGAGTGCCAGAGTCGCCTCGGCCTGTCCCCACGGGCCGCTCAGCGGGATGTCTCGGAGGGTGAACCGATAGGTCACGTTCCACGCCACCGTTCGCCAATCTCGATCGTTGGTTCCTCTTTTGCGGGTCTGGCTCAGACTGACGCGCGCCGTCTCGATGAGGTCGTCGAACGCGCCCTGCTGCCGAAAGTGGTCATCTGCCAATGCCTTCGCTTCCTTTGGCTCCAAATGGAGTGACTCCTTCGGGAAGCTTCCATTCCACCACCTCTCGACTCCCGTACCTTCAGCTCGCGCCCCCTTCCCCCTCGATTCGGTCTCGGGCGTCCCCATTCGCCCGCGCGTCGCCGTCGTTGGAATCGCTCGCACCCCCCAATACGATATCCAGTGCTCCTGCTCGACGTCGTCTCCTCTCAATGCCGGCGGCGCCCCGGTCCACCGGTCCTCGTGACTGTCATCGTGGTCGGTGAATCGACGAATCCACGCAGGGCTCGGTCGCCAATCCAATCGTTCGGGATTCTCCGAGTACCACGGATTGGTTTCTTGACTCGCCCACTGCCAAGCCTTGACGATCGGAACACCGCTTCGCAAGTAGCGCCCCAGGATGCGGCCACGCAGGCCCTCGTCGCGGTCCAGCGTCTCGTTCGAGAAGCCCAAGAGGAGACGCAGACCGTCGAAGCAGGGTGCCCAGGATTCGATTGGATCGTCGGCCGCGAGCGATCGGCAAGCGTCGAGGGCGAGCCAACGCAGGCGGCCCCGACCCCACCTGCATCGCTTCTTGTCGAGGGGCGTCCTGTCGTCGGTGACGGGACCGTTGGCAGTTCCGTGGCAAACCACGTAGACGAGATCTGCGTTCTCGATGACGCCGCTGTCTTCATAGAAGTTCGCCGCGTTCACCCGGTCGCACAAGGTGGCTGATGTCGAGAGCGCGTCGACCAATCCCCGTGCGCGCTCTGCGGCATGCTTCAGCCCGACGGTCGACCAGATGGCCGCTGCAGCCTTGCCTCCGCGAGCCATCCCATCGCGGGTAGCAAGGAGCAGACCGCCACAAAAGTGTGCGCGCTGCGGAGCAGCGGCGTGGCCGATCCCGTCCAAGCGGGGTCGCAGGTGGACGATATCGGCCGAGGGCGCCCCGAAACGGCCACGCGTTGATTGGCAGGCCGTGTGCACCGGCCGGCCGTCATGTCTGCGACACCCGCGTCGATGCAGGCCGCCGTACGCCACTACTACGAAGAGACGACGCAGCGCTGCTACCTCGAGCGGTGGGGCACGACGAGCTTGGCGCTCCACCTCGGGCTCGATCACCGTCGCGGAGACGATCTCAACGTCAGCCTCGACCGGACGACGCGGTACGTGGGGGACCGCGCGAAGCTTCGCCCCGGACAGCGCGTCCTCGATGCAGGATGCGGCGTCGGCGGTAGCGCGCTCCTCTTCGCGCGAGAGTACGGCGCTGACGTCGTAGGCGTCACCCTGGAGCCGGGGCAGGCCGAGCGCGGCCGGAGCTTCGCGGCTTCGAGCGGCCTCTCGGACAAGGTCGAGATCGTCGTAGGCGACTTCATGGCGCTCGATCTGCCCTCCGGCTCCTTCGACGCCGTCGTCAACATCGAGAGTCTCTGCTACGCGCACGATCCGGCCGCCTACCTGAAGGAAGTGCTCCGCCTCCTGCGCCCAGGCGGCCGCTTCGCGATCGTCGACGTCTTTCACGGCAACGCAGGAGACGAAGCCGCTCGGCGCGCAATGATCGAAGGATGCGTCCTCGCGCAGCTCCAAGAACAGGCAGAACTGGCCTCCGAGCTGGAGCGAGCGGGCTTCGCCGATGTCGAGCTGGAGGATCTGAGCGAACGGGTGCGGGGCTCCGCCGATGTATTACGAGGGCGCGCCGGTCACCAGCTCGCGGTCATGTCGATCGAGCGCGCGCTCCTCGGCAAAGAAGAGACGCGAACGTACGAGGCCCACTTGCGCGGTGGCATGGGAGCCGGGCTCGGAATCCTGACGGGGTCGGTCACCTACGGTTTCGTCGGCGGCTGCCGGCCGAGCGCCGGGGCAAGGTCGTAGCCCGATGGGAGCGCTGCGAGACCAACGCGGGATCACCCACCGTCTCCGGACGCGAACGCGCATCGGCCGCGCGAGCGACAACGACATCGTCGTCCCAGAGAGCACGGCGTCGGGCCTCCACGCGACGATCGAGTGGCGCGGCGGCTTCTCTTGGGAGCTCAAGGATCTCGGCAGCAAGAACGGCACCTTCGTCGACGGCCGACGCGTCGAGACCGGCGCGTGGGAACGCCTCGCCGCTACGACAGAGCTCGCCTTCGGTGACGCCCGTGAGACGTGGGTCGTCGTCGATCTGAAGCGTCCCGAAGCCGAGGCCTATTGTCGCGAGACGGGAGAGATCCGATCGTCGAAGGATCGCATCCTCACCGTGAGCGACGATCCGAACGACTGGGTCGACGTGGTAGAGGACGCGCCCGGCAGCTGGGTGCTCGAGATGCGCGGGCGCTGTGACGCGCTGGTCGACCAGCAAGTGGTCGCGATCGGCGGCCGCACCTGGGTCCTCACGCTGCCGACGGCCGAGCCGCAAACGGCTCCCCTCCCGAGCCCCGAGACGCAACCGCCGGTGGACGTCCGCTTCATGTTCCGAGTCAGCGCCGACACCGAGCACGTCGAGCTCTCCGTCCGCCACGGAGCCGAGACCTGGACGTCGACCCGCGCTTGCACGCACGCGCTCTTGCGCTTGGCCGAAGCTCGTCTTCGCGATCGCGAGGCGGGGGGCCACCCGGACGAGCATGGTTGGCTCTACAGCGACGACCTGTGCACGCTCGCCGGCTACGAGAACGACGCGCGGCTCAACGTCGAGATCCATCGCGCGCGGCGCGCGCTCGCTAGCATCGGGCTACCCAACGCGCAGGCCATCATCCAGCGGCGGCGTGGAACGCGGCAGCTTCGGATCGGCACCTCGGTCCTCGAGATCGAGTTCCTCGGCGCCACAGCAGTCTGACGCGGCCGTCGACGCTGTCGCTCGCGCGCAACACGCGCCGATGCTCGCGCGCAACGCGCGCTCCGACAGCGTGCTCGAAGGTGCAACCGATCTGCTGCCCGCGTGACGAAACGCCACACGATCGCGAGCGCTGCCGGTTAGCGTCGGTCTCTCGCCTCGCGGCAGAGAGCGCGACCAGCAGCACCGGTCCGGTGCATGACGAGGTAGTCATGAAGTACACGTTGCAGATCGCGGGGGCGCTCGGCGTCCTCGCCACGCCTTCGCTCGCCTTTTCGACCACGTACCAGGTCGGGCCATCGAGACCCTACCAGTCGCTCCAAGAGGTCGAGTCGCTGCTCAATCCCGGCGACATCGTCCAGGTGGACGGCGACCACACCTACGACGGGGACATCGACATCCCCCCCGCGAGCTCCGGCTCCGCCACCAATCCCGTCACGATCATCGGCATGCCCATCAACGGCAAACGGCCGAAGATCCAAGGCGGCTCCGATTGGGGGATCAGGCTGAACGCCGATCACATCGTGTTCCAGGGCTTCGAGGTCACCGGATCGCCCTTCACCTGCGTGATCAACAAGGGCCACGACATCACCCTGCGCGATCTCGTGGTCCACGACTGCCCCGGTCACGGCATCCTGGGCATGGACTTCGAGACGGGCGACCAGACGATCGAGTTCACCGAGGTCTACGCCTGCGGGGACGGCATCTACGATCATCAGATCTACGTGGCGACGGACGAGACCGAGCACCCCGGCTCGCGGGTTCGCATCCAGCACTCGTACATCCACGACGGCAACGGCGGGAACAACATCAAGAGCCGCGCCGAGAGGACCGAGGTCTATTCCAACTGGCTCGAGGCGCCCGCCTATCACATCTTCGATCTCATCGGAGCCGACGGACAGCCGGCGGGGCTGGCGCGTGAAGACAGCGATGTCGTCGGCAACGTGCTCATCCAGACGAGCTCGTACACGATCGCGCGCATCGGCGGCGACGGCACGGGCGCGTCGGCGGGCAGGTACCGGTTCGCGTACAACACGATCATCCTCTCGCCCCAGCAAGGGACGATCTTTCGCGTGATGGATGAGATCGAGAGCCTCGCCATCCACGACAACGTCTTCCTGGCGCCCGATGGGGGCTCCCCGAACTTCTTCGACGACTCGAGCGCCGTGTGGACCGCCGGCTCCCCCAAGCGCTCGGCGCAGAACAACTTCGTCGACAGCGCGCTCGACGTGCCGTCGTTTTTCAGCGGAACGATCACCGGCTCGGACGCCGGGTTCGAGAGCTACGCCGCGGGCAATCTGATCCCGAACGACCAGAGCCCGCTCCTCGACACCGGCGCGCCCGGCTCGGGGCCTTCGGGCTTCGAGCTTCCGAACGCGCTCGGGCTTCCGACGACCGTGCCGCCGCTGCGAACCGTCGAAGCGTCGCTCCAGCCGATCGCCCGCGAGACCGACGCGAGCCCGGACATCGGCGCATACGAGCGAGGCGGCGGCGTCGCACCGCCGGCGACCTCGAGCTCCTCATCCAGCTCGTCGGCCACATCGACCACGTCGACCGGCTCCGGCGCGACGACGGGCTCCGCATCGGCGACGACGGGCTCGAGCACGACCGGTGGCGGCTCGACAGGGAGCGGCACCGGTGGCGACGGCGGCGCCGGCGGCGGTGGTGACGACGGCGGCGGCTTCCCGACCGGACCGATCTGCACCTATGCCCCGCCGGCCGGGACCGAACGACTCGCCGGCCTCCTCGTTGCTGCCATCGGGCTCCTCGGCGCATCGCGCAGAAGGCGGCGCTAGGAAGCGCGAGACGTCGTGCTCTGCTCTGCGATCCGATCGCCGAGATCGGCCGCGACGAACGTGCGCTGCACGCTCGCTTGCGCTTCCGTTGTCGGAGGACGAGGTGGCGGAAGGCTCGCCGTCCGCCACCACGCTCGCGCGGCTTCGTCGCTCCACGCCGCGGCGTCCGCGCATCCGTCGAGCATCGCTTTGAGGTCGCGCGCGGTCTGCGGTCGATCGCCTGGGCGCTTCGCCAGGCACGCGAGCACGATCTGCTCGAGATCCGGCGGCACGTCACGGAGCGTCGATGGCGGCTTCGGGGCCGAGTGAAGGTGCAGCGCGCAGAGCTCGACGACGTTCGAGCTCTCGAAAGGCGGCTTGCCGGTCAGGAGAAAGTACGCGACGCACCCGAGGCCGTAGATGTCCGCCCGCCCGTCGATGCGGTCGGGCGTGGTGATCGCTTCGGGCGAGAGGTAGAGGGGCGTTCCGACGATCGTGTTGACGTTGCTCCCCCCGACGTCGACCTCGCTTCTCTCTTCGCGCACGAGACCGAAGTCGAGCACCTTGACGACGTCGGGGATATCGCCGCGCACCGAGAGGTGCAAGTTGGCCGGCTTCACGTCGCGGTGCACGAGGCCGACACCGTGCGCTTCGGAGAGCGCGCCACACACCTGACCGAGAATATGAATGACGCGCGCCGCGGGCTGCGGGCCATGGGCGAGAACGAGCTGCTCCAGCGTGAGGCCCTCGAGGAGCTCCATCGCGTAGTAGAAGGTGCCGTCGGGCGTCCGCCCGTAGTCGTAGATCGAGATCGTGTTCGGATGAGTGAGCCGGGCCGTCAGCTGGACCTCTTTCTCGAAGCGGCGGAGCTTCTCTTCGGACCGCTCGCCGGAGAGGAGCTTCACCGCCGTCGGTCGGCGGAGCATCGCGTGCCTGGCGCGATAGACCTCACCCATCCCGCCAGCGGCGATCGGCTCCTCGAGCGTGTATTGCCCGAGCTGGCGCGCCTCACGCGCCTTCTCCGACAGGCCGTAGATCACCGTCGACGCGACCGTGGACACCACGACGCCCGCGACCGACCACAGCGCGCCCTCGAAGATCATCCGTCCGCGCGAGCCTCCGGCGAAGACGACCTCGGCCGGTAGCTCAAGCGTCACGCGTGAGGCGACGATCGCGGCGAAGCTTGCCGCGGCGAGGACCAACGTTCGACGCGGGACGCTCGGAACGATCATGGCGCGCGCGAAGGTCACATGCGTGATCGCAAGGATCGAGATGTACGAGCCGTAGGGCTGGAGCGCGAAGTGCCCGAGGCCGGCGAACGCCCAGCTCACGGCGACGGTGGCGACGACGTCGACGGCGTGCAGCGTCCGGAGCGAGAGGCTCTCGCGGCGCCGGACCAAGAGCCAGAGACCGAGCGCGAGCGCGGTCCCGACGGCGTGGCTCGCTCGCCCGAGGGCGAAGTATCTCGGATCGTCGACGTTCCGATCGGCGAGCGCCGTCATGATCAGGAACATCGACGAGACGAACGTCGTGGTTCGCGTGAAGAGGGCCAGCCGGTCCTGGACGAAGCGCAGGTCCTGCTGGGTGTTCTCCGGGATGCCGCCCAGCCTGACGGTCGCCGCCAGCGCGAGCTCGGAGCGCACCGGCGCTCTCTCATGCTCGTTTTTCGGGGAACCAGCCAAGGGCGGCAACCTTAAGGACGCCGGCGCGCAAGGGCAACCGCCGGAGGCCCGCGTCAGATGCCGATTCGCCGGACCGTCCGGTCGACGGTCATGTGCCGTTCATCCTCACCCTCTTCACGAGACTCCGGCATCCCGCCGGGAGGGTGAGGTGCGAGCGGCCTGACGCATCGCGATCGACTTCGAAAGCCCCCTCCGGCCCCGCGCCCGAGGGGGCTTCGTCATCCATCGCATTTCGAAAGGAAGAAGGAACGTACATGTTGAAGATC
>JBGTSH010000401.1:0-8459 GCA_041940405.1 Polyangiaceae bacterium
TCGTTCAACCCAGTTTTCAAGGACCGAGCCGCGCCCCGGGCTTTCGTCCGGTTGCCCCAGCTTCTCCACAGCCTGTGGAGTCCTGGGGGTCTGGCGCGACCAGCGCCCTGCCCTGTTTTCAACAGGGGTCGGGTGCCGGCATCAGTCACGCTCGCAGGGGAGAGACTCTCCGGCGAACGGGGACGCGAACCTTAGAGGAACGCGTCGAGACTGTCAACGAGATTTCTCTCTTTCGTCATCCGCGGGCCGTCCGAGGACGGCACCGCAGCGACGGAGCGGCCTCTTACCGAACCGTGGCAGGATTGCCAAGGGAAAATTCTTCGAAGCAGCGACGGGCGGGTTTTCTCGGGCCTGACAGGGAAAATCAGGACCGTGGGGTTCGGTCGATCGCGAGCCCGCGAACCCCGTCGGGGCGGTGAGAAGGCTGGCGCCTCCTCTCGCCCGATCGGGCGCCCGGCTAGAACCGCCAGCCAGCCGACGCGCTCACAAATCCAGGCCCCACCGCGATGTCGATGTCGGGCTTCTCGACCGGCGTCGGCGCCTCGTCGCGACGCGGGGAGAGCGGGACGGCGCTGGGCTCGGGATCGTCGAGGACGTAGAGGAGCACGCCGGTGAGGCCGAGCGCGGCGCCGCCGGCCAGGCCGGCGATGGCACCGGCGCGGTACCGATCGCGCTGCGTGAGGGAGTCCTCGTGCTCGACTCGCTCCTCTTCGGTGATCGTGCCCGCGGCGGCCTTGTCGTCGATCTCTTGCGCCTGGCTCTGCTCGACGAAGGCGAGCCCCATGAGGCCGGCGCCGCCGACGGTGACGAGCCCGGTCGCTGCGAAGAACACGTACGAGGTCACGCGCTGCGCGGACGGAGAGAGCTCGGCTTTGACGGGACGGCGCTCGCCGGCGCGAAGCTCGACCGTAACGCTCACAGGATCGTAGCCGCGCCGCGCGAACGAGATCGCATGGGGCCCCGGAGGCACCTCGAGATCGCCGGCGAGCGGAGTCGTCGCGCTGACGCGGCCGTCGACGTAGACGCGCACGCCGTCGGCGACGTCGAGCCCGAGCTTGGCGGGCTGTTCGGTCATGCGCACCTCGAGCGGGAATGGCTCGCCTTGATCGAGCTGAACCTCACGCTGCTCGGTCACGTACCCCTCGGCCTCGATCGTGACGCTGTGCTTGCCGGGCGTGACGTCGATGCTGTTCGGCAGCTCGACCGGCGCGCCTCCGTCGACGCGAGCGGTCGCGTTCTTGACCGAGACGGCGATCAAGATGCGCGCGGGCCGCGCCTCCGGCGCCGGCGCCGGCGGCGCCTCTTTTTGATCGAGGCCCAGCTTGATCGCGATGGGCTCGAGATCGCCGAGCGCGGCTTTCGCGTCCCCGACCCGTTTGCCTTTGGGCTCGTCGTCGAGATAGCGCCGGTAGTAGGCGATCGCCTGTGTGAGATCCCGATCGGCTCGGTCGTCGTAGTACTGCCGCCTGTAAGCCTGCGCGATCGAGAACAGGATCGCCGGCCGGGGCGCGAGCCGATACGACTCTTCGAACGCGTCGATCGCGACGCGGAACTTCCGCTCCTCGTAGGCGCGCGCGCCGACCGCGAAGTGTGTCTTGGCTTGCCGGACGTCGTCGGCGAGCCCCGGCCGCGCCACGCTCGCGAGCGCGGCCGTCATCAGGCACGTCGCGGCGAAGGTCCGGAGCGTCATTCGATTCTCGGCAGGATGCGGTAGAACGTGGTCGCGCTCCGACTGCCGAACGCGAGATCTTCGACGCCGTCGCCGTCGAAGTCACCGGCCGCGATCGCGGTCGGCGGGTCTACGCTCGGCAGCCAGCCCGGGAGCGGGACGGGCGAGGAGAACGCATGGTCGGCGATTCGCCAGACGGTCATGCCCTCTGCGCCGGCGACCAGGATCTCCGGGGCGAGGTCGCCGTCGAGATCGTGAATCGCGAGCGCGTGGGGCCGGCCGGGTAGCGTGACGATCGCCTTGTCTTCGGCGACGAACGAGCCTCCGCGGCTGAAGTAGCAAACGAGGACGTGAGAGTCCTCCGGTGCCGTTCCGATCGCGACGAGGTCGGCGAGCCCGTCTCCGTCGACGTCCGCAAGCGACGCCGGCGTCGATACGGGATCCTTGCTGTCCTCGGAAGCGTTGCCGAGACGAAGCACGCGCGCGGCAAACCGCTCCGTCGTCTGAACCGGCGTCGTCATGAATCCAGGCCGCCCATCGGGCATCGTGATGACCTTGCCGACCGAGAAGCCGCGGCCGCCGAGCACGACGACCTCGTCGCCGCCGTCACCGTCGACGTCTCCCGACAGGAACGACAGACTCTCCAGCTCGAGCTCGGGATCCCAGAGCGGGAGCTTGGGGCTGACCGACGAGAACGCCACCTCTGCTTCGCCCTCTGGCGCAAGGATCCACAGGCCGAGCGCATCGGGCGAGAGGTCGGGGAGCTCGAGCTTTCCTTCGGGGCGCTCGACCGCCAGGACCGCCAGGTCCCGCCTGCTCTGCTCGAGGGGCGTCATCCCCGCGGCGGGGCCGTATCCACCTTCGATCGGAGCAACGAGGTCGCCGGATGCGACGAGGAGCGGCAGGTACGGAATGTAGTCTCCGGGTTCTGTCCCCTCGGCATTGAGACCGAAGGGAGCCTGGAGCTGGCGCTCCGTGTTGCCGTAAAGAGTCGCGAAGGTCTGGACCTCTTGCTGCTCGAGCGAGGCCGAAAGGACGCCGACGTCGACGGTTCCGTCGAAGGTGGCGTAGGGCGAGCGAAACCGCCCCGTCACGATGCGCTGGATCCGCCCCAGCCTTCCCGCGTTTCGCGGTGCCTCGGGACCGGCTGCTGCGCGCCCGTACGCGACCATCAGGGCGTCGCCCTTGTCCGGATCGAGACTCTCACAACCGTCGTCGCTACAGGGGCGGTCGGCGAAGACGACATCGTCGATGCCGTCGCCGTCGATGTCATCGACGCTCGCCAGATCGGCGACGCCGTCCGTCTCGACCGCGAACGCAGCGTACGTATCCCCCGGATTGGCGAGGTAGACCGCCAGGGTTCCGGATGATCCCGCCATGGCGACGTCCGGGGTGCCGTCGCCGTTCATGTCACCCGTCCCCACCGAAGTGAAGTACGGCTTCTCGATCTCGTTGCTCCCCGGCGTCACGGCGCACTGGGGCGAACCGTTCGGGCGGTCGGACATCGCCGGGCATGCTCCGGGCCGGCTGACGAAGATCCCCAGCGTGCTGACGATATCGATGACATCATCGTCATCTAGATGCAGAAGGGCGAGGACGTACTCTGCGTCGGTACCCGCGCCGAACAGGGTCACGTCCTGGAACGGAGCCGCGAGCACCGGCGGGGGCAGCGTCCCCTCGGCCCACTGACACAGGTCGGGATTCGGCGGATCCGGGTCGACGGCCGCCGCCGGGAAAGTGACCGGCCCCATGACGACGCAGGAGGCCTTGGCCGCGCTTCCCGGCTCGGGAGCAATGACTACATCGTCATTGCCGTCCTTGTCGACGTCGACCACGAAAGCGCGATCGACGGCGAAGCCCGAGCCACACGCCGACAGATCGACCTCGATCGGAGCGATCGGCACCGGCGGAAAGTCCGCGGTCGGGCCGCCGTCGTAGAAGCACCCATTGGTCTGCCCCGATTCGGTGCAAGGGGTGGCGATCCAGACCTGATCGGTGCTCCGAAACGCGAGCACGTAGTCCTGGCACGGCGTATTCGGGTCGATGTTGCCGAATCGGATGTCGCGGACGGTGGACCCACCATCGTCCAGAAGCGGGGGCAGCGGGAACCATCCGGGCGTCAAGAGCGCGAGCTGATCGGGCGCCAGGTCGATCGTGTCGGCCAAAAGCACGAACGACGCCTGTAAGCTCCCCATCTCGGCCTGGAGGAGCACCATCGGCTCGACGCCCGGCTTGCTCCCGTCGGCGTCGAGCGCGAACGTGAGCGCCCCACCGACGGCAGCCGGGATCGCGAACGTCGTGTAGGCCGTGCCGACGAGCTCGCGTCCGTCGGCTCCTCGTAGGATGCCGACGCCGGAGATGTCGGTGAACGCCAGGTCACCGAGGGTATCGCCGGTGAGCTCGGTCGCCTCGAACGTGGCGCGCGAGCCGACGGCGACCAGATCGACGTCGAAGTCGACCTCGAAGCCCTCGCCCATGTAGAGCGCGACCGGGCCGTCCGAGGTCCGCGCGATGAGGTCGGTGAGCCCGTCGGCATCCAGATCGCTCGCGACCAAGAGCCCCGCGTCTTCGTCCGCCTCACCTTCCCTCGAGACTTGGCCGGACGGCGCGCGACAGATCGCGTCGCTGCCGCACCCGTAGCCGGGAGGACAAGGCGCGGCGACGCCGTCCTCGGCCACCGAGCAATCGAAGCGGCACTCGCCCTCCGACCCGGGCGGCCGGCAAGCCGATTGGCCCTCGAAGCGCGATCCGAGGTCGCAGTCCTCGGCCGCTGCGTCGACCACCGAGTTGCCGCACTGCCCCGCGGGAATGCTCGCGATGTCGGCGCAGCTGCCGAGGACGAGGCCAATGGCGCCGAGGAGGAGCGAGCCGGCCAACGCGGCTCCGCACGCCTCGCGGCGCGATCGCGGATAGCGCCGGTCAGAACGGATTTTCCACCTCCCCGCGGAGCGCGCTGTTTCCCTTGGGCTTGAGCGGTGGAGCAGCGACCTCCTTGGGAGCGTCCGGCACCACGTCGACGTTGCCCGGTAGGGCGCCGGGCGCGATCAGGGTCAGCTTCACGGTTGCGGAGGAGAAGGGCAGCACGACGGGCTCGGACGCGGGCCCGAGCCGCGTCTTCCCGAGGAACAGCTCGCCGCCGCGCGGTGCGCCGGTCACTCGGATCTCGACCGTGCTCGGCGCCGCGCTCGCGCTCGCAGGAGGCGGGATCGTCGGCGATGCCTCAGCCGACGCGGTCCCCGCCGGCTTGGGCGCATCGACCGCGGTGGTGGTCGGAGGCGGCCCAGCGTTCGTTGGCTGGGCTACGACGCCGCTGCCCGTGGGCTCCGGCTTGCGCAGACCGACGCCGAGGCCGACGCCGATGCCCACCGCCGCGATGGCTGCGCCGGCGACCCACAGGCCGAGCCGAGAGCGACGCGGAGTGGCGACGTCGCTCTCCGCCCCTTGGAACGTCTTGCCGCTCTGCTGCGGGCTCGAGCCGACGTCCCCCGCGATGGTCTTCGCGTCGACGAAGGTCGGAGACGCGAGCTTGCCGTCGGTGATGACCCGAACGTTCGGAGAACTCGAGCCCGGGCTGCTGCTCGCGGGCCGCGCGGTGCCTCGGTCCGACGACGCGGCCATCGGCATCGAGCCGGCGCCTCCTGCGCGAAGGACGCCGTCCAGCGCAGCTTCGATCGTCGGCGGGCGACCGGCCGGATCCTTGGAGAGCATGGCTGCGATGGGCGCATCGAGATCCGTGGGCAGCTCTGCGCAGATTTCGGAAGCCAACGGGGGCTCGACGTGGATCTGCTTGAACATCAGATCGAGCACCGTGTTCGCGTCGAGCGGTAGCTGGCCGGTCAAGGTGCGAAAGACCAGGATTCCGAACGAATAGATGTCGGTCTTCTCGTCGACCGCGATGCCGCGGCACTGCTCGGGCGACATGAACGCCGGTGTTCCGATCGGCGCGCCCGTCTTCGTCTTGTGCGCCGTCTGCTCCTCACCCATCAGCTTCGCGATGCCGAAGTCGAGGAGCTTGGGGACGATCTGACCGTCTGCGTCCTTGGCGAGAAAGACGTTGTCGGGCTTGAGGTCGCGGTGCGCGATGCCGGCGGCGTGCGCGGCGCCGAGCGCCTTGGCGATCGCGCGGAGGATCGGCGCCGCCTCTTCGATCGGAAGGCGGCCGCGGCGGCGCAGCAGATCTTCGAAGCTCTCGCCTTCGAGGAGCTCCATCACGAAGAAATGCCGCCCGTCCTCGACGCGACCGAAGGCGAAGATGTCGATGATGTTCTTGTGCCGGATCTGGTTGACCGCTCGCGCCTCGGCGATGAAGCGGCTCACGATCTGCGGGTTCGAGGAGTACGCACGGTGCAGGACCTTGACCGCAGCGATCTTTCCGATGAGCGGATGAATGCCGCGGTAGACGGCGCCGAAGCCTCCCTCGCCCAGCTTGGCCTCGAGCCTGTACTCGCCGCACATCTCGCCCTTCGCGAGATCCTGATCGGCGCTCGCGAACGCCTCGTCCGGCAAGAGACGATCACCGTCGATCGTGCACGTCTTGGTGCCGTCCGGATGATGCGTTCGGCAAGTCGGACAAGTCGGCATGCCCCGTGATCGGAGACTATCTCCACCCGAGCAGCAGATTGCTTCAAAAGACCGTGAAGTCTTGCGAAGGAAGGCGCCGGGAACGTGCTGGTCTCCCAAACCCCTGCGCTCTTCGCTCCGACCGAGACGGGGCCCCAACCCCGCTTGCCGAGATGGGTTACTGACCGATTCGTTCTTTGACCCACGCGCTCGCCGGGCGAGGCCGAAGGATCGTCTCGATCGCTCCACCGCGAAGGAACACCTCGATGGGGAGGCCGCGGCCGTTGTACTCGCTGGCCATCGTGAAACCGTACGCGCCGGCGTCACGGATGACGACCGCGGGGGGTGCAGGCTCAGGCATCGGATGCGTGCCGAAGTCGTCCGAGCTCTCACAGACGGGGCCCACGACACGCATCGGGACGCCCCCGCCCGCGGGCGGGGGCGCGACATCGATCGGCTCGATGCGGTGAAGCGCCTCGTAGAGAGCGGGTCGGAGCAGGTCGTTCATCCCGGCGTCGATGATGAGCCACCTGCGCTCCTGCTCGCCGGGGCGCGCGCGCTTCTGCATGACGACGCGCGAAAGGAGCGCGCCGTGGGCGCCGACGAGGCAGCGCCCGGGCTCGACCAAGGTGCGGGTGCGGTCGCGGCCCGCGCGTCGAACCTCCTCGACGAGCGCCCGAACGAAGTCTTCGGGTCGCGCTTCGCAGCCGGAGCCGTAGTCGATGCCGAAGCCGCCGCCGAAGTCGACGAGCTCGAAGGCGGGCCGGCCGGCCGACGTGACCGCCACCTCGCACGCGGATGCCGTCGTGAGGAGCATGCGCGCGGCGGAGACATAGGCGTCGAGGGTCGTGAGCTGCGAGCCGATGTGGCTCGAGACTCCGACGAGCTGCACGCTCTTCGCGGCGAGGATCGCCTCGATTCCGAGGCCGATCTCGGAGCGAGGGATCCCGAACTTCGCTTCGTCGTGCCCGGTGGCGATGTACGAGTGCGTCTCGGCCTCGATGCCCGGGTTGATGCGCATGCAGATGCGCGCGACGCGTCCCGCCGCACGGGCGCGCGCGTCGATGCGAGGGATCTCCTCGACGCTCTCGGCCTGGATCGAGAGGATGCCCGACGGTCCCGCGGCGATGGCGCGGTCGAGCTCGGCGTCGCTCTTGGCGACGCCGCTGTAGACGATGTCCTCGGGCGGGACCCCGCAGGCGAGCACGAGGTCGAGCTCGCCCCCGGAGACGACGTCTGCGCCGGCGCCCTCGGCTCTCAGCGCGCGGATGATCGGGCCGGCGCTGTTCGCCTTCACGGCGAAGGCAACCAGGTGCGGAAGGTCGCCGAACGCGCCACGGAGCGCTCCGGCCTCGGCGGCGATGCCGTCGAGGTCGTAGACGTACGCGGGCGTCGAGACCCGCGGGTCGTCGAGGAGCGTGGAAAGCGACGTGCCGCCGAGGAGGGCCCGACCGGCTCGGTCGCGCGTGAATCCCATCGGCGGCATCCTAGCAGGCACCCGCGCGGTCGCGCGCACCGCTTAGCGGCGGCGGTCGCGCGGCGGGCCGTCACGACGCGGGCCGCGATCGCGGTCGCCACGATCTCGAGGCGGCGGGGCCTCGCGGCGCGGACGCTCCTCCATCCCCTCCGGGAGGGGCAGGAGCTCGCGGCGGGAGAGGCGCACGCGACCCTCACGGTCGATGCTGATGACCTTGACCTCCATCTCGTCGCCTTCCTTGACCACGTCCTCGACGCGCTCGATGCGCTCGTGCGCGAGCTCGGAGATGTGGACCAGGCCGTCGACGTTCGGGAGGATCTCGACGAACGCGCCGAAGTCGGCGATCCGCTTGACCGTCCCGCGGTACACCGCGTTCACCTCGGGCTCTGCGGTGAGGCCCTTGATGATGTCGAGTGCCTTCTTCACTGCCTCCGGGTCGGCAGACGCGACGTTGACCGTACCGTCATCCTCGACGTCGATCGCGACGCCCGTCTGGTCGACGATGCCCTTGATGGTCTTGCCGCCGGGCCCGATGATCAGGCGGATCTGGTCGGGCTTCACCTTGACCGAGGTGATCCGGGGCGCCCACTTCGACAGCTCGGGGCGCGACGCAGAAAGCGTCTCGGCCATCTTGCCGAGGATGTGGATGCGGCCCTCACGCGCCTGCGCGAGCGCCTGCTCCAAAATCTCGCGCGAGAGGCCCTGAACCTTGATGTCCATCTGGATGGCGGTGATGCCGCGCGACGTTCCGCA
>JBGTSH010000402.1:0-8438 GCA_041940405.1 Polyangiaceae bacterium
ACACCTTCAACCGCAACTCCAACGGGATCTTCGTCTTCTTGGAGGAGATCCCGAACGCGATCCCGCGTCCCGGCTGCAACGTCCCTCCCACCGGCGGAAGCCGCCGCCGATCTCACCCACGACGTTCTTTTTCGGGACGCGAACGTTCTCGAAGAAGATCGTCGCCGAGTGCGCGGCGTGGATGCCGAGCTTGTGATCGGGAGCCGCGACGGTGAAGCCCTGCATGCCGCGCTGCACGAGCATCGCGGTGTGCTTGGGCTTTACCGGATCGACGGTAGTGATCGCGAACACGATGATGTGCTCGGCGTGCGGCCCGTTGGTGATCCAGTTCTTCGCGCCGTTGAGCACGATCGACCCGTCGGGCTGAACCTCGCCCACGGTCTTCATCATCCGCGCGTCGGAACCGCTCGACGGCTCGGTGAGACCGAAGGCGCCGAGCACCTGACCCGAGGCGGTCGGCGCGAGGACGCGCGTCTTTTGCTCCGGCGTGCCAAACTTCACGATCGGGTCGCAGAAGAGCGAGTTGTTGACGCTCATGATGACGCCGCACGAAGCGCATGCGCGGCTCATCTCTTCGACGACCAGAGCGTAGCTCACGTGATCGAGGCCGGCGCCGCCGTGCTCGGCGGGGACGGCCATCCCGAGGAAGCCGAGCTCCGCCATCTCGGCGACGATCTCGCTCGGCCAGCGCGCCGTCTTGTCGAGCTCCGCGGCCTTGGGCTCTACGGCGCGCTTCGCGAACTCGCGCGCGGTGGAAAGGACGAGAGACTGTTCCTCGGTGAGCTCGAATCGCATTTGGGATTTCGCAAGCGGGGTTGGGTCAGAGGCCCAGCGCGGCCGCACCGAGGCGGAACAGGAGCCACGCGACGGTGCCTCCTAGCACGACGCCGACGAGGAGGAGGAGCGTCATCTTCTTCTTCCGCAGCTTCGCGCGTTGGCGCCGCGCCACCATGTCGGCAAATGCGCGCGACGCATGGTGACTGCGCGGCCCCGTGTACGGGTCGAGCTGCAGCCTCTCCCCCTCGGGTTTGGGCGCCGAAGGGGATGCCGCGGGGCTCGCTTGGTTGTAAGCGCGAGGGTCGGGAGACACGACGTCGATGAGTCAGGGTAGCAAACGAGCCTCGATCACGCCTGCTTTGCTGCGCCACGCTGCGGCTATCGCGAACAACAACGCGGCCATGGCGCTCGAGACCGAGGGAAAGCGGCTCGATCCCGATCGGCTGCGCCGAGGAGTTTCGCTCCTGCTCGAGGATCGTACCAAGGGCTTTTACCTGGTCAGCGAGGACGAGGCGGGCGAGGTCCTCGGGCAGCTCATGGTCACCTACGAGTGGAGTGACTGGCGCGCGGGGACGTTTTGGTGGATCCAGAGCGTGTACGTCGTGCCGCACGCGCGGCGAACCGGCGTCTACCGGGCGCTCTACGAGAGGCTCCTCGAGATGGCGCGAGAAGACGGCGGGGTCTGCGGCGTGCGCCTCTACGTCGAGCGCGAGAACGACCGAGCGATGACGACGTACCGTGCGCTCGGGATGGCGCGCGCTCACTACGAAATGTTCGAGGTCGACTTCGTTCTCGGCTGAGAACCTTCGGGAATGTAGGTGGCACGGCGCTTGATGCTTCGGATGGTCGTCCCCTCAGCGGAGCCACAAGATGCAGCAAGCTCCTCCCCGCGTGTTTCGTACACCATCCCCCACCCGCACCGTTCCTTCGGTTGCGGTGTACGACCAGGGGGTATTCATCGTCAGCCTGGCGCCGGGACTGGAGCTCCGTGGCGTGCTGATCGACGACAGTGTGTGGTTCGCGTGGTTCATGGCCGAGAGGCCGATGACCGACGCGAAGGAGGCCCCGAGAGCCTAGTTTCCGCCCCGCGTTCGCGCGTTGGGTGGCGCGCTCACATCCCGCCGCCCGCACCCGTGCCGCACGGATCCATCGCCGCGCCACACTGCGGCTCGCACGCCATGCACACGCAGGCGTAGACCTGGTCGTAGATCGGCGCGGACTGGGTAAACATCGCGTCGCAGGCGTCGAAGCACGCTGGATCGGTGCAGCTCTGCGCGCACTGACCCCAGCCTTGAATGCACTCGCTGTCGGTGATGCACGGGTTCGCGCAGTCGTTCTGGAAGATGCAGCCCTGACAGTCGGGCGCGCCGCCACCTTCGCCCCCGCCTCCCATCCCGCCCTGACACGCTTGCAGACAGGCCGCGAGCTGGGGCGGCGGGTTCATCGAGACGAGCGCAATCAGCTCCTCGCAGGTCGCGCCGAGCACGCACTCCATCGGGCAGTCGAACTGGGGGTTATTGCAGTCGATGCCGGCCATCGCGCAGAGGTCGAAGCCGCACATCGCGACGTGCGCACAACCGTCCTCGCACACGTCGCCGGTGCCGGTCGAGCTCGACGCCGGCGCTGTCGTCCCCTGATTCGTCGAGGCGCCCGTCGTCACGTTGGAGCTCGTCTGTCCCGCAGTCGGGCCGACGGCGACGCTCGTCGCGTTTCCGCTCCCGCCGCTTCCGTCGACGGTGTCGACGTCGCTGCTGCAACCGATGACGACGAGGACCCCGAGCGACGAAAGCGTGAACGAGCGCATGGCGCGCGATCTTGGCTCAGGGAATGGGCTCCTCGCAAGAGCCGCCGCGAGGCTGGACCTTCGACCGCGGTGCGGAGTCTGCATGGCGGCGGCGCATGCGACCGCTCTCGATCGACGTGCGGGACGGGCTCGAATACGGGCGCTTCGTCCGCGAACATCTCGTTTTGCACCGGCCGGTCTACATCAAGAACGCGTTTCCTCAATGGAAGGCGCTCGGCAAATGGACCCCCGACTTCTTCCGGCGAAACTACGGACCCTGCGAGGTCACGGTCGCGGGGCAGAAGGAGGAGCTCGGCCGCTATCTGGATCGGGTCGAGGCCTCGACCCCGGAAGCGCCGGTGCCGTACCTGCGCGAGCTCTCGGTTCGCAGCTTGGCGCCGGAGCTCGGCGACGACCTCTTGCCGTTCGTTGCGTACGCGCTCCCGAACTGGCTGCGCGGCTCGTACCCCGACCGAGAGCTCGACAGTCATTTGAACCGAGCCGCCGAGGTCGAGCTGTTCATCGGCGGCCGCGGAACGAAGCTCGAGCGGCGCGTCGGTGAGAGCGACGCGAGCCACGCGGGGCTGAACGGCGCGCTTGTCCGCGGCTTCGCCGATCTTCACTACGACCCCACCGCGTGCCCGGTGCTCCTCTGCCAGATCTATGGCCGCAAGAGGTGGTGGGTCTTCTCGCCGGCGCAGACGCCGTACCTCTACGCCAAGGGGCGGCACTCGATGATCCCGGATCTCGAGACGCCCGACCTCGAGAGGTTTCCGCTCTACGAGCGCGCCGAGGGCTACACGTTCGTCCAAGAGCCCGGCGACGCCGTCTACTTGCCGCCGAAGTGGTGGCACACGACCCGGATGCTCAGCGTGAGCATCGCCGTCGGATCCACCTTCGCGAACGCGGCGCACTGGAAGGGCGTGATCGAGGACGTCACCAGCGAGCTCGAGGCACCGAAGCGAGATGCGCTCCGCGCGTTCCTGAAGATGGACGGCATCATGAAGGCGCTCCGGGGTCCGCGCTTCGGCGAGGAGAGCCACTTCAAGGACACGTCGGTCAGATCGAGCCTGCGGCGGGTCAAGCAGGCCGCCCGGTCGCTCATCGGGCGGGTTTGATCGGCCCGGGGCGCGCCGCGCTGGCGCATGCTAGATCTCGGGGACAAGGAAGCACGGCTGACGGTGGTTACCTGCAGAGAAGAAGCACAACGCTGGGTTCATCGCTACGCCGCCGGCGGCGCGATGTTCGCTGCCTTTCCGATCCCCGTATCGACGGCGCCGCTGCTCGCGGCGCTCGAGACGCACATGGTCGGCGTCATCGGCGGCATCTACGACGACGCACCGAGCGCCCCGGCGACGGCTGCCGCGGGCGGCACGTTCGCGGCGATGGGGACCGGCCTCAAGTACGTCGCCGCCGAGGCGATCAAGTTCGTCCCGGTGATCGGCCCGGTGATCCGCGGCGCGATCGCAGCAACGACCATCGAAGCCATCGGCCAGGCGCTCATCGCGCACTACGAGCGGAAGTACCCCGGCAAGGTCTTCACCAAGAACGGCTGACCGTTCAGGGCGCGAGCGGGCACTGTGGCGGGCTCTCGTCGCAGCACACGTGGTCGAAGTGGATCTCGTGCGTGTGCAGTCCGGCGGCGGAGCCGCCGGAGAGCTGATCGATCTCGAGCTCGACGATGAACGTGTCGATGGGCTCCGGGAGGGCGCATTGCGCGAGGAACGGCGCGAACTCGGGACCAGCCGGGAGAGTTACCTCGAGCTGGTGCCCCGCGAACGTCGCGCGAGCGCGAAGGCGCCCCTGACCGGAGCCGAGCTTGGCGTCGCCTCGGAGCTCGACGCACTGGGTCCACGGAACGCCGAAGATCATCTTCTGCTGGTAAAGGCCGCCGTTTGCGTCGGGGCTGGTGAACGAATCGACGATGAGGTTCATGCCCTCGTCGAGGCCCGGGAGCTTGGCTGTCAGGACCTCGGCGTCGTAGTTGTACTCGTTCCAGTCGATCGCGGAGTCGTCCGACCAGTCCGAGAAATCCTCGTTGGTGAGGCCGACCTCTTGGATGCAGGTGCTGGACCCGCCGACGCCGGTGCCGGTGATCGCGGTCGACGACGCGGGCCCGCCGCCCTGGCCGGCGCCGCCTGCTGACGACATCGTCATGTTGGTTGCGGTCGTCGTCTCGCTCCCGGACCCGGCGCCCGTGCCGGCGCCGGCGCCGCCGGAGCCGAGCGAGCCCTCGTCGAGACCGAACACGGCGTTGCAGCCCGAGAGCGCGACGAGGAAGAAGGCGGGCCTCACCATGTGACGAACCTCGCCGTGGCCGCGGCGTCGAAGCCGCCTTCGCGAGGGACGAGCGCCACGCCGACCGCGGGTGCCGCCGGCGACGGCCGGGTGACCAGGTCGTAGATCAAGAGCCCGGCCCCGACGGCGACCAGGCCGACCCCGACCCCGAACGCGACCGTGCCCGCGTCGCCTTGTGCGCGCGCGGAGTCGATGCCCTCGAGCGAGGAGCACTGCGTGAGGCCGGCGGGACAATCCGCGGCGACCGCCTCGTCCCATTTCGACTTTGCGTCGGCCGCGATGATCGCGCTGGCGATCGCGCCTGCTGCGCCGACGGATCCGATCGCGATCCCGGCGATCCCGACGGGGCCGAGCGGCGCCTGGTCCGCTTCGGTGTTCTCGGGCCGCTCCTGCTTCTGCTCGATATCGCCGCGCGACTCGTCGAGGCTCGGGACTGCTACCTCGGTCACCTTTGCTTCGCTGGGGATCTCGACCTCGAGCTTCCTCGGGGTGCGTCCGTCGGCTTCGAAGGTCAGCGCGATCTTGCCCGGATCGATCGGGAGCGCGACGTCCCAGACCGCCGCGTCGACGACCTCGGTCCCGTAGCGCACGCGAAGGCCACGCGGTGGAGCCGGCGGCGCAACGAAACGGACGCGCGGCAGCGTCGGCTCGAGACGGCTCGCAGCAGCTTCGGCTTCGGTCGCGCGGGGCGGTTGCCCCGCGGCCGCGGCGCGTGCAGCGACCTTTCGGTAGAGGGCCCACGCGCTCGCCGGACGGTTCGACTTCTCGTAGCACTCGGCGAGCGCGAGCATCCCGCCGAGCGCCTCGGTGGCCGAAGCTGCGATGGCGCGCTCGAGCATCGGGCAGGCGGCGGCGTACTCTCCCGCATCGAGCTTGGCCACGCCTTCCTTGAAGAGCGCCTCGGCGGCCGCATCGCCCGCTTGTGCGAACGCATGACGCGGCGTCGCGGAGGCGACGGCGAGCGCAGCAAAAAGAAGCCATGCGGCTCGGCGAATCATACAGTTCGAAGGTTCTTTACAGCGGAATCCACGGGCGCTCAATGCAGCGTGCGCTGCTTGGTGCTCGCGGTCGCGGTCGCGGCAGCCGTCGCCGTGACAGGCGGCTCGGGGTTTTTCGGAGCCCCGCTCGTCGCTCCGGTCGGGCGCCTCGGCGTGGAGGGAGGCGCTTCGACTGCGGAAGCGGATCGATCGGCGGTCGGAGCTGCCGATGTGGCGACACCCGGCGCGATGATCGGAGGTGAGACCTCTGCGGTCGCGGGTGCTGCGGCGCTCGGTGCGTCGCCAAAGCGGCCTTCGTTCGGTACGCCCGCGCTCGAGGGGCCGCCGCGGGAGGAGATCGCCCACACGATCGCCCCGACAGCGACGAGGCTGACCAAGACGAAGGCGATCGGCATCCCGCGCCCGCGCGCGGCCGGCGGCATGACGAGCGACTCGGGGAGCGGCGTGTGCTTCTCCTCGGGCGACGGCGTGTGGAGCGCGCCGAGCGAGTCGTCGGACCGCGGAGTCGACCTGGGCCCGAGGCTCATCTGGACGGTCGTCGGCATGTTCGCCATGACGCCGTCGGGGGGCGTTCGTCCGGGTGGGCCGCTGTCCGGCGGGAGCGACGCTTCTTGGGGAAGCGACACCTGCACGCGCGCCGCGGTGCGCTCGGCGATCTTGGGGATGAGCGCAGCGAGGCGACGCGTCTCGTCGGTGCCGAACGGTGCGAGCTTCTCGGCGAGCACGACGACACTGTCATGACGACCGGCCGGGTCTTTCGCGAGGCAGCGATCGATCACCGCGGCGAGCGCCGGATCGAGGTCGGTCACACGATCCGCCAGGGCGGGGTGGGGCTTCTCGAGGACGTTGACCAAGGTCACGCCGAGCGACTCGTCCTCGAACGGGCTCTTGCCGGAGAGGAGCTCGTAGAGGACGACGCCGAGCGCCCATACGTCCGAGCGCCCGTCGATCGATTTTGCGTGCTTCACCTGCTCGGGCGACATGTAGAGGGGCGTCCCCACGGCGAGCCCGGTGTTGGTGAGCGCGGGGGCGCGTACGCCGACGTCGAACTTCGAGATGCCGAAGTCGAGGACCTTGATGCAGTTCGTGCCGTCGGGCCGCCGCGTGAGAAACAGGTTCGAAGGTTTGACGTCGCGATGGACGATGCCCGAAGCGTGCGCCTCGGCCAGACCGGCGCAGGCTTGAACGACGAAGTCCACCGCCTCGGCCTGGGGGAGGCGGCCGCGGCGCGACAGGCGCGAGGCCAGGGTCTCGCCCTCGAGGTACTCCATCACCATGAACTGCCGCCCGTCGCCGAGGCTGCCGACGTCGGTCACGCGCGCGACGTGCTCGCTCTTCAGCTGAGCGGCCGTCTGCGCCTCGAGGAGGAATCGCTTCTCGTCCGCGCCGGTTCGGCCTTCGCGGTTCAGCGTCTTGATGGCGACCTTTACGCCGAGCGGCTCGTGCACCGCGAGCTCGACGACGCCCATTCCGCCTTCACCGAGCTGGCACACGATGCGGTACTTGCCCGCGATCAGTTCTCCGAACGCACGCGCCACCGTCGCGGGAGCTTACACCCTCTCGGAATCCCGCCTGCTACAGTATCCACCGCAATCCGTGAGCATGGACGACTGGCAGAAGATCGACGTCCTCGAGCGCGAGGGCCAGAACCTCACCGCGGCGGAGTCCGTGGTGGCGCAGACCTATGGTCGCGCCGAAGAGGTCGAAGCCCTTGCTTGCGCGCTCGCGGGTCGAAAGAGCGCCGTCTTGCTCGGACCGCCGGGCGTCGGCAAGACGGCGATCGTCCGCAAGCTGGTCTCGCTCGTCGCCAAGGGAGCCGTGCCGGCGCTGCGCGGCGCGAGCGTGTGGGAGATCGCGACGACGGGCCTCGTCGCCGGGACCCGCTACACGGGCATGCAAGAGGAGAAGATCGCCTCGCTCCTCAAGACGGCGCGACCGGATCGCATCCTCTACATCAGCGACTTGTGGAACATCACGATGGCGGGGTCGTACGACACGAACCCGCGCGGCGTGTACGACCTCATCCGGCCCGGGATCGAGGCCGAGCGCGTCGTGCTCTTCGGCGAGATGAGCCCCGGCCGTTGGGAGAAGCTCTGTCGCGAGTACCCGATGCTCGAGCGCGACTTTGCTACGATCACCGTCGAGCCCACCGAAGAGGAGGAGACGAAGGAGATCCTCTCGCGCGTGGCTGCGGACCTGGGGCCGGACGTCGTGTTCGATCGCGCGGCGATCGAGCGCGTCTACTCGCTGGCGAAGAAGTTCATGCCGACGCAGAGCTTTCCCGGCAAGGGCGTGGAGCTCCTGCGGAAGGCGGCGCTCACGCGGCGCGGGTTGCCGGGCGCCGGGAGCGGGCTACCGATCGACGAGCAGGCGATCGAGGAGATGTTCGCGAAGCAGACGGGGCTGCCGATGCACGTCGTCTCGCCGCGCGTGCCGGTCTCCTACGACGACATGATCGGGTTCTTGAGCGAGCGTGTCCTCGGACAGGACGCCGCCGTCGCGGCGATCTGCGACGTGCTCGCTCTCTACAAGACCGGGCTCGCCAACCCAGACCAGCCCATCGGCGCCATCTTGCTCGTGGG
>JBGTSH010000403.1:0-8429 GCA_041940405.1 Polyangiaceae bacterium
GGTGACGATCAACATCGCCGCGGCGCACTCCTCGCCGGGATCGAGCCCGTCGAACCGCCAGCGAGCGACGGGGAGCTCGGGGCGCATGACGACCGCGCCGCCGGGCATGACGATCTCCATTTCTGCGTGTCGAAAGCCGAGCGTGTTGCCGCGGCGCCTCCCCATCTCTTCTCCCGTCTCCGTGAGGAGCGTGCCGTCGGGCATGAGCTCGACGACCAGCTTTCCATCGAAGGTCACACAACCTTCGGGATGGATCCGATAGGAAGGCCCTTCTTCGGGAAAGCCCGATTCGACGTCGCCATTCGCGCGGAGGGTAAAGAGCACCGTGTCGTTCGGAAGCCCGAGCGTGGCCGGAGTCCCCGGCCCAGGCGAGGCCAAGAGGCGGAGCTCGCCGATGGGGCACACGTCGCGCGGCACATCGGCGGACGCAGCGGCCGACGGTGCAGGCAGGGCGGCGTCGACCTCGGGCTTGGCCGACGTCGACGTCGTCGGGTTGCAGGCGATGGCCGGCACCAACGAAGCGAGCAGAGCGGTCCTCGTGCAGGCTGAAACGAGCAAGCGAGCGCTCCAGGGCATCGCGCCCGAGCGTACCCCCTCGCGCGCTGCGCGGGATCAATCGGAGGGGTGATCTGGTGCTCGGCGAGCGCGGTTGCACCCCTGTTGCGCCGTGTTGCACCCGACCTCGTGGACGGCGCGTCGAGTCCGTTTGTCGCTGGAAATCGCCAACCCGTCTCGGGCATACGTCTTGCGGATGCGCTCGCGTGGTCAGTTGCCCGACGCTCTTCGCGCCTCCTCTGTGCACCGCCGACTCGTTCCTCTGGCTCGACCCGCGCGGTCGCAGCTGGCTGACGGTCGTGGCCAAGATCGGCCTGACGTTGATCGCCGACGGGACCGCTTCGATGGGGCCGGCCCCGGGCCTCTTCGCAGCCGATCGAGCCCACGGTTTGGGCGCGGCCGATGAGGTCGAGGTCCCGAGCGATCGCGTGCCATTCCTTCGTCGACCCGAGATCCTCGCGACGGGGTTCGCGTTCGCGCCGCCAGCGACGACCGTGAGCGACATGCTCGTCTCCGTGGCGGTGCGCAGCGAAGCCGGCCTCTTCGAGAAGCGCATCCGCGCGGTCGGCAGGCGGACCGAGGAAGGCTCGCGGCGACCCTTCTCGAGCCTGCCGCTCACCTGGAGCCGCTCGGTCTTGGGCCCCGACAACCCTGTCGGTGTGTTCTCGCCGGACGACGCGTGCATCGTCTGCGAAGACGACCCGCGCAGGCCCGCGGGGCTCGGACCGTGCGCTCCCGACTGGCCGACACGTGAGCGGCACGCGTTCGGGCTGGTTCGCGCAGCGCTCGAAGAGCCGGTGATGCGGATCGATCCCGAGCTCGACACCCGCTTCTTTCAGGCCGCGCCCGCCGATCAATGGGTCGAGAGCCTTCGCGGGCCGCTGGACGTTACGCTCCGCGGGCTGTCTCCGACGAGGCCGCTCTTCGCCACGCGGCTACCGGAGATGAAGGTAGGAGCGATGATCACGGCGCCACAGGCGGCAGAGACGCTCGAGCTCGCCCCCGATCGGCTGCTGATCGACGGCACCCATCATCGCGCGACGCTCTCGTTCCGCGGCGCCGTGCTGGCGGAGGGCAAGGACCTCGACAAGTGGGTCGTCGCGCTGGCGGTCCAGCGAGATGGGGTCGTTGCCTGGGCCGACACGTCGGACCGCTCGGCGGCGCGCCCGCATGTCCTCGGGGCTTCGCCGTACGCGGAGGCCGCACCGCCTCCCACATCCATCGAGCCGCGGACGCAGTCAGGCGTCCGCCCCGCCGCGCGCCCCGGCGGCGTCACCCGCGCGAAGTTTGGGCTAAGCTAGCGAGACTTTGTCCACGCCGAGCGCGCTCGAGCTCCCGCCGTCCTCAAGGGACGTTCACGACATCCTCCGTCCCGTCCGCCGCGTCATGGCGGCCCTGATGCGGTCGGATGCCGTCTCACGAGGCGACGTCGAAGCGGCGCTTCAGCAAATCACCGAGGTCGCCTCGCAGGTCCTCCGCGTGAAGCGCGCGAGCGTTTGGGTGATGGCCGCCGACAAGGCGAGCATCGAGTGCTTGAACTTGCTCCATGCGGACACGATGACCCACGAGAAGGGCGCGGTCATCGCTGCGAAGGACGTGCCGCGTTACTTCGGTGCGCTCCAGGGGGCGCTGTCGATCGCAGCGCACGACGCCCGCACCGACGAGCGCACGAACGAGTTCACCGACAGCTACCTCATCCCGAACGGGATCACCTCGATGCTCGACGCGCCCGTTCTCCTGCGTGGCGAGCTGGTCGGGATCGTCTGCCACGAGCACGTGGGTCCGGCCCGGCGCTGGCACTTCTGGGAAGAGCTCCTGGCGGCGACCCTCGCCGACTGCGTCGCGATGGTTCTCGGCGCCTCCGAGCACGTGGCCCAGACGCACGAGCTCGCACGTCACCGCGCGCACCTCGAGGAGCTCGTCGCGAAGCGGACCTCGGAGCTCGAACGTGCCGAGGTCCACCTTCGCCAGATCTTCGAGGCCGCTCCGGTGGCCCTCTTCCTGACCCGCGTGAAGGATCAAGCGGTGATCGACGCCAACCCGCGCGCCGCGGCGCTCTTCGAGCGCTCCCTCGACGAGCTCGCCGGCATCAAGACGGTCGACTTCTGGGTCGACCTCGCGGAGCGCGAGAAGCTCATGCTGCTCGTTCGCCAGCGGGGGATCGTCGAAGGCTTCAACGCCCGTCTCCGAACGGCGACCGGAAAAGAGTTTTGGGCAGAGCTCAGCCTGCGTGCGCTGCTCGTCGACGGCGAGCCGTGCCTCATGGCAGGCGTGCGTGACATCTCCGAGCAGAAGGCGCTCGAGGAGCGCCTCCGCGAGCTCGCGACGACCGACGGTCTGACGGGTATCTACAACCGCCGCCATTTCTACGAGATCGGACACGCCGAGGTGGCGCGCGCGAATCGCTACGAAGGCGATCTGTCGGCTGCCATGATCGACGTCGACCACTTCAAAGCCCTGAACGACAGCCACGGTCATGCGGTCGGCGACGAGGCGCTCCGCCAGCTCGCCGCCGTGGCGCGTCGCGAGCTCCGTCGCGTCGACGTCCTCGCGCGGTATGGCGGCGAAGAGTTCGTCGTTCTGCTCCCCCAGACGTCCGCCGAGGCCGCGCGTGTCGTCCTCGAGCGCCTGCGTGCTGCTGTCGAGACGATGCCCATCGCGACGCCCGAGGGCGAAGTGAAGATGACCGTCAGCGCCGGGGTGATCGCTCGCCGGCCCGACGAGTCGCTCGAGGCCATGCTGCGCCGCGCCGACGATGCGCTCTACCGGGCGAAGGCCGGGGGTCGCAACCGCGTAATCGTCGACGAAGGCCAGGCTTGATCACGAGGTTTACGCGCGCGCACGCCTCGTGCATGAGCGGCCCAGCATGACCGAGCCTAACGTCGTCGCCGAATGCGGTGTCTGCAAGTCGATCCACGGCGAAGGCCGCAACCCTGACGAAATCGTCTTCGAGAACGACCTGTGGCACATCCGCCACGGCGGCGCGCCCTATGGTGTCGCAGGCTGGATGATGCTCGTCACCAAGAGCCACGCTGCCGGGCCCTGGGACTTCGACGACGTCCAGATCAGGAGCCTCGGTCCCACGATCCGGCACGTGACCCGAAAGATGATCGAGGTTACCGGCGCGCTGCGCATCTACACCGCGTGGATGGGCGAGAGCTGGCCCCATTTTCACGCGCACCTCGTGCCGCGGTACGCCTCGATGCCCAAGGACGCCAAGGCGTGGGGCGTCTTCGATCTGCAGCGAGCCGCCGGCGCGGGCGAGGTGACCGTCGATCTTGCAGCCGTCACGCAAGCGACCGCGAGGCTCAGGGCCGCCCTCGAGGCGTCGCCGCCGCCCTGCCCGTGATTCGACCGCGAAATCACGGATCGTGGCTCGCCGGCTGGTCGAGGACGCGACGTATCGCGCGTCCGAGGTCTGCCGGGCGGAAGGGCTTGAGCAAGAAGGGCACGCCCGAGTCGCCGGCCTCCTCTCGGCCTTCGCGAGCGGACGCGAGTCGGCTCGACATCAAGATCGGTTTCATGTCTTGTCGCTCCCGCCGCACGTGGGCGACGAGCTCATGACCACCCATGCCCGGCAATCCGATGTCGGTGAGAAGAACGCGCGCGCTGGCCAAGCGTCCGACCGCCGCCATACACGCCTCGGCCGACGCGAACGCTTCCACTCGGTAGCCGAGCGATTGGAGCATGCTCGTCATCATCGGGCGAACGAGGTCGTCATCCTCGACGAGGACGACGAGCTCGTCGCCGCGGACCCACGCGCCCGACCGGCGCACTTCTGCTTCGGGGGCTGCCGAGGCGCGCGGCAGATGGATTCGGAACGTCGAGCCGGAAAGCGGCGCGGACTCCACCTCGATGAAGCCGCCTCGACGCGCGACGACGTCGCGCACGGTAGCGAGGCCGAGCCCCGTGCCACCGGCCTCCTGCTTCGTCGTGAAAAAGGGCTCGAAGATGCGCTCCTGGATCTCGGCGGCCATCCCGGCCCCGTTGTCGATCATCGAGAGCCGCAGGAAGCTCCCATCGTAGGCGTCGGGCCAGCCGGCAGGCGGCGCCTTCTTGATCACGTCGGTTTCGAGCGTGATCTTGCCGCCGGATTCCGGCAAGGCGTCGCGCGCGTTGAGCACGAGGTTCATGACGATCTGGTCCATCTCGCTCGGATCGATCATCACGTGCACGTCTTCGGAGCGGTCCGATATCTCGAGCTTGCCGCGGCTCCCCACGAGCGTTCGGAGCAGCCGGCCGACCGTGTCGAGGTGGCGGCGCACGTGGACGCGGCGCGGCGCCGGCGCATCCTTCTTGCTGAGCGCGAGCAGGTTCCGGCTGAGGCTCGAGGCAGCCTCGACGGCGTAGTCGATGTCGGCAATGGCTTCGTCCGGTCGCCGTGAGGTGCCGGTGTGGAGCAGGTGCGCGTTGCCGAGGATGCTGGCCAAGAGGTTGTTGACGTCGTGAACGACGCCGCTCATCAGGCTACCGAGCAGGTTGATCCGCTGTCCGTGACCGAGCGCGGCTTCGGCGGTGCGCATCTCGGTGAGATCGGTGACCAGGCCGAGGATGCGGATCGGGCGGCCGTTCTCGTCGCGCTCCACGACGCGCGCGCGGTCGTGCGTGATCCGTACGCCGCGCGCCGTGCGTAAGCGGTACTCGACCGAGAACCTGCCGGTTCCGGTCATGAGCTCCTCGAAAGCCGCGTGCACCCGCGCCGTGTCATCGGGATGGATCAGCGCCTGCCATTCGACGGCGTCGGGGAACGACGCGTCCGGTGCCAGCCCCAGGATGTCGCGCAGCCGCTGGCTGCCCGTGACGACGTCGGCCGGGACATCCCAATCCCAGACGCCGTCCGACATCAGCTCGAGCGCCGCTCGCAATCGCGGGTCATCCGTCTTCACCAGCGTACCGGTGACGTCGTCCCGCTCCGCCCCATCAGCTTTGCCCTCTCCCATCGTTACATCATAGGCGAGGGAAGCGGGCGGTTAGCCAGAGGCAGCCACCAAACCTGGCGGTTTGCCAGGCTTCTTAATATTTTCGCTCGAGCCCTTTCGCGCGGGGCCCCAACCATTTTCCTCGACCCTTTCGCGCGGGGCCCCAACCCCGCGCGCGAGGCAGGCTTAGAGCGAGGCCATCCACTTCTCGAGGGCTTCGGCGATTGCGCCGCGCTCTACCGCGCCGTCGGTCAGCACGTCGGTGACGCAATCTTTCACGTCGTCGGGGGCGTGGGGCATCGCGAAGGACCGTGGCGCCCAACGGAACATGGGGACGTCGTTGTACCAGTCGCCGATGACCGCGACCCGCTCGCGCGGGATCTCGAGCCGCTCCGCCACCTCGGCCAGGCCGCTCGCCTTGCTCGTCCCGCGCGAGACGAAGCGGACGACGCGGCGCCCTCCGTAGCCGAAGGCCATCAGCTCGACGTGGGTGCCGACGTCGCGAAGCGCCGCCTCGACCTTCAGGGCTCGCTCCTCGATCCCGATCCCGACGACCATGACGGTAGAATCAGGCTCTTTGCGCCAGACGTCCGCTCCGAGCACGTCGACGTGGGTGGTGATCTCGTGGGCCCAACCGCTGACGTAGCCGTGATGCTCGACGCCCTTCTCGCAGGAGTGGATCGACTCGTGCGTGAAGACGAAGCTCGAGAGGTCGTGCTCGACGAAGCTCGAGAGGATCCGTTCCACGTGATGGGATGCGATGCCGCGGCGGCTCAGGACTTTTTCGGTGCGGCCGCAGGCGATGACACCGCCGTCGGCACAGACGAGGGGCGCATCGAGCCCGAGATCGCGGGCGACGGTATGCGTACGCGGAGTGAGACGTCCGGTTGCGATGGTGACGACGACCCCTTCGGCGCGCGCGCGGTCGATCGCCGCGCGATCGCGCGGATGGATCCCGTCCTGACGGTCCACGAGCGTGCCGTCGAGATCGGTGGCGAAGAGGGCGTTCAGCCGAGCCAAGACCTTTCCTTATCACGAGCGGCCGCTGTTACCATCGACCCTCCATGCAAACCGCCAATCTGGCAGGGCCCGTCGGACCGCTCCAAGATCCTGCGACGGGGCAACAGGTCCAGGCGACGGTCCAGGGCACCTTCTCGTTTCAGGTGCACGGGGACCCCAACCAGTACGTGCAGCATCTGCAGAACGCGCTGCTCCAGGCGACGACCCGCGTCGTGCAGCAGAAGCTGTCGCAGAACCAAGTCGCACTCCCCACCTTGGCGCAGAGCCTGCCGTACTACGTTCAGGAGATCATCCAGGCGAGCGGTGCCGCGCAGATGGGCGCGCAGATCGGTCAGCTTCAGCTCGCGATCCAGGTGGCGCAGCCGCAGATGGCGCAGCCCTACCAGGGTCAGCTTCCGCCCGATCCGTACACGCAAGCGCAGAACCGCATGCAGCAGATCGCAGAGGAGCGGCTCGATCCGAGCAACTACGAGGTCAAAGCGCAGCTCAACATCGGCGGCTTCAAGCTCAAGGCGAGCACCGACAAGGGCTTCGACAGCGCGGGCCTAGCCGACCAGGTGAAGGAGAAAGCGAAGACCGAGATCATCTGGTGGGGCATCGGGTGCTTCGTGCTCTTCCTCGTGGTGGTCGGCCTCGCCGGGCTCGGATGGTACGTGTGGGCGAAGTTCAAAGAAGGCGAGAAGAAGGGCAACTGGGACAGCACGAGCGCAGAGCCCGGCAAGGCAGAAGACGCCGAAGAGAAGAAGTGGGACGGCAAGTCGCCGTTCTCGTGCGGGGCCGGTGACAACGTAAAGATCAAAGGCGTGAAGGCCGAGCTGAAGAGCGGCACGGCGATCACCGCGGGCGCGAACTGCCAGCTCTTGCTCGAGGACGTCGACATCACGGCGCCGATCGGAATCAACGCGCTCGGCAGCGCGGTCGTCACGGTGAAGGGCGGCAGCGTGAACGGCAAAGACGCCGCGGCGAGAGCGCTCGGCGGCGCGAAGATCGTCTTCTCCGGTACGAAGGTCACCGGAAAGAAGGACGCGCTCGGTGGCGCCAAGATCGAAGGACCGTGACGCGCGCCCTTGAGGCGTAGTTGTTGCTTGGCCGACCGGACGAGCGCTCGCTCGTGCGTCGATCATGCACATCCTTCCTGGCTCTTCCTATCCACTGGGCGCAACCTGGGACGGCGAGGGTGTCAATTTTGCCCTCTACTCCGAAAACGCCACAGCCGTGGAGCTCTGCCTCTTTGCCGAAGACGGCACCGAGACGCGGCTGCCGCTCACGCAGCGGACGGCGTTCGTCTACCACGGCTACGTGCCCGGACTCGCGCCGGGACAGCGCTACGGCTACCGCGTCCACGGGCCGTACGAGCCGAGCGCGGGGCTTCGCTTCAACCCCGAGGTCGTGCTCCTCGATCCGTACGCGCTCGCGGTCGACGGTCCGGAGCGATGGGAGGCGGGGTGCTTCGCATATCGTCTCGGCGACGCGGCCGGCGATCTGGCGAAGCAGACCGAGCCCCAAACGGGCGCCCCGCGCGGCGTGGTCATCGACACGAGCTTCGACTGGGAAGGCGATACGCCCCCCGCCACGCCGCTTCACGAGTCGGTGATCTACGAGGCGCACGTCCGCGGTCTCACGAAGCTGCACCCCGAAGTCCCCGAGCAGATGCGCGGCACCTACTCGGCGCTCGCTCATCCCGCGATCGTGCGGCACCTCAAGGAGCTCGGCGTCACTGCGATCGAGCTGATGCCGATCCACGCGTTCGTCGACGACAAGATCCTGTTGGATCGCGGCCTACGCAACTATTGGGGCTACAACTCGGTCAGCTTCTTCGCACCGGACACCCGCTACAAGTCGCCGGGACCGATCGGCAGCGAGGTCCGAGAGCTCAAAGAGACGATCAAGGCGCTCCACCGTGCGGGCATCGAGGTGATCCTCGACGTGGTCTAC
>JBGTSH010000404.1:0-8420 GCA_041940405.1 Polyangiaceae bacterium
GAAATCGAACGTCGGGCTCCAGGTCGATTAGAGTTAATGACTGATTGTAGCTGGAGTCGATTTTAAACTCAACGTCTCCTTCGCAATGAACAAGTGTATTGAATACCTTTACATTCTGGTTTTCGCGCATATCCTGAAAGCGAATCTTTCCGCTCATTTCCAGTCTATGGGGCAGGCCATTTTTCTGTCTGTTATAGTGAAGTTTCGTTTCCAGATATGGAGAGGCCAGGATTTCAATGTCTGATTTTAACACTCCCTCTTCATAGGAATGGACTTGAGAGAAATGGTAGGTGCCCTGCAGGTTGCGAAACCTCAGTCCCAGGGGTTCTCCGCCATCCAGAAATAGACTGTGAAACTCTCCATTCAAGTTAATAGCTGTTCCGGGCTGCCGCAGATCCATGCTACCTTTACCGTTTAGTTCGCCGCGGATCTGAGTCCAGCGGGGTAGAATCTGAAGCGATGGCACCGAGTCTGAAGTACGCATAAAATCCATCAGAAGCTTTAGCGGTACCTCGGAAAGGGTGATAAAGATGCGACGTTTCTCATTGTTCAGGTCGCCGTGGAATCGGATTTCACCGCTGTCTCCCTGGAATCGAAAGTCCAGATTCATTCCGGATTGACCCGGCTCCAGATCCAGATCGGCCCGGTCCACGCCCACCAGCTCGGCCACGTGGTCGATGTGGTCGGCGACGTCCGACAGCGCGCACCGGGGGGCGGGATGGGCATCGTCAGCACCTGCATCAAGACGTCCACCTTGCTCTCGTTGTCGAAGAGCGGTCGCCCCGTGAGCGCCTCCCATAAGACGGCGCCCATGCTGAAGATGTCGGTGCGGCGATCGAGGTGCATGCCCGGCTGCGCGCGCAGCGCTTCGGGCGCCATGTACCGCGGCTTGCCTTTGAACTGCCCGACGTTGGTCTGCTGGAGCCGTCCGATCGCCTTCGCGACGCCGAAGTCGACGACGCGCGTGATGCCGTCCTTTCCGACGAGAATGTTCTGCGGAGACACGTCCCGATGCACGACACCGAGCGGCTCGCCGGCCTCGGTCGTCGCTTCGTGCGCTGCATGGAGGCCGTGGAGCGCGCCTATCGCGATGCTGCCGACGGCGCGCGAGTCGAGGCCGCCGCGAGGTGCCGCCGCCGCGAGGAGCTCTCGAAAGGACTCGCCGTGCACGTAGTCCATGACGAGCCAGAGCTCGCGCTCGGCGCTGACGACATCGACGGTGGCCGCGACATTTGCGTGGCGGAAGCGCGAGGCCAGTCGCGCCTCGTCGAGCAGCATGGCGACGAACGACTCTTCGGAGGCCACCTGTGACGCGAGACGCTTGATCGCCACGGTGCGCGCGAAGCCCGCATCGCCGAGAAGACGGCCGAGATGGACAGTGGCCATCCCGCCCGATGCGATCGGGGCGAAGAGGGCGTACTTCCCGAGGACCTGTAGAGGAGCCTCGAGCCCGTCCGGAGCTCGCTTCGGGGCGTGAGCCTGCATGGCGCGCGACCGAAATCGCGCTCTCAGCTTACACGAGGAGGGGCGCGGCGTGCGGTGTGCGCGCTCTCTCACCTCGGGGGTGATGACGTGTATTCTTTGCACAATGCTTTGCCGCTTGTCTCGCCTCGGGCTCGCCGGGGCGTCGATCGCAGCGCTTACGGTCGCGGTCCCGGTGTGGGCGCAACCCGGCGCGCCCGCGGCCCCCGACTCGGAGGCGATCACCCTCTTCAAGGACGGCGTGAAGCTCGCCCAGGAAGGCAAATGCGCCGAGGCGCTCCCTCTCTTGACCCGGTCGTTCGAGCTCGAGCCGAGCCCGAACTCCGAGCTCGTGGTGGCGCGCTGCCTTCGCGACACCGGCAAGCCCGTCGAAGCGCTGGCGAGGTACGAGTCCGCCGCGGCGGAGGCGCAAAAGCGGGTGGGAGAGGGGCAGACGAAGTACGAACGAACGGCGGACGAAGCGAAGCGCGAGGGCGCCGCCGTCCGGAGCGGCCTCGGCACCGTCACGGTCGAGGTGCGCGGCGCGAAGGGAGGCGCGAGCGTCGAGATCGAGGGCGTCCCCGTCACCCTCGATGCCAACGGTCAGGCGAAGATGCTTCGGCCGCCGGGTCGAACGAGGGTCGTGGTCAAAGTGGCGCCGGACAAGACGTTCGACCGCGCCGTCGAGGTCGGTGCCGGGACAGAGGCACTGGTCGCAGTCGACGTCGCGACCGGCCAGGTCGACCAGCCCAAGCCGAAGCCGAAGCCCAAGCCGCCTTCGGGTCCGAGCCGGCGAGACTGGGCCTACCCTGCGTCGTGGGTCGCCGGCGGGTTGGCCACGGCCGGCTTCGCGGCCTTCGCCGGGCTCGGCGTTTCGTCCCAATCGCTCTACGACGAGCTCGAGTCCGACTGCGGCAGCGCCTGCGGGGCGCGGCGCGACGATGTGGATCGGGGCCGGAGCTTGCAGCTCGGCGCGAACGTAGCGCTCGGCGTCGCGGCCGGTCTCACCGCCGCTTCGGTGGCGTTCGTCGTCGTCGGGCTGACCGATCCCGGACCCGAGGGCGCCCTGCCCGACGAAGAAGCCTCCTTGCGGCTTGGACCCGGCGGCATCGTGCTCGACCTCACCTGGGGGCACGCTAACTAATGACCAAATTGTCATTCTCGATCGCGCTCTGCCTCGCGACGGCCGCGTGCACGAACGATTGGGACGCGCTCCTGCAAGGCGGCGGTGGGTCAGGTACCGGCGCCGGCAGCACGGGCCCCGACATGACGACGACGTCGACGATGAATACGACGACGGTGACCAGCACCGTCGCGTCGACCGGCGCCGGCGTCTGCCCCGAGGCTCTGGCGTGCGGTGCCGGCACGATCACGCCCAACGCGGATCCCATGATCCCCCCCTGCCAGGCCGAAAGCGGCTGCAGCTCTTGCTTCGGCAGCGGTGGCAACAAGACCTGCACGTGGGGCTGCAACCTCTGCGACGCGGCATGCGCGGACTACACCTGCCCCACGAGCGCCGGCACGAACTGCTCGGGAGCGGCCTGTGAGATGTGCCGGACCTCTTGCACGCTCGGCACCACCTGCAACGTCACCTGCAACTCGCCCGAGGGTTGCGATCTGAAGTGCGCGGGCTGCACGGGCGGCCTCTCGTGCGGCGCCGGGGCCGGCACCTGCACGGTGGGCTGCACCGACGGCGCGCGTTGCGACGTCAGCACCGCGCGAACCGGCAACGTGACCTTCGATCAAGCCGGCGGCTCGGTGGAGATCACCGGCGGCTCGGGGACGAACAGCCTCATCGCGCGCAACGCGTCGAGCTTGGACGCTTCGATCTCGCTCACCGGAGCGAACGCGAGCCTCTCCGTCGAGTCGAATTCGAGCCTGGCCGGGCAGATCACAGCCGCCGACGTGACGGTGACCTGCTCGGGAGGGAGCACGTGCGATGTCGGCTGCACCCCGACCGGCACGTGCAGCTTCTCTTGCGATGACGCGTCGACCTGTCTCTTCCGATGCGACGACGCAGAAGGCGGCGCCTGCCCCGAGCCCGCTTGCACGTCGCTGGTCATGTGCGGGACCAACTCCTGGGCCTGCAACCGTGAGTGCGCCGATACGCCGATGACCTGCGCGCCCTGACTAATGTCACCGCTGGGAGCAAAGGGCGCTTATCCTCCCGGTCCGCGTCTCGTATGGAAGTCGTCTCGCTCCTGCAGTTTCCCGCCACTGCGTTCCGCTGGCGCTTCGGCTCCGGGGGCTATCGCGTAACCGTCGTCACGAAGGCGACGTACGATCTCAAGCCGCTCAAGGCCGAGCTGGCGACCGGCAATCCGGTCCCCATCGCACGCGCCGACGAGCCCTTCGACGGCGATCCCTCGCGCAGCCTTCGCATCGCTTCGGATCTCGCTCCGTACAAGCTGCGGCCCGAAGTGCTGGTCGTCGGCTCCGCGTACGCGGCGGACTTGCGCCCGGTGCGTTCGCTCGTCGCGCGCGCCGTCGTCGGCGACATGGAAAAGGCGGTCGAGGTGCTCTGCGATCGCTCGGTCACGATCCAAGGCGCGCTGCGCGAGGGACCGATGTTCAAGCAGATGCCGATCGTCTACGAGCGCGCGGCCGGGGGGCCCGACTCCTGGAACCTCGCGGGGATCCCGGCGTCCAATCAAGACGCCTCCGGCGCGAGTCGCCTGCCGAACATCGTTCCCGTCGGAACGCCCTTCCAGGCGACCGACGTGGCCCCGGTGGGCATGGGCCCGCTCGCACCGCACTGGTCGCTTCGCTCCGACCTGCTCCGCAGCCATGCCGCGACGTGGCGCCACGGCGTGTACGGCTCCGACCTCGTCGTCCCCGACGATCTCGACCTTCGATATTTCAACTCGGCGCCTTCGGATCAGCAGCTCGAGGGCGCGATGCCCGGAGGGCTCCACCTCATCCTCGAGCACCTCCATCCGTCGGGCTCCCGCCTCTCGACCTACCTCCCGGAGATCCGCCCGAACGTCGTCGCCACGATCGGCGCGCGGCGTGAGACCGTCCCCATGATCGCCGACACGGTCTTGGTCGACACCGACGCGTCGCGATGCACGATCACCTTCCGCGCAGTGCTCGTCCTCGAGAGCGCGAACCAGCAGCTCGGCCTCGCGCTGATCGACGGCTCGGGAACGTTGGCAGAAGCGCTGCGCACGGCCGAGCTCGGCGTCGTGGATCCGCTGACGCCGGCGATCGACGTGACGCAGGTCGGCACGGTCGGGCTCGACAAACCTTCGCTGCCCTTCGAGAGCTCGGCGATCTCGGCCCGCGCCTCGCTACCCGACCTGCAGAAGGGGCTTCCGTTCTCGAACCAGAACGTGCCGCCACCCCCTGCTTCGACGCCCGGGCACGTCGCACCTCCCGCCGCCGTTCCTCAAGCGGTGATGCCGCCGGCCCCGGTTCCTCCGGCGGCGGTTCCTCCGCCCTCTGCGTCCGGCGGCGGCTCGTCTCTCGCGTTGCTCGGCACGCCGCTGCGTCCGCCGCCGGCATCGCGCATTCCCCCGCCCGGACCGAGCCGGCCTGCTTCGGTTCCTGCTCCGCCGCCGGTCACCGTTCCGCAAGCGGTGACCGTGCCCCACGCCGTCAGCGTGCCGCCGAGCGTTCCACCGCCTGCCGTCGTGCCCGCGACGGTGGCGGCGACGGCGCGTCCGTCGACTCCCGGCTCGAGCGCCGGGGTCTACGGCACGGTGAAGGAACGCCCGACGTACCTGCACTCCGAAACGCCGAAGCGTGATGGTGGCCCAATCGCGCCCGTCGCACACTCGCAGAAGGCTGCACACGAGGGTGCGCTCGCTGCGTCCGATGCGGCGGCGGGAATTCAGACGCAGCCCGCCCGCAAGGCACCTGTAGAGACGCGCGCCGTCTCGGAGCCTCCGCCTCCGGCGCCGGAGCGCGACCTCGTCGAGGTCATCTGGCACGTGCAGGACATCGTCGAAGAGGCGAAGCGAGCGCGCGCGCTCAAGCATGTCTTCGCGACGGGGAAAGAGAAACGCGTCATGCTCGCGACCGACGAGCGCGGGCTCGAGGAGACGAAGAAGGCGCGCGAGCTCGCGCGGCTGCTCGGTCACCCGAGCGCGATGAGCGAGATGAAGGCGCTCGAGAACGCGGTGCACGAGGTGATCGACGACTCCGGCGTCCTCATCGCCGCACTGGTGCTCGCGCACGGCGACATCGCGGTGCGCCTCGACCAGCGCAAGGTTCTCGAGGCGCTCATCGGGATGATGAAGCCCCTCGCCGGCAGCGACAAAAACATCGCCGAGGCCGTCGAGAACGCGCAGCTCTTTGCCTCCAACGAGTGGTCAGCGCCAAAGTCGATCGAGATCGCGACCACGCGCCTGCGCGAAACGGCGGCCAAGGCTCAACGTGAGGTAGCCGCGGCGCAGCTTCAGGCGACCGCCGAGCGCATGGTGCTCGAGAAGAGAGGGTTCGAGACCCGCAGCGTCCTCGGCGGCGAGCACGTTCGCGGCGACTTCCACCTCGGCACCGGCTCGATCATCCCGATTTACATGCCGATGGCTTGCAAAGACGAACTGCCGCTCTTCGAGCGCTTCCCGGCGCGCGTCGTGGGCGAGGTTCGTCTCAAGCAGGATTCTCAGGAGTCTGCCCCGATCGCGCTCCTGGCTCGCGCGGTCGCGCGACGCCATAGCAGACGCTCCTGAGCGCGCTCTATCATCGCGCGGCTCGATGAAACCCGACCCTGCCAGGTTCGACGCAGCCGCTCAGCGCTTTCGGAGGTTCTTCGAAGAGCTGGGCGTCGCCTTCGTGGAACGCTCCGACGTCCTGACCCAGGTCGCCCTGGGGCTGCTCGCGCGCGAGCACGTGCTCTTGGCCGGCCCGCCCGGCACGGCGAAGAGCCAGATCGCCTCGAGCGTCTTCGGCCGCGTCGTCTGCGAGGAGTCGGGCAAGCCGAGCCTCTACGCGCGCCAGATCACCGAGTCGACGGTGCAGACGGATCTGATCGGCCCTGTCGACTTCAAGAACCTGATGGAGACCGGCAGGACCACGCACTTTACCGACGAGGGCATGCTGGGCGCGGCGCACGCCTTCCTCGATGAGGTCTTCGACGGTCGCGACATGCTGCTCCGCTCTGCGCTCAACGTCCTTCAGGAGCGCGAGCTCAAAGAGGGAACGGCGATCAAGAAGGGCCGGATCGAGTGCGCGCTGATGACGAGCAATCGGTACGTCTCCGAGATCGTCGATCAGTCGCGCGAGACGTTGCTCGCGTTTCTGGACCGCATCGCGTTCGTCGGCTTCGTTCCGCGAGGGTTCGCCAATCCCGAGAACCTCGCCGCCGTGCTGCGCCGCAACGTCGGCGGCAGCGGCAAGCCGCGCCTCGATGCCTTGCTGACGCTCCAGGACCTGGACGTCCTTCAGGCGGCGGTCGAGGACGTGTACGTCGCCCCGGAGATCTGCGACGGCCTGGCGAAGCTCCTCGACTCGTTCGACGCAGAGGTCGCCGCTGCGTCGCGCGCCGATCCTGCGTTCTGTCCGACGCGCTACATCTCGACGAGGACCGCCGTTCGATCGGGCGCGATCCTGCGGGCCATCGCCGTCCACTCGAAGATCTTCAAGCTGCCTGGCCGCGGGTTCGAGGTCGTGTCCGAGGATCTGGCGCTCCTGCGCTTGCACCTCGTCCTCTCCGGTCCGACGCCGACCGAGGTGGAGCAGCTGCTCGGGCGCGAGGTCGATCCGCTCGAGCGCCGGCAGCTCGGCATCCTGCGCACCGAGCGCGAGATCTTCGACACCTGCTACCAAAAGCTCGAGCCGATCCGTCCTTCGGCACGGCCTCGGCGCGAGGTCGTCGCCGAGGCGCCGGCCGAGGTGTGCGCGACCGCGACGCCCGCGCCGTCGCCACAGCAGCAGGCGCGCGCCGAGCGCGAGGCCGTCGTTCGGCAGATCGCGGACGCGTCGGCCGCCGGCGATCACCAATCGTTGGTCGCGCTCGCGAAGCGCCTCGCCGGCGGCGTGCGGCAGGGCGCCGCAGAGACCGCCACCCTGCGCGAGGACGTCGAGCGCGTCGTGGGCGCGATCGGCGCCCTCGCCCTGCGGCGTACCCTCGCGGTCGCCGACGCCGCATCCGACCCGATCGCGGCGGTCCGATCGCTCGCTGCCCTCGCGACCTCGCTCGAGGACGGCACGGCCTCGATGCACCCCACCGCGAGCTGGGCCAAGGCACGCGCGCTCGCGCTGGTCGGCGACGTCGCCGCACACGCTGCCGGCCCGCCGTCCGAGCTCTTCGCCGGCGACTCGAGCGCTGCTTGGGCGCACGTCGATCGAAGGATCGAGGCGCTCGAATCGCTCGGCGGGATCCGTCACGACCTCTCCGCGGGCTCATCGACGAGCGGCCTCGCCGAAGAGGACGACGACTGGCAGGCCGCGATCGAGAAGGCCGAGACCGAGCTCGCGGCGGCGCTCTCGCAGTCGTTCGCCGAGCAGATCCGCGGCGCGCTGAAGAACGCCGACGGCTCGCTCGGTCCGGTGCTGAGCGCGCTCGTGCCCGAGCTGCAAAAGCTCGATCGGACCGATGCGCGCTTCGTCCCCTTTGCCGGCCGCACCGGCCGCATCAAGAAGCACGTCGCAGGAGGGCGCATCGGCGATCTGGCTCGCGCTGCGCTCCTCCGCGGAACGGGCCGCGATCGCAGCGCGCTCGTCGATCAGATCCGTGGCCTCCTCGCGGTGCTCGAAGAGCACGGTCTCGCATCGTCGCTGGAGCCCGCGGGGTGGCTCGCGTGGACCGCCGAGGCGCTCGTGCAGCGCGAGCCCCCGCCGCCGAAGCCCAAGGACGCGCCGAGCCGCGAGGGATACTTCGAGCTGCGGGGTGCCGAGCAGCGGACGCCCATCCTCTGCACCCTGGCCGAGGTGGCGCTCCTGGTCGCGCCCGGCGTCGGGGCGGGGATCGAGACAGCATCCGCTACCCGCATCGCGGCGCTGCTCGAGGCGCTGCC
>JBGTSH010000405.1:0-8392 GCA_041940405.1 Polyangiaceae bacterium
GAGATCGAGCAGCAGGTCGCCTGGGGCCCCGGTCCGCGCGCCAGCCAGGCGTTGATGCTGGCAGTCCGCGCTCGCGCGCTGCTGCAGGGCCGTCTCGCCCCGTCGGTCGACGATGTGGTGGCGCTGGCCCCGCCGGTGCTGAAGCACCGCATGGCGCTCAATTTCGCGGCACGCGCCGATGGCGTCACGCTCGACGCCATCATCCAGCGCCTGCTCGAGCCGCTCAGATAAGCACGATGCGCGCCGACGCGCTCACCGCGCGACGGCAGCGGGCCGAAGAGCTCGCGCAGCGTTTCCCGCCTTTGCTGGTGGCGGCGGAGCGCGTCGCTGAAGGTCGCGCCCTGCTCGACCGTGCTCTTGATGTCGCGGAGCGTCGCCTGGAAGAACTTGTTCTGCTCTTGGTTCGCGAGGATCTCGAGGCACTGCACGAGCGGCAGACCCGCGTCGATCATCGTCGCGAACTGACGGATGAACTTGACCAGGTCCTTGGCGTCGACGCCGGTGCCGATCTGGAAGTTGAGGCTGAGCTTCTTGGAGACCTTGGTCGGGCTGAGCTGCTGCGCGCGCAGGCGTGCGTGGACGGCGGCCTCGTTCTCGGCCTCCATCGTGCCCTTGCGCAGCTCGCCCATTCGGCCGCGCGCTTCCCAAGCGAACTCGCTCATATCCTGGTCCTGACTGAGGGAGGATACGCGGCGGGGCCAAGAAGGGTCAAAAGGAGTGCCTCGTCCCCCCGGGCCTTACCCTCTTGCCAAGTCTGGAAGGCCATGTAGGAGGGCTGAATGGCCCGAACCGAGCGCGCCCCAGTCGACCTCGATGGTGTGGCCCGCCTCGTCACCGAGACGTTCGGCGCGGCGCCGGGGGCCACGATCGCCGCAAATCGGGGCGGGATCAAAGGAGAGGGCGCCGCCGGGTCGCTGCTTCCCGGGGGCGAGCAGCCCGTCACGATCTCCACTCCGTTCGATCTCGCTTCGGTCACCAAGCCGATCGTCGCGCTCAGCCTCGCGCGGCTCGTGCGGCAGGGCCTGATCGCTCTCGAGGAGCCGCTCGGCGGTATCGTTCCCGAGCTCGCCCGGACCTTCGCGGGCGCCCTGCCGATCGAGCTGCTCCTGTCGCACCGGGCCGGCCTCGCGGCGCACATCGAGCTCTTTGCTCCGCTCCGCGAAGGACGAAGCGTCGATCGCGACGCGTCGATCGCGCGGGCCGCGGACAGCCGAAGACCCGAGTGCGTGGGCACCGCGCCTCGCGAGGGCTACCCGCCCGTCTACAGCGACATGGGCTACCTCCTCCTCGGTCTCGCGATCGAAAGGCGCGCCGGCGCGCCCCTCGACGCGATCGTCGAAGAAGAGGTGCTCGCTCCGCTCTCGCTCTCGGGTCGCATCGGATCGGCGAGACAGCTCCGGAAGAGCAACCCGGACTTCGATCGACGTGTCGCGCCGACGGAAGACGTCGCGTTCCGCGGCGGCGTGGTGCGCGGCGTGGTCCACGACGAGAATGCCTTCGCGCTCTACGGCGACGCCCTCGCCGGCCACGCGGGTTTGTTCGGCGACGCCCCAGCGGTCCTCGCGATCGGCGAAGCGCTCCTTCGAGCGCTGAGCACCGACGACGGTTGGCTCGGGCCCGAGGACATCGCGCCGCTCATCAGGCCTCGACCGGGCGGAACGCTCCTCGCCGGCTTCGACGGCAAGAGCGCGGAGAGCCCGAGCTCGGGCTCGATGCTCGGTCCTCGAACGTTCGGCCATCTCGGCTTCACGGGGACGAGCCTGTGGATCGATCCAGAGGCCTCTTTTGCGGGCGTTCTGCTGTCCAATCGCGTGCACCCGACACGCGAGCACATCGCGATCCGCAAAGCTCGCCCCGCGGTGTACGACGCTATCTTCGACGCCCTCGGCACAGGCGGGTAAGCTCACCCGGTGACGGCGCAGGTCCCCGAGGTGGGCCCGCCCAGCTCGGGCGCGGCCACGAAGCGGGATCGGACGGTGTCCGATCCGCCGCCGCCATCTGCCCTCGCTGCGGACCCGGTCGACACCGGACCCAAGATCACGAGCATCCGTCCGCTCGCCGACCACAACGCGAGCGCGCTCGCACCGCGCCGGCCGGCGACCCACAGCTACCGCTTCTTCCGAGCGTACTGGACGACGTTCCTCGTGCTCGGCAGCTACCTCTGGACGTTCTTCCTGGGCAGGTTCTTCGCCCAAGCATGGATGGATGCGCGCCTCGAGGTCGTCCACGCGAGGAACGCGCGGCGCGTCGTTTCGACGATCGTGGTGCTCCAAGGCCTCTTCATCAAGGTCGGCCAGCTCCTCAGCGTGCTCGCGAATTTCCTTCCGGCGCCGTTCCGAGACGGCCTGGCGTCGCTGCAGGATCGAATGCCGCCGCGCCCGACCGACGAGATCAAGGAGCGCATCGAGGGCTCGCTCGGCAGGCCGATGAAGGAGCTCTTCTCGCGCTTCGACGAGCAGCCGCTCGCGAGCGCGTCGCTCGGTCAGGTGCACGAGGCGATGCTCGAAGACGGCCGGCACGTCGCGGTGAAGGTCCAGCACGCCGACATCGACGAGATCGTGAAGCTCGACCTTCGCACGATCCGCCGGATCATGATGATCGTGTCTCGCTTCGTGCCGGCGTCGAAGAACCTCGACGTCTACTACCGGCAGATCAAGGCCATGATCGAGGAGGAGCTCGATTTCGAGCGCGAGGCTCGGAACATCGAGCGGATCGCGAAAAACTTCTCGCACGATCCCACCGTCGTCTTCCCGACGCCGGTCCCCGAGCTGTCGACCCGGCGCGTCCTCGTCACGACCTTCGTGCAGGGGATGAAGGTCAGCGACGTCCGCAGGCTCGACGAGGCGCACATCGATCGCCCCGCGCTCGCGCGAAAGATCGTCGAGGCCTACTGCCAGATGATCTTCGTCGACGGCGTCTATCACGCCGATCCTCATCCCGGAAACGTGCTCGTCGGCCAACATGGCGAGCTCGTCCTGCTCGACTTCGGGGCGGTCGCCGAGCTCTCGCGTGAGATGAAGGAGGGCATACCCGAGCTCGTCGAGGGCGTGATCCGGCGAGACACCGATCGCCTGATCCGCGCGCTCAAGAAGATGGGCTTCATCTCGCGCGGCTCGGCCGAGGACGTGAGCGAGCGCGTGGTGGAGTTCTTCCATCAGCGCTTCCAAGAAGACGTCAAGCTCGAGAGCTTCAACCTCAAGGACATCAAGCTCGATCCGCAGCGCGGCATCGAGAGTCTGATGAGCTTGCGGAAGATGAACATCGGGCTGCGCGAGCTCTCGGAAGCGTTTCACGTCCCGCGCGACTGGGTGTTCCTGGAGCGCACGCTGCTGCTCTTGACCGGGGTCTGTACCGAGCTCGATCCGAACATGCAGCCGGTCGAGATCATCCACCCGTACGTACAGAAGTTCGTCCTCGGCAACCGCGACTGGGCGCAGATCGCCCTCGAAGCCGCCAAGGACATGGCGCTCAAGGCCATCACGCTCCCGGACGATCTTCGCAAGTATCTGATGCGGGCGAACCGCGGCGAGGCCGAGGTCAAGGTGCGCGATCTCTCGCGCGCCGCGAGCACCGTCGCATCGAGCGTGCGGCAGCTCGCGCAGGTGATCCTCGCCGTCGCCCTCGGAGGCGCGGCGCTCTACCTCCTTTCGCTCGGCCGTCCGGATCTCGCGCTCTACTTGGGGTGGGGGGCGGGCGGCGTGGCCGCGCTCGCGCTCCTCGGCATGTTGTTTTCACGCAACTGACACGCGTTCCCTCCGACGTGGCCCGGCGCATGCACGGCGGCTGGCATGCGATGGAAACGCCTGCTCGTGCCTCATGATTTTTCGGCCTGTGCAGAGGGAGCGCTGTCGCTCGCCGTGCAGCTCGCACGGGAGTTCGACGCGACCGTGGAGCTCTTGCACGTCGCCGACGCGCCGCTGAGCCTGCCCGGCTCCGATCTCGCGCGGCTCGAGGGCGTCGCCGATGCGATTCCGCTGCGGGATTACGTCGGACACGACGTATCGAAGAAGCTCGAATCGATCGCCACGAGATTGCGCGCACGGGGCGTAGCGACCAGCACCACCGTGGCAATCGGCGACATCGCCGAGACGATCCTCGAGGAGGCCAGCGAGCGCCGCGTCGACGCGATCGTCATCGGAACCCACGGTCGGACCGGCCTCGTGCACCTGCTCCTCGGGAGCGTCGCCGAGAAGGTGGTTCGCGGTGCGTCGGTGCCGGTCGTGACGGTACGGACGGCAGAGACCGCCCTCGAAGACCAGCCGGAAGAGGCCTCGGACGACGCGATCCCGCTGCGACTGGATGAAGCGACTGCGTGAGCCGCTCCTGGTTTTGACCGCAGGCGCGCAGGGTGTTACGCCCTGCGCGTTTCGGCGGTCCCTGAATGGATCACATCGTCAAGCACGAGCCTTCGTTCCCTTTGCTCCAGGTCGGTCTGTCGCCCAACGAGGTGCTCGTGGCCGAGGCCGGCGCGATGGTCGCGCGTTCGTCGACCGTCCAGATGGAAGTGAAGCTCAACGCGGGGCGCGGCGCCGGCCTCTGGACCAAGATGAAGGCGGTCTTCATCGCCTTGCTCCGGAAGATGGTCGGCGGCGAGACGTTCTTCGTGAACCAGTTCTCCTCGCAGACCGGCGGCTGGGTCTGGCTCGCGCCGGCGATGAGCGGGTCGATCAAGCACATGCCTCTCGCCGGCAATGCGATCGTCCTGTCTGCGGGCGCGTTCGTCGCGTGCGCCGGCGACGTCGACCTCAAGCTCCGCTGGGGCGGTTTGCGCGCGCTCCTCGCCAAAGAGGGCGCGTTCTTCATCGAAGCCTCCGGCACGGGCGATCTCTGGATCACGAGCTACGGCGCGATCGACGAGGTCTGGGTCAACGGCTCGTACGTCGTCGACAACGGTCACCTCGTGGCGTTCGATCCGACGCTCACCTTCCAGATGAAGAGCGCGGGCGGCGGGGTCCTCGGCTTCGTCGCCTCGGGCGAAGGTCTCGTGTGCGAGTTCCACGGCGAGGGCCGTGTGCTCGTCCAGTCGCGAAACCCGAGCGCGCTCGTCGCCTGGCTCGGCAGGATGCTCCCGTGACGTTTCGGCAAGACCACGCGCCAATTCGTGCTCGAACCACGATGCCCGCCCTTTCACCCCCCCATCCCCCCTCACTTCGTGAGGGGGGAGTACGCGTCTCGATCCACTCCATCTCCCCCCTCAACGGAGTTGAGGGGGGTCGGGGGGGTGAAACCATGGCGCTTCCGTCATCGAGCTGCGCGACGTCGCCAGCAGCCGGAGGTCGGTCATGCAGGTAAACCTCCTCTACAAGCCTTCGCAGACCCTCGCGCAGATCTGGCTCGCGCCGGGTGAAGCGGTGGTCGCCGACAGCGGCGCGATGGTCGGCATGAGCACGAACGTCGTCGTGACGACACAGTCAGGCGGCCTGATGAGCGGCTTGAAGCGGATGTTCGGCGGCGAGTCGTTCTTCCGCAACACGTTCACCGCGCACGGCGGCCAGGGTGAGGTGCTCTTCGCGACGCCGCTCTGCGGCGACATGGTCGCCGTCGACGTCGGCGCTCGGCAGTGGTGCATCCAAAACAGCGCGTACGTCGCCTGCAGCCCGAGCGTAAACGTCGAGACCAAGTCGAGCACCAAGGGCTTCTTCTCGGGCGCGGGCTTCTTCGTCCTCGAGACCTCGGGCGCGGGGCAGCTGGTGATGGGCTCGTTCGGCGCGATCGAGGCGGTGCAGGTCGACGGCAGCATGGTCATCGACACGGGCCACATCGTCGCGTGGGAATCGACGCTCCGTTACTCGATCGGGCGCAGCTCCTCGGGGTGGATCACGTCGTTGCTCTCGGGCGAGGGGCTCGTGTGCACCTTCGAGGGGCAAGGCATCGCCTACATCCAGTCACGCAACGCCTCGGAGTACGGCTCCGCGGTCGGCGCCCTCCTGCCCGCACGGGATTCGTGATGCAGAGCGAGATCCGGCACAACCCCGACTTCGGGCTGGTCAAGGTCACCTTCGACAGGCCGGGCGAGCAGATCATCACCGAGGCGGGCGCCATGGTGGCCCGCGACTCGGCGATCGACATGAAGACCAACCTCCAAGGAGGGCTCGGCAGCGCGCTCAAGCGGCGGCTTCTCGGAGGCGAAAGTCTCTTTCAGAACACGTTCACCGCGACGAGCGCGAGCCAGACGCTCTGGGTCGCACCACCGGCCGAGGGCACGGTCGAGTGCGTTCACCTGCAGCCGGGGATGGAGCTCTTTCTTCAGTCAGGCTCGTACCTGGCCTCGGCGCCGAGCGTCATGCTCGACACGAAGTGGCAGGGTGCACGCGGCTTCTTCGCAGGAGGGCTCTTTTTGCTGCGCGCCTACGGCGAGGGCCCGATCTGGTTTTCCACCTACGGCGGGCTCCACGCGATCGACATCGGGACCACGTACCCGAGCTACATTTGCGATAACGCCCACATGGTCGCGTTTTCCCAAGGGCTGAAGTACGAGGTCAAGAAGCTCGGCGGCCTGAAGAGCCTCTTCTTCAGCGGCGAAGGGCTCGTATGCGAATTTTCGGGCCAAGGCCGCCTCTGGCTCCAGACCCGCAACCCGGCCTCCCTGGCCGCCTTCCTTCACCCCTTCCGCCGCGTAGGCGCTGGCGACTAGACTTCCCTACCTAGCTCCCATGTGGAAGCTCACGATAGAGGACGACGAGCAGAAGCAAGTCTCGCTTCAGCTCGGGCACGAGGAGTACACGGTCGGCCGCGACGAGGCGAACGCCATCCGTCTGACCGATCGGAACATCTCGCGCAAACACGCCGTCCTGGTTCGGAACGGCCAGGGTTGGCTGGTCCGCGATCTCGCGAGCTACAACGGCACCTACGTCAACGGCGAGCGCGTCTCCGATCCCCACCACGTCGGGCATGGGGACGTCGTCCAGCTGGGCGACTACCGGCTCGAGGTACAAGACGAGTCGAAGACGGTCGTCCCCACGGCCCAGCAGCAAGTTCAGCTGCCGCCGCACCACAGGCCCGACCGCCTCGTCGTCGTCGTCGGGCCTACGCCGGGGCAAGAGTTCTACCTCGACAAGGATCACTTCACGCTCGGCCGGTCCGAGGATGCGGACGTCTCGGTCAACCACAGCTCGGTGAGCCGCTTCCACGCCGAGCTCTTCGCCGTCGGCAACGGGCGCTACGAGATCATCGACAAGGGATCGGCCAACGGCATCCGCATCAACGGGCAAGAGGTGCGGCGCGGCTTCGTCGAGGCGGGCGACGCGCTCGAGATGGGCGACGTTCGCCTGCGCTTCGTCGGCGCCGGCAAGATCTTCCGTGCCGGCTTCGATACGCGGCAGATGCTGCCCGCCGTCACCGGCCTCGAGCCCGCGCTCGTGCAGGCCCGCCGCACCGGCCCGCAGAGCTCGAGCATCCTGAGGATGGTCGGCGTCGGTGCGCTGCTCGGCATCGTCGGCGTCGGTGCTGCTGCTGCCTACGTCGCGACCAGGAACGGTCCGGACCAGCCCACCGCGACGTCCACCGTTTCGGCGGCGCCCGAGGATCCGGGAAAGCCCAAGCTCGAAGAAGCGCGCAAGCTCGCCGAGGCCGGCGATCTCGAAGGCGCTCACAAAGCGATCGGCACGATCGATCCGACATCGCCCTCGCTCAAGGATCCTGCCGTCCACGAGATCGAAGGCAAGTGGGCCGACGGCGTCATCGCCGAGTCCGAAAAGCACACCGACGATCCCAACAAGCAGGTCGAGCTCTTGTGGAAGGTCGCGACGACGCCGACCGTCGACGACGCGCGCCGCAAGAAGGCGGCCGACATGATCAAGACGATCGATCCGACGATCGAGGTGCCGACCGAGACGAAGCCGGGCGGCGCTGCGCCCGCGCGACCCGGCGCCGTCGCGCTGGGCCTACCGGATGGAGCGGCTGTGGCTGACGCCGGTGTTCCGCCGCCTCTGCCGCGTCGGCCTGCCGACCGCGGCGGTGGTGTTCCGGCTGCGCGCCGCCTATTTCGCAATCGGCACCTGGGTGGTGGCCGAGGTCTACATGCTCGGCTTCGCCCAGGTCTCGGCGCTGGGCGGCGGTTCGGGCATGAGCCTGCCGACCGACGTCATCAAGCGGATCGCCGACGACAAGGAGGTGCGGGATGCGCTGGTCTACTGGGTCGGCCTGGCGCTGGCCGTCGGCGCGACCGGCCTGGTCTACGGCCTGCTCCGCTCCCGCCACGGGCTGGCGCTGACCGCGATCCGCGACAGCGAGCCGGCGGCGGAAAGTGTCGGCGTCGACAACGCCCGCACCCGCACCCTGGTCTACATCGCCGCCGCCTTCGTCACCGGCATGGTCGGCGCCCTGATCTTCCTCTCCAAGGTCAGGATCTCGCCCGACGCCGCCTTCAACGTGATCGACTGGACCGCCTATG
>JBGTSH010000406.1:0-8364 GCA_041940405.1 Polyangiaceae bacterium
CGACGTTCGCCGTCTTGCGGCCGACGCCCGGAAGCTCGACGAGCGCATCGAGCGACTTGGGCACCTCTCCGCCGTGCCTCTCGACGAGCTTCCGCGCGAGGCCGACGATGTTCTTGCCCTTCTGGTTGTACATCCCGAGCCCGCCCGAACGGAGCAGCTCGGCCACCTTCTCCGGCTCTTCGGCGGCGAGCGCCTGGGCGCTCGGGTACTTGGCGAAGAGGGTAGGGGTCGCCTTGTTGACGAGCTTGTCGGTCGTCTGCGCGCTCAGCACCGTCGCGACGAGGAGCGTGAACGCGTCCGTGTGATCGAGCTCGCAGTGCGCGTCGGGATGAAGCTTGCGAAGGCCGGCGAAGATCTCGCGAGCTCGCGCGACCTTCTCGACTTTCGTCTTTGGACGCGGTGCGGTCACGTCTCGGCGGCGGGCGGAGGCGCCGGCGGGCGCGCACGCGCCTCTTGATCCTCGAGGAGCTTCTCGACGCTCGCGAGGCTGTTCTCGACCGACTCTTGGGCGATCTTCAGGATGATGTTCGGCTCGCCCTTGAGCGCGTCGTAGTAGCGCTGCCGCTCGGTCGCGTGGACGATCGCCGGCGGGTTGCCCGATCGCATCAAGAGCAGGTTCATGAAGAGGCGAGCGACCTTGCCGCTGTCGGTCTGGAACGGGAAGACGCGGAGCAGATCGTAGTGCGCGCGCGCCGCGATCCGGAGCGCGTTGCGCGTCTTCTTCGTCTCCGGATCGTTGAGCCAGTCGACGACCTGCCGGACCTTGTAGCCGATCTTGTCGGGCTGCGCGTACTCGTGGAAGTAGAGGCGATGCTGCGGGATGTCGCGACGGTACTTCACCGTCTTGATGTCACCCTCGCTCGGATGGAGGATCAGATAGATCTTCTTGATCACGTCGATCGTCACCGGGATCTTCTTCTTCGCGGCGTCGCGGACGTACTCGATCGCCTCCTTGTGGCGGCGGATCTCGTCCGCGGCCGGCTGAAGGCTCGAGTCGGTGACGACAGGCTGATCGCCGAGGCCGGCCGAGAGCTCCTCCAGGGTGTAGACCGAGCCCTCGAGCGCGCTGTCGTGGTAGATCCACGACTTGTCGAAGCGGGCCCAGTAGTCGTTCTGGAACTCTTGGGGCTGAGCAGCGAGGCGCTTCTCGACCTCGGCGTAGCGCTCCTCGATCGTCGGCTGTGCGACGACCTTACGCACGGGGATGGGGAGCGAGACTGCCTGCGTGACGACCGGTCCGGGCCGCTCGGTCGAGCGGCGGACGAGCGTGACGCCAGCCGCTCCCTTCGAGGCCTTGGGCGGGGCGGCGGCCGGGCGCGGCGGAGTCGGCGGGAGGCCGCTGCTCGACGAGCGTGCGGGCACGAGCGTCAGTGGCTCGCCCTTGCGGCCCTTGCCCTTGGCCGGAGCGGCCGGCGGGGGCGGAGGCGCGAGCGCGGGCCGAGCAGCGATCGTGACCGCGCCCTTGCCTTGCTTGGGCCCACCGCCTTGTTTGGCCCCACCGCCTTGTTGGGGTAGAGCGCCGGGCTTGGCGGGCGGGGCCTTGGCCGGCGCGCCCTTGGGCGGGGCAGGGGCTTTGGCGGGCGGCGCGGCCGGTGCAGCCTTCTTGGCAGGCTTTGCGGGCGCTGGCTTCGCCCCCTTTGCCGGAGCCTGCTTGGACGGAGCGGCCGTCTTGGCGGGCTTCGAAGGCTTGCTGGCAGGCGCCTTCTTGGCCGGCGCCGCTTTTTTCGGCGCGGGCTTCTTCGTCGCCGCCTTCTTGGGTGCTGCCTTCTTGCTCGCCGACTTCGCTTTCGGCGCGCTCTTCACCGCTTTTTTCGCCATGGTCACTCTAGCGCGAAGCCCCGGCAGCTGGCCCTCGCAGCGGCCGGCGAGCCTAGTCGCCGCGCCACCGGGTCGTCAACACCCTGCGCTCGTGCCCTGGCGATCCAGCGTCAGGAGTCGATGCTGATCCCGAGGTGGGCGCGCAAGCTGAAGTACTCCTCGCTCGTGGCGAAGAAGAGCATCTCCTTGTGGCGCTCCTTGTGGGGGACGGCGGAGGAGGCCTCGTCGCTGGCCTTGATCATTTCGAGGCCGATTTCGAGGTCGTTGGCGAGGAGGAGGGCGGTCCTGTCGGCCGAAAGGTCGACGCCGGCCACCCACTTCTTGAGGTCGATGGCGCCCGCCTGAAGAAGCTTCGAGACCAGGCTCGAGAGCTGGTCTCGGGCGCCGCCCGATAGGTTTCGCTCGAGGAACGCCATGTTCTCGTTCACCGGGCCCTCGAGATCGGGGTTGATCGGGAAGGTCGGCACGTTGAGCTTGATGGCGGCGAAGAGCCAGGCGCGGAGGCCGGTGCCCGTCGGTACGAGGTGCCGGATGTAGAGGCCCGGCCGGTAGTAGGTGAGGTGCCGGGCCGCGATGAAGGCAGCCGGCTGACCAGGGACCTCGTGCGCGAGGGCAGCTTGACCGAGGACGATCGACGGCGTCCTCGCGTGGAGGAACGAGAGGCCGCCCGGGTCCTCGGGGTTCTGGAAGACCGGAGGCGCCTCCATTCCCATGACGCCGAGCGCGTAGTTCAGCGTCTGGCTCATCGGGTAGGGGTGCCGCAGGAGATCGAGCGCGTAGGCCGCCTGGTAGCCGAGCGCCTCGAGCGGCTGGCCGTTTCGTTGGAGGACGGCCGGCTCGATCACCTGGAAGATGCCGGTCACGATCGGATCGGCGTCGGGGTGCATGAGCACGTCCCAGACTTCCGGCGTGAGCCGGTTCTGGGCGGCGGCGGCGCCATCGGCTCGCATGCGCTTGTAGAAGCGCTCCTCGTCGGGCTCCGCCATGTTCATCACCGCGAGGCCCTGGCAGAGGCACCAGGCCGCGTCGGCGCGCTTCGCCTCGGTGTAGAGCTTGCGGAGCAAGCGATACGGCTCGGGCTTCAGCGGGTTCTTCCGAATGATCGGGCGCTGCGCCGCGACCGCCTTCTCGAGGTACTGCGCCGGGTCGCTCGCGTAGAGCGACGCGAGCAGCTCGTTGCGATCGTCGTTGTCGGGATCGAGGGTCTGCGCCGCTTCGAACGCGTCGATCGCCTCGCCGTTCCACCCGAGCTTCTCCTTGTACAGCTTGCCGAGGCGGTCGAACGTAGCGAGCATCTTGTCGCGGTCGGAGACGTCGCTCGCCTGGTCGAGCTGGATCTTGAGGAGCCGCTCGACGCCCTCGTGATCGCCCATCTGATCGCGGACCTCGATGGCCTCGTTGAGGGCCTTTTCGAGGGTCGGATCGAGCTCGAGGACTTCGTCGTAGAACTTCGCCGCGCGCTCCAGCTCGCCCATCTGGCGGCCGGCGACGATCGCGGCGGTGTGCAGGTACTTCGCCTTCTGTTTGGTGTCGCCGACCATCGACGCGAGCTTGAGGACGACGTCGATGAGGCGCGACCAGTCCTTCTCCTCGCTGTAGAGCTGCATCAGCTTGGTGAGGACCTTGCGGTCGTCGGGACGCTCGTCGAGCGCCGCGATGTAGCTCTTGCTCGCGCGCGTACGGTCGTTGAGCTTCTGCGAGAAGATGTCGCCGATCTCGAGGAGCACCGCGGTGCGTGCCTCGCCGGTGAGGGCGTCGAGGCGACGCGTCTTGATGCGGACGAGCTCCTCCCAGTTGCCCTTCTCCTCGTGGACCTTCGACAGCATGTCGATCGGCGCGTTCGACTCGGGATCGAGATCCGCCGCCTCGGCGAGAGGAGCGATGGCCTCGTCGTGTTTGCCGAGCTTGAACCGCGCGGTGCCGAGACCGAGCAGCGCTTCGGCGCGCATCTTGAGCCCGAGCTTGTCGTCGAACCGCTCGAGGAGCTCTTCGAAGAGCTTCACGCTGCGCTTCGCCTCGCCTGCGTCGAGGTAGACGCGCGCGGCGTTGAGGTGCGCGTCGGGTGAGTCGGGCGCAGCCGCGAGGAGCGCGTCGACGACGCCGACCGCCTTCTCGAGCGAGCCGACCTTGGAGAGCGACTCGATGTAGCGGACGACGACGCGATGCGAGTCGGCCTTCGGCAACGCGTCGACGCGGTTGGTGACGACCTCGTACGCCTTGGCTGCCTCGATGAAGCGCCCGGCGTCGTAGGCGATGTCGCCGGTGACGACGTGGCCCCAGAGGCTCGTGGGGTCGTTGTCGATCGCCTTCTTTGCGGCGTCGGCGGCGCGCGGACCGTCCTTCAGCTTGTCGCGGAGGAGGACGGCCATCTCGCCGTAGAGACGGCCCCTGGCGATCTTGCCCTCGTTGGTCTCGATCTCGCGGGCGATGAGCTCGACGGCGCTCGCGGCGTCTCCTCGCGCGAGGTAGGCCTGCTTGAGCGCTTGCGCCGCGGCGGTGTTGGTCGGAAGCGCGTCGAGGGCGGCCTTGTACCGCTCGATCGCGCCGTCCTTGTCGCCCTTCTCTTCGAGCATCTTGGCGGCGCGAACCCAGAGATCGCTCTTCTGGTCGGGCTTCGCGGCCTTGGAGGCGAGGGCTTCGACCGCGGCGAGGGCGGCTTCTGCGTCGCCCGTCGCGGCGCGGACGTTGGCGAGCGACTCGAGCGCGCCCGCGTGGTTCGGATCGACCTCGAGCACGCGCTCGAGGGCCTTCTGCGCTCGCTGCGGCGAGCCGACCTGCTCGATCAGCACGCGACCGAGCGAGAGGAGCGCCTCGATGCGCGGCTTCTCGTCGGTGACGATCTTGAGCTGGCGCTCGTAGGCGGCGACGACGTCCTCCCACCGATCGAGGGCTCGATAGTGACGGATGAGCGAGGTGATCGCGGCGAGGTGGGCCGAGTCGACCTCGAGCACGCGCTCGAGCGTCTCGGCGCTCTTGGTGTGGTCGAGGAACTCCTCCTCGTAGATGCCTGCCATGCGCTCGAGCAGGTTGATCTTCTGCCTCGGCGTTGCGGCGATCGCGAGCTGGCGTTCGAGCACCTCGAGGAGCTCGCCGTAGCGACCCTGCCGGTTGAGGATGCGGTCGAGACCGCGGAGGGCCGTGAGGCTGAGCGCGTCGACGGCGAGCGCGCTCTCGTACCGGCGGTACGCCTCGGGCAGGTTGTTGAGCTGGTCTTCGTAGAGCTCGGCCACGCGGCAGATCGCTTCGACGCGCGCTTCGCCCCGGAGCGCCTCGCTGCGGCGCTCGAGGATCTTGGCGAGACCCTGTACGTCACCCAGCTGCAGGTAGATGCGCCCGAGCGCCTCGCTCGCGGCGTCGTGGCCCGGATCCTCGGCGATGATCTGCTCGTAGAGATCGCGTGCGCGGCCCGCATCCGACAGCTTGGTCTCGAGCAAATCGGCGGCGGCCGCGCGGTACTCGCGCGCCTTCTCCGGCGTCGGAGCGCGGTCGGCGCGGCGCAGGAGCACCTGACCGAGCTCTTGCCACTGCTGCGCGCGGCGGTAGACGCCCGCCATACCCGAGAGGGCACCGTCGTTGTGCGGCTCGATCGCCAAGACTGCCTGGAAGCAGGGGAGGCCGAGATCCGGCCGCGCGACCTTGTCCGAGTACCAGTGACCGAGGCGCGTGAAGAGGACGACCTTCACCTCGGGGGGCATGCGCGGGTGGGTCGTCGCCTCGCTGAGGATGGTCAACGCTTCGGTCCAGAGGCGCATGTCGCTGCCGGCGGCGCGCTCGAGATCCGCTGCGTACTCGTCGTTCTGCACGTCTTGCGCGAGCGCCTGCGCGAGCGCGAAGACGCCCTGCTCCGTGTCGTCGAGCTCGCGGATGTAGAGGTGTCCGATCTGGTTCAGATACCGCGCGCGATCGGTGTGGCTCTCGCTCTTCTCGCGGCGCTCGAGGAGCATCTCGATCAGCTCTTCGAACTTGCCGAGGTGACGGCGGACCTCTTGGAGGGCGGTCGCCGCGATCTCGTCCGCCGGATCGAGCTCGCAGACCTGGTTGTACGTCTCCTCTGCTTGCTCGTTGAGCTTCGCATTTTCGTAGATGCGCGCGGCTCGATAGAGGAGCGACTTTTTCGTTTCGAGGGCCTTGGTCTTGGCCTCGCCGTCCTCCTCGGGAAGCTCGACGCTCTCGGCCGAAACGGTGAACGCCTCGGCGACCTTCGAGGGCTCGGCACCGGCTTCGATCGCCGCCTCGAGCGCCATCGCCGCGTCGTGATCTTCGGGATCGGCGACGAGCAGATCGACCTTCTGATCGAACTCTTCCGTGGAGATCTTCGACGCCGAAGCGGTCTTGCCGATCGCCTCGAGGCTCGCGAGGACGGCGTCGGCCGACTTCGGGCGCTTCTCGGGCGTCTTGTCGAGGAGCGCGAGGATGACGTCATCCACCTCTTTGGTGACCCAACCGCGCGGCGCGATCGCGCTCGGCGCCGGAGCGGGGGTGGTGAGGTGCGCGGCGGCGAGATCGGCGCCGGTCGCTCCGGCGAAGGGAGGCTTGCCGGTGAGGAGCTCGAAGAGCAGCGCGCCGAACGCGTAGAGATCGCTCGCGGTGTCCGCGGGCTTGCCGCGAAGCTGCTCGGGGCTGACGCCCTTCGCGGCCCACGGCTTGGCGAGCGCCGTGAGATCGACGCCGAGCTTGTCGCCGGCGGGATCGACGAGGACCGCGAGCGGCGTGCCCGACGGACCACGCGTGACGAGGACGTTCTCCAGCTTCACCCCGCCGTGCGCGAGGCGAGCGGCGTGGACCGCCGAGAGCGCGGCGAGGACGCCGCGGAGGATCGGCTTGGCCTCGTTGAGGTGGAGCGCACCCGAGCGCGCGACACGCGCCGACAGCGGCTGGCCATCGACGAGCTTGTACGAAGCCCAGAGCCGCGTACCGACCGCGCCCGCTTCACCCGAACCAGGGAGCGAGTCGCTCGCGACCTTTGCGAGGAGCCGCGATTGCGCAACGAAGCGTCGCGCTGCCGCGGCGTCGCTCGAAGCGCCGGCGCGGAAGATCTTCAGCACGCGGTCTTCGCCGTCCTTCTTTGCGGCGTAGACCGTGGCCCGCGGGCCGTCGGCGATCTTGCGCACGACCTGGAACGCGCCGAATGCTTCGCCCGGCTTGAGCTCGGCGTCGACGCCGGATCCCGACTTGGCGAGCTCCTTGACCCGAGGGTCGACGTCGATGCGCGACGCCACGATGGCGTCGAGCAAAGCCGCTACGGCGTGCGTCTCGACGCTGCGCTCGACGAGCGCTTTGGCGAACGACGCCTTGGATGCGGTACCGCCTACCTCCGTGGGGGAAAAATCGAGGAGGTCCCCCGAGAGAGAGAGGAGCTCTTCCAGCGAGAAGAGTCGCTCCAACTCGCCGCGCACGATCTCGATCGACATGGTCCTCCGAATCCCGCGGCCGGGCCGCTGGGGCGCGGAATCCTACTTTGCGAGGGAGTTTCACCCAACCGGAAAAGTGCAGGGTGCGCGCTATCGTGCGGGCCCGGATCCCTTTTCGAGTGCTAGATTGCCCGCGACCACACATTCACGGCTCTGATGCGTCGCGTTGCCTGGTTTGCCCTGACCACGTTTGTGCTCGCCTGCGGGGCTGCGAGCGATTTGGAGGTCATCCACGCCGTCCCGGCCCACGTCATCACGGTGGACGAGCTGACCTGGAGGGTCCAGCGCTCGGTCTTCGAGCCCGGGTTGACGCTTTCGGGCCTCAGGGTGGTGGGGATCGTGGTCAAGCGACCCCAGCAATGCGATCCCGAGAAGGGACCGTGGACGTGCCCCAAAGGGGTCGACGCGCGCTTCCTGCTTGCGGACCCCGGAGGCGAGCCGATCGCGATGGAGGTCCTCGGCGAAGGCGACAAGCTCGAGGAAGGGAAGCAGTACGTCTTCTGGGGAGCGGCCGAGCTTGCGCCGGATGTTCCGCAGAGATGGGTGCTTCGCGCGAAAGTTCTCGCGAGGGTCGAGAGCGCGCCGCCGCCGGGAGAGAACGGAGCGACCGGGTACGTGCAGTAGCCAGAGCGTGAACGTGCACGGCAAGACGTGAACGTGCACGAAGCTCGTGAACGTGCACGAAGCTCGTGAACGAAAGGAGCGTGCACGTTCCGACGTGCATGTTTCACGTGGACGAGCCCGAGCCCGAGGACGAGCCCGATCACGCCGACGACAGCCGTGCACGCAGACGTCGCTGGGACGTTGGCGGTCGATGACGGCGCCATCCGCGCTGGAGGAGATCCGGAGGACGTTGGCGTTCGATGACGGCGCCATCCGCGCTGGACGAGACCCTGGAGGACGTTGGCGTTCGATGACCGCGCCATCCGCGCTCGACGAGCCGCCTGAGGACGTTGGCGTTCGATGACCGCGCCATCCGCGCTCGACGAGCCGCCTGAGGACGTTGGCGTTCGATGACCGCGCCATCCGCGCTGGACGAGCCGCCTGAGGACGTTGGCGTTCGATGACCGCGCCATCCGCGCTCGACGAGCCGCCTGAGGACGTTGGCGTTCGATGACCGCGCCATCCGCGCTGG
>JBGTSH010000407.1:0-8359 GCA_041940405.1 Polyangiaceae bacterium
CGGCGTAGACGATCTCGACCTGATCGTCGAGGCGCCGGACGTCGCCACCGTGATCCGGGATGCGGCCGAGCGCGCCCGGGTCCGCGAGCAAGAGCACCCGAATCCTCTCGCTCCTCACATCCGCGAGCAGCGCCTCGAAGGCTGGCGTCTTCCCCTCGACCTTGTCGAAGAACCCATCCTCTACGATGGTGATCGACGCGTCGCGGTCGTCGTAGACGCGTGCATCGGGCGCGGGGCCTTCGGCAACGCCTTCGATGAATCGTCGGCAGATGCTCATCGCCGAGTCCGGAGGGATCACCGACGATGGCGGCGGCGGGATGTAGATGGCGACCTCGTGGGTCGCGCAGAGGAGCGTCACCCGGCCATCCTACTCAAGGCGCGGACTGCGTAGCAGCCGGCCCCTTCGCTTTGCAGAGCGACTTCTCGCACACGCCGTCACAACAGTCGGCGTCGTGGTTGCAATGCCCGGACGCCTCGCAGACATGCTTGCCGCGGAGGACTCGCGCCTCGTCGTCGAACGTCATGATGCAATGCGCGTTGCCTTTGACCGTCTTGTCGGAGCCGGTCGCGCGGCAGAGGATGGGCTCGGAGGCAGCTCCCTCATCGATGCAGCGGCATTCGATCCCGAGCTTGCCGGCGCGCCAGCAGACGGGCTCCGCCGGGTCCTGACGGTACGCCAGGCGATCGTTCCGGCGCAGAAAGCCCTCCGGCACGCTGCTCGTGGCGTACGCGAGCGCGAGCGCCGACGATGCATACCCAATAGCAGGCCCCTTCTTCGCCACGATGATGGCGTCCCCTGCGAGAGCGTCATCGACCATCTTCTCGAGCTCGTCGGCACGGCACACGTGGCGGGCGTCTGCGCCGCCGCAGAGGTACTCCTCCCCGCAGCCCAACTGGGCAATGAGGCGCGGACAGCTCTCTTTCGATCGCGCGGCGACGAGCGCAAAGTGCGCCCTCGCGTAGCCTCCGCGGAGCGATTCGTGGTGCTCGGCCTCGAGCGCGCGGCACGCCGCCTCACCCGCACGCTTCGCGTCCGTTCGCACCATCGAGTGGAGGCCGGCGGCGAGCGCGAGGTCGTCCGAGATCGAGAGCTTCGACGATCGAGCTAGCGCATCGACGCGATCGAACAGCTCCGCACGCCCGATCCGGTCGATGCCGCCGAGCACGATGGCCCGCCAAACCCCTGGCCCCTTCGCGCCGGCGTCGGACATCCCCGCGACGAGGGCGCTCGACAGCGCTCGTCTCTCTCCCTCGGGAAGCTTCGCGTACGCGCGCTGCCAGGCGTCGTCACCGGTCTCGCGATCCGGCAGCAGCTCCTCGTCCCGCGTCGCGCCGAGGACGCGCGACGCGAACGCGGCATCCGCCGCCAGGAGCTCCTCCAAGAGCGCGTCGGTCGCGCCTCCCGCGCACGACACCAGCTCCGCCGCGGCGTCTTCGAACTTCGCGACCGCGCTCCAGTCGATCGAGCCTGCAGCGGCGGCGCGGGTCCTGCACATTGCATAGAGCCCACCCTGAGGCGAGAGGTGGAGCACGCGCCAATCATCAGAGGCCGCGCAGCGGTACGCGAACCGACGGCCTTCATCGTCGCCGGCTAGCTGACGATCCGGCTCGTGGCAGTCGGCGATGTGCTCGTGCTTGATCTTCCCGTCGATGCGGATGATGCCGCGCACATAGGGCGCAGAGCGCCCCGACTCGATGAAGCCCTGCCTTCGCACGATGAACTCGGCGTGGACCGGGCCCTTCACCTCGGGCCCGCTCTCTTCTCGCGTCCAGCAGCTGCCGCAGCCGGCGAGCGAGACGGCGAGGACCCCCGCGTTCAGCACGGCCCTCGTGCGCAGCATCCCGAGAATTTAGGCCATCCCAACACTCGGCGAAACTGCATGACTGCTAGCATCCGAGCGTGGCCTCGAGTCGCGTCCCCGTAGCGGCGGCGATCCTCGCCGCCGCCGCGCTCTTCGCGCCGAGCGGAGCGCGAGCGAACGGCGTATTTCCCTCCTCCGGCCACCTGCTCTTCGACCCGAACGATCCGAGCACCGCTTGGCTCCGTACCGATTACGGGCTCGTCGTCACGCACGACGCCGGCGCGTCGTGGCGGCTCGTGTGCATGCAGGCCCTCGATTACCGAGCGCAGACGACCCCCGCATTCGCGCTCACGCCGGCCGGCGTCCCGTACGTCGGGCTGCCCGACGGCCTGGTCCGCGGCGACGAGCAGGGCTGCTCCTACGACCGTGTCCCTTCGCTCGAGGGGATGCGGGTGGATGACGTCTCGCAGACGCTGCTCGGCCCCGCGTATGCAGTCATCACGATGCCGACCGACCCCCATCGCGTGTATCGAACAGATGACGACGCCGACACGTTTACCCAGACGGCGTCGCCTCTGCCGCTCAAGTTCCGGCCGCTCACGCTCGATGCCGCGCCGTCCAACCCCGAGAGACTCTACGTCAGCGGCCTCACCGGTCCGGAGGCGGCCCTCGTCGGCACCTTCGCGCGCTCGGCCGACGGCGGCGCGTCTTTCATGGAGGTGCTCGTTCCAGGCAGCACGCTGGGCACGTCGCCGTACATCGCGGCCGTCGACCCGCTCGACGAGCTTCGCGTATGGGTCCGGCTCGACAGTGCACCCGGTCGCCTCCTGGTCACGAGCGACGGTGGTGACACGTGGGACGCCGTCTTCGAGGGCGAAGGCTTCCTGCGCGGCTTCGCGCTCTCGCCCGACGGCGCAACGGCGTGGGTCGGCGGCGAAGCCGATGGGGTCTGGCGGGCCACCGCTCCTGATTGGGTCTTCGAGCAGATTTCAAGCATCTCCGTGCGTTGCCTGCGCGCTACGGCCGATGCGCTCTACGGCTGCATGCTTCCGAGCGCAGGCTTCGACGTGGGACGCTCCGATGACGGCGGCGCAACGTTCGAAGCGTTCTTTGTCGAGACATGCCTCGCGGGTCCGCTCGATTGTCCTCCGGGCTCGACGGTCGCGACGGAGTGTCCCGCACCGTGGAGCACGCTCGAGGAGCAGCTCGGCGCGGGCGACTGCGAGGGCGGCGGAGGGATGTCGTCCACCTCGACCGCGTCGGCCGCCTCTTCGACGGCCGCGGCTGCGAGCGGTGCGACCGGTGGCGGAGGTCCGCCGGGATCCGATGGTGGAGGCTCGGGCTGCGATTGCGCGTCCAACCCGCGTGGTGCCGACGCATCGCTCGGTCTCCCCGCCGCTCTCTCGGCGCTCGCAGCACTGCTCCGAAGGCGGCGAATCCGGAAGCGCCCGATGCGATGAATTGGACTGCCGGTCCACGCCGATAGCGTCGCCGCGAAGAGCGCCCTTCCCGCGAGGCCGACTTGCGATAGCCTCGGCCCATGCGCGCTTCGTTCTTGGTCATGGCGGTTCCTTTCACCTGCTTTGCGATCGCTTGTGGTGACGACGAAGGCTCGGGCGGCGGAGGCGCCGCACCGACGACGTCCACGACGACGACGGGCGCGACCGCACCCACCACGACGGGGATGCCGACGACTTCTTCCAGCACGACGACCGGCGGCGGCAACAACCCGTTCTCGGAGTGCGTCGCATGTGCCGCCGACGCGTGCGGGAAGATCCTTCAGGAGTGCGGCGCCGATCCCGAGTGCACCGCCTGGCGGACATGCGCAGCGGCTTGTGAGGCCGGCGACGGGCTGGCAGCCTGTCTCGACGCGTGCGACGGGGCCGCGATTGGCTTCGCGCCGAGCCACCTCGTCTACGCATGCGGCTGCAACGCGTGCCCCACCGAATGCGGCGGCGTCAGCGCGTGCGAGCGCAAGTGCAACGACGGCGGACCGCCTGCGACCCCGGGCGGAACCTCCACCCCAAACCTCGCGGGGACGGGCCTCTACCTTCCCAACAGCACCGAGATCGCCTCGTGGGCGCGTTCCTTTCAGCCGCAGTACCCGCTCTGGTCGGACGGCGCGACCAAGAATCGATATGCGTACATCCCGACGTGCTCGCCGATCGACACCTCGGATCCCGACCATTGGGACTTCCCCGTCGGAACGCGCCTCTGGAAGGAGTTCACGCGCGACGGCATCCGCATCGAGACCCGGCTCATCCACAAGTGGGGTGGCGACAGCGGCAATTGGGAGTTCGCCACGTACCAGTGGTCCACGGACGCCGGTAGCGCGCCCGAAGACGCGCCTCTGGTCACGGGCGGCGTGATCGATGCCAATGGCACCGGTCACGACATTCCCGACCTCGCCCAATGCAACAACTGCCACGGCAAGCTGCCCGAGAAGGTCCTCGGCTTCAGCGCCATTCAGATGTCGCACCAACTCGGCGGCCTCGACATCTTCGATCTCGATGCATACAGCCTCACGACCGAAGGCCCGCCCAACGGAGGCTACGTGGTCCCCGGCGACGACATCACGCGCCAAGCGCTCGGGCACCTGCACTCGAACTGCGGCAATTGCCACAACCCGAGCTTTCCGGTGCCGGACATGGTCCTTCGTGTCCACACCACCGACATGACGCCCGAAGACACCGGGACGTACACCACGGCGCTCGACGTTCCGACGACCATTTACCAGGCGGGGACGATCATGCGCATCGACGGTGGCGATCCGTCGAACAGCTGCGTCCACGAGAGGATGGCGCAGTCGACGATGCCGCCGGTCGGGAGTGAGATTGCCGATCCCGAAGCGGGGATGAACGGAATCATCACGCAGTGGATTCAGTCGCTGCCGTAGTCGCTGCGCACGTTCGCGATCTTCGTGATCGTCGGCGTTCACGGGCTCGTCCTCGGGCTCGGGCTCGTCCACGTTGAGCGTGCACGAGGAACGTGCACGCTCCTTTCGTTCACGAGCTTCGTACACGTTCTCGCGCTCGTTCTCCTCCCCACCTACCGGCAGCCGATCACGGCATCGGCGGGATCGGCGTTCATCTCATCGATCCCGAGCGTCGCCTCGAGGACGGGCATGGGGCAGCTCGACGCGAGCGTCTCATCGAACCCGAGCGCGACGGCGAACCCTGGATCGCACGCGACCGGATGCGGCACCGCGGTGAATCCGGGACCTGCTTTGAAGAACACGTCGTCGACGTCTCCACGCAGGTAGCGCACGGCGTGCTCGAGCGTCCCTCCGATCTCGAGGGGTGTTGCGAGATTCTGGATCGGCTCGTCGGGACAATCGCGCGACGCTTCGAGCAGCCCATTGCGGTAAAAGCGCAGGTCTTGCCCCCCCGGGTCGTTGCGCTGGTACACGACGTCGAGACGCGTCCACACGCCGACCTCTACCGGCGCGATGACGCCAGTTGCGATGTCGCAAAGGCCGTTCTGGAGCCATACTCCGAGGATGGGATGGAACAATCCATCGTTGACCGACTCGGCGACGCCGAGCGCATAGCCGGCTTCGGCCTGCGAATTGGCGCGCCGGAGGATCTGGCTCGCGCCGTCGAGCGCGAGATCGTACTTGGGATCGGCGACGAGACGGACACGCGCGCCAAACGCGAACGCGTCGGAGGCAGCGAAACCCGGGCTGTCGGCGACGCGGGCGATCTGTCCTCCGTCGAAGGTGAGGAAGCCGTCGCACGAGCCGCCCTCTCCGCCCGCACCGCCTGTGCCGGCGCCCCCTGCTCCGCCCGAGCCCGTGGTCGACGCCGTCGTCGGGCCCGAGGTCGTCGTCACCGCCGGCGATCCGCTCGTCGCGCCGGCTGTCGTAGTGCCCGCGCCGCCCGCGCCGATCCCGCCTTCACCGATGGCGTCGACGAAACACGCGGAGCTCGCGAGCGCAGCGAAGAGGGCGAGAGATCGAGCCGACCCCACGCCGGCATTCTAGACCCTCTTCTTCGACCAAACGTCAGCCGACCTTCTCGCAGGCGTAAAAATGGTCCCAGGAGTCGAAGTTCGACCAGAACGTCGGCTCGACGCTCCCCCGCTCGAGCCGCGACTCCGAGTTGAACGCGAGGACCTTGAACCCGATCTTCTTGAGCTGCCTCTTCACCGAGAATGGATTGGAGGTATGTAGCCGCACGCTGCGGCCGTGCTCACGATGCACGATGTCGCCTCGGCCGACGCTCGCGCCGTCGCCGGCCATCGCGCCGACCGCGGCGAGCAACCTCTTGAGGCGTCGTTTCACGCCGAACTCGAGGACCCACTCTCGGGTGAAGCACGACTTGGTCGAGAAGACGAACCGGCCGCCTCGCCGGAGGACCCGATGGATCTCGCGGAGCGCGCGCTCGCGTAGCTCGGTCGTCGGAATCCCCTCGATGCCGTTGTAGCCGAAGATGACATTGTCGTAGACACCGGACGGCGCAGGAATGTTCGTCGCGTCGGCGACGAAGAACCGGAGCGGTCCGCCTTCGCGCTCGAGTCGTCGTTTGGCGCTGGCGATCACCTCGGGGACGATGTCGAACGCGTCGACCGGTGCGCAGCGATCCGAGAGCAAGAAGCTGAGCCTGCCCGTCCCACAACCGACGTCGAGGAGATTGCCTCGACAGCGCAGGTACGTCGTCATCATGTGCGCCTCGCCCGGCCGAAAGCCGCGTGTGGCGTCGTACTGATCGACCATCTCGGCGCTTCCGAAGAAGGCTCGCAACTCGTCGACGCGGCTGGCGATGGCGCTTTCGGGGTTTCGCACGGGTACCTCGACCCCGAGCCGTTACATGCTCCGTGCCCGGCCCCTGGCGCCCCGTGCCAAGCTGACGGAGTACCAAACGACCACGATGGGGCTCATCGACACGGCCCGCGCGGGTATGCTGCGCCCCGTGACGGCCCCGGACGACGCAAGGATTCGCGCGGCAGAGCTCCGCGCCGAGATCGCCCACCACGACCGGCTCTATCACGAGCTCGACACGCCGGAGATCTCGGACCAGGCGTACGACGAGCTCTTCCGCGAGCTCGTCGACCTCGAGAAGAAGTATCCAGACCTCGTCACGCCGACCTCACCGACACAAAAGGTGGGCGCGGCGCCGAGCCAGCTGTTCGCTCCCGCTCGGCACTCGCAGCGTCTGCTCTCGCTCGACAACGTGTTCGACGAGACGAGCCTGGACGAGTGGTATGCGCGGGTCGAGAAGGCGCTGTCCCGAAGGCCGGCGCTCGTGTGCGAGCCGAAGATCGATGGCCTGTCGATCGCCGTCGTGTTCGAGAAGGGCCGTCTGACGCGCGGCGCGACGCGCGGCGACGGGAGCGTGGGCGAGGACGTCACCCAGAACGTCGCCACGCTGAAGTCGCTTCCCCACCGCCTCAAGGGCGACGCCGTCCCTTCGTGGCTCGAGGTGCGCGGTGAGGTGTTCCTCTTCAAGAAGGACTTCGCGGACATCAACCAGCGCCTGGACGAGGCGGGCAAACCCACGTTCTCGAACCCCCGCAACGCGGCGGCCGGGGCGCTGCGACAGAAGGACGTAGAGACGACGCGCGAACGGCCGCTGTCGATCTACCTGCACGGCCTCGTGCGGATCGACGGCATGACGTTCAAGCGTTACTCCGAGGCGCTTCAGTACCTCGCGAGCCTGGGCCTGCCGGTGCATCCGCTCTCGTCGTCGTGCCCCACCCTCGACGACGTGAAGGCGTTCGTCCGCGACATTCGTGAGAAGCGCCACGGGCTCGATCACGAGATCGACGGCGTGGTCGTCAAAGTCGACGACATCGGTGCCCAAGAGGAGCTCGGCGCCACCGCGAAGGCGCCGCGCTGGGCCGTCGCCTTCAAGCTGCCTCCCGAGCAGGCGACGACGAAGCTCAAGGACATCATGGTCAGCATCGGTCGCTCGGGCGTCGCGACCCCGTTCGCCATGCTCGAGCCGGTGTTCGTCGGAGGGGTCACCATCCAGACCGCCACGCTGCACAACGAAGACGAGGTCGCTCGCAAGGGCGTCCTGATCGGGGACACCGTCATCGTGCAGCGGGCCGGCGACGTCATCCCCGAGGTAGTCGGTCCGGTGCTCGACAAGCGAACCGGCGACGAGCGCGCCTTCGTCATGCCCGAGGCCTGCCCCGTCTGCGCGAGCCCGCTCGTGCGCCGCGAGGGCGAGTCGGCGCGCCGCTGCGAGAACCTGGATTGCCCCGCCCAGACGTGGGGGCGGATCGTCCACTTTGCGTCACGCGGCGCGATGGACATCGAGCACCTCGGCGAGGTGACGTCGCGCGACCTCATCGATCGAGGGCTCGTCAAAGATGCAGGCGATATCTTCCACCTCGACGCCGCCGCGATCGGCAAGCTCCCGCTGTACGCGGCCGTGCACGTGCGCAACCGCGCCGGGCTCGTGGCGACGCTCGCCGGAGCCAAGAAGGCCATCAACAGCTTTGCGCCCGACATGGTCGAGTGGGACGAGCACAGCCGTTACAAGGACCACGCGATCGTTCGTGTCGGAGTCTCGGAGGAGGGGAGGCGAGAGCTCGACGAGGTCGGCGTCCGG
>JBGTSH010000408.1:0-8337 GCA_041940405.1 Polyangiaceae bacterium
CTCTTGCCGGGGCTCCTCGGCGCCCATGTGCGGCTCGTCGTGATCGCGCTCGTCGTGTGCGTGCTCGCCAGCGTCCCGCTGGGTATCCTGGCGACTCGATCCGCTCGCATCGAGCGAATTGTCGTCGGCACGGCGAGCGCGATCCAGACGATCCCCGCGCTCGCGATGCTCGCCGTCATGGTGCCGGTCCTCGGCGCCGTAGGGGCGCCTGCGATCGGATTTCTTCCTGCGCTGATCGGCCTGACCCTCTATTGTGCGCTGCCGATCCTCCTCGCGACGGTCACCGGCATACGCGAGGTGAGCCCCGCACTCCTCGAGGCTGCGCGAGGCGTCGGCATGACCGAGCGGCAGGTCCTCCTCTTGGTCGAGCTGCCGCTGGCGCTCCCGTTCATGGTGGCTGGGCTCCGCACGTCGGCGGTCTGGTGCGTGGGAATGGCCACGCTCTCGACGCCGGTCGGCGCTCCGAGCCTAGGGAACTTCATCTTCAGCGGGCTGCAGACGCGAAACCATGCGGCCACGACGGTCGGGTGCTTGGCGGCAGCGGTGCTCGCGCTGAGCCTCGATGCGCTCGTCCGAGGGATCGAGCGAGGGGTCCGCGAGCGACGGCGTGTGCCGCTCCTGGCGGGTGCAGTGGGTCTCGGCGCCATCGCGCTCTTCGCGGCGACGAGCCTCGTCGCCGGCCGCCTCGAGGCCAGCGAGCAGCCGGTGCGCGTCGGTACCAAGCCCTTCACCGAGAGCTTCATCCTCGGGCATGTCCTCGGGGCGCGCGCAGAGAGCACCGGCAACAAGGCGGCGGTCATCGAGTCGCTCGGCTCGACGGTCGCGTTCGACGCGCTCGCGAGCGGCGATCTCGACGCGTACGTCGACTACTCGGGGACCTTGTGGACGACGGTCCTCGGCCACAAGGAGCCGGCCGCGAGCCGAGAGGAGCTCCTTCGCATCGTGCGGGAAGAGCTCGAGCAGAAGCACGGGGTCGTCGTCGTCGCGTCGCTCGGGTTCGAGAACAAGTACTGCCTGGCCACGCGCGAGGCCGACGCAGCCGCACGCGGCTGGGTCAAGCTGTCTCAGCTCGCGCCGCACGCGAGCACGCTCTCCGTCGGCGCCGACTACGAGTTCTTCGGTCGGCAGGAGTGGGCGGCGCTCCGGAGCACCTACGGCTTCGCCTTCCGAGAGGAGCGCGTCATGGATCCGGCGCTGATGTACCAGGCGGCGAAGGAGAAGCAGGTCGACGTGATTTCGGCGTACTCGACCGACGGACGCATCGACGCGTTCGGTCTCCGCGTCCTCGAAGACGACAGAAATGTCATTCCTCCTTACGACGCGGTCGTCCTCGTCTCCGGGCGCTTCGCGCGCGAGAAGCCCGACGTCGTCGAGGCCTTCCGCAAGCTCGAGGGCAAGATCGACGCGAAGACCATGCGCGACCTCAACCGGCAGGTCGACGAATTCGGAAAGACCCCCCGCGAGGTCGCGAGGGCTGCCGGGTTCTGAGGCTCGGTGTGCAGCTGTTTCACTTCGTGTGACGCGTGGCATTTCGCCGCTACGCGTCGTTGTCCGGGCCCGATGACAGGCGAGGGGTCTCGGAGTAGGGTCCGCGCACCTTCGACACAGAGGTGAGGGCGATGATGACGAAACCGTTGTTCGCGCTGGTCGGCGCGTGGGCGCTCCTGGGGTTCGGCTGTGGCGAGGCGGAGAGCGATCCGTCCGGCGATGGCGAGTCGAAAGACACCGTCGTCATCGAGCTCCCCGACTTCCAGATCCCGGTAGGTGAGTCGTTCAAGTGTTACTACTCCGACGTCATCACCGATCGCGAGCTGAGCGTTGTCGCCGCGAGGGGCGCGCAGGTGAAGGGAGGCCATCACCTCAGCCTGTACTACGTCGACAACCAGCGCGAGCCCGGGATGCAGGAGTGCGACGGCAAGACCGAGATGGTCGACTGGCACTTCGTCGTCGGCGCCGGCGGCGAGGGGAACGCGGACGACTACCTGCAGCTCGCCGAAGGGCTCGCCTTCAAGATCCCCGCGGGCAAGCAGCTCATGGTGCAGGCGCACTACATCAACGTGTCCGGCGCCGAGATGAAGTCGGAGGACAAGTTGGACGTCCAGCTCATCGATCCGGCCAAGGTCACCGCGTATGCGGCAGATTTCGTCGTCGACGACGACAGCTTCCTGATCGAGCCGCACAGCGAGCTGACGACGACGATGGATTGCACCGTCCCGCAGGATCTCAGCCTGACGATGCTGCTCGGCCACATGCACGAGCAGGGCAAGCACTACCGCCTCGAAGAGGTCGACGCGCAAGGGAACGTCCTCCGTACCCTCTACGAAGAAGAGTGGGCGGCGTCGTATGCGTCGCACCCGCCGCTACTCCACTACACGAAGGAGGCGCCGCTCAAGCTCGCCAAGGGAACGATCCTTCGGCAGACGTGCAGCTGGAACAACATCACCGATGCGCCGCTCGCGTTCCCCACCGAGATGTGCATCGGCTTCGGCTACTACTTCCCGGGCACCGAGCGGATCATGTGCGAGCGCGTCGAGGCGACGCCGTGAGACGGATCCTCGAGCGCTCGGTCGCCGTCTGCGTTTTCGCCAGCGTCGTGGTCATCGGTTGCGGTGACAGCGACGGCGACGGCGACGGTGGCTCCGGCGGCGGCGGCACGACGACGACAGGCGGGGCCACGAAGGCAACGAGCACCGGCGGGCCTCCTGCCGATTCGTGCATCCAGCCGGGCGACATGGGCAACGAGCTCGGGGTCGGCGAGTACTGCTCGCCCCTCGGCAAGCAGTGCATGGACAACGCCGCTGCGCAGCTCTGCCTGGCCGACGTCGGCCAGGACCAGTGGATGTGCACGCGCATCGGTTGCGACGCGACGACCGACTGCGGCCAGGGCGCAGGTTGCCTCATCGTCCAGGGCGAGGGCTCGGCCTGCGTCCCGTGCATGTGCGACTCCGCGGGCATCGGTTGTAGCGGCACGTCGTCCTCGTCGTCGAGCGCGTCGTCGACCGCGGCCACCACGACGGGTGGCGGCTGACGATCACGAGCGCTGGATGAGCTCGACCTTGTAGCCGTTCGGGTCTTCGACGAACGCGATCACGGTCGAGCCGTGCTTCATCGGTCCGGGCTCGCGCGTGATCTTCACGCCTTCTGCGCGGAGCTTGTCGCACGTCGCGTAGATGTCGGTGACGCCGATCGCGATGTGACCGAAGGCGTCGCCGAGCACGTAGTCGGACTTGCCCCAGTTGTGCGTGAGCTCGATGACAGCAGTGTCACTCTCCTCGCCGTAGCCGACGAAGGCGAGCGTGAACTCGCCCGAGGGGTAGTCGGTCTTGCGAAGGAGGCGCATCCCCAGCGCCCCGGTGTAGAAGGCGAGCGAGGCGTCGAGGTCCTTCACGCGGAGCATCGTGTGGAGCAGGCGCATGGCGCCTACTATCGCACCCCTACGCTCGGACTTTAAGCGCTGCGGGGGCCGCCGAACGGGACCTTGGGCCGGAGATAGATCCGGCGCTCACCGCCCGGCGAAGTGAAGCGATCCACGACATAGTGCTCGAAGGCTGCGGCGCCGGCCCGGATCAGTTCGACCGCAATGCGGCGGATGTCCGAATCGGTGAGCTCCACCATCAGGTCGAGAGGGTGGTCGGTAGAGGAACCCCCGTAGGTGATGTTGAGCACGGCCATGATTCACCTCACAACGAGCGATGCGCTGGTTAGCTGACGCTTAAGACGAAACGAAGTGCACTTGGGTTTTCATCCCCGAAGAATAAGTCTCCGATCGGAGCGATTTTTTGGCTCAACACTTCTCAAGAAAGGGAAAAGAGCGGCGAATCTCAGAGAGCCGAAGACATCCCCGACACCGCGCGAAGCTCTGCGGCCCACGCGGGCTCGATTTCGACGCGGGTGGTAAGGCCGTGCTCGCGGCGCAACATCCCACCTGGTGCGACCACGCTGAAGATGACGGAGCGCCCGAGCGCGGACTCGAGGGCGCTCATCGTCGTCTCGTCCTCGTTGCTGAAGGCGAGGGGACCGACTGGATGGCTGTGGGCGATTTCGCGGAGGCGATCGCGACTCTCCCAGATGACCTCCCAACGGGACCTGGCGTCCGGAATGTGCGTGGGCCCGTCGCCATCGTCGCGGTGATAGACCGCGCCGCTCTCGTCGATCAGAAACACGACCTCTTTGGGCGTCACGCTCAGCCATCATAGAGCGATCGGGCCAGAGGTAGGGCAGCGTGCGATGATGCTCGGGTGGACGAGCTCTACGAGCGCGCAGCGAGCACCGTTCGCGAGGCCGGCGCCATCCTGGTGACGGCCGGCGCGGGCATGGGGGTCGATTCGGGCCTGCCGGACTTTCGAGGCAACGAAGGCTTCTGGAAGGCATACCCGCCATTCAAGAAGCTCGGCCTCTCGTTCGTCGACCTCGCCAACCCGGCTTGGTTCGACACCGACCCCGAGCTCGCCTGGGGCTTCTATGGGCACCGGCTCTCGCTCTACAGAAAGACCCGCCCGCACGCCGGCTTCGAAATTCTGCGTCGTTGGGGAGAGAAGGTGCCCGCAGGCGCCTGGGTGTTCACGAGCAATGTGGACGGGGCGTTCCAGCGAGCAGGGTTCGATCCGGATCGCATCGTCGAGTGTCATGGCGCGATCGACTTTCTGCAGTGCACACGCTCCTGCAGCCTCGGGATCGTCCCGGCCGACGGCTACGAGCCGGACGTCGACGAGGCGACGTTTCGGGCGCGCCTCCCGCTCCCGAAGTGCGGGGCATGCGGATCGCTCGCACGCCCCAACATCCTCATGTTCGGCGACTACGGCTGGGACGACAGCCGCACGAGCGCGCAAGAGGAGCGCCTGTCGAGCTGGCTCGGCGGGGTCGGCCGCGGCTCCGGCAAGCTGGTCGTGATCGAGTGCGGTGCCGGCAGCGCAGTGCCGACCGTCAGGATGACCAGCGAGCGGACCGTGATGCGCAGAGACGCCGTGCTGATCCGGGTGAACCTCCGTGAGCCGCATGTTCCGGCGGGGCACATCGGCATCGCCGAAGGGGCTCTCCGAGCCCTCGGCGAGATCGATCGGCGCCTCGGGGCTTGACCTGGGGCCTTATCGACCTCGACCATCCCCTCTCATGCGCATTGCGATTCTGACCTCGGGCGGTGACGCGCCCGGCATGAACGCGGCCGTCCGCGCCATCGCCGTCGTCGGCAAGAGCCGCGGGCACGAGGTCCTCGGCGTGAAGAACGGCTACGCGGGCTTGCTCGCCGGCGAGTGGATGTCGCTCGAGGCCGACGCGATCGAGGGCATCACGCGGCAAGGTGGAACGGTGCTCGGCTCGTCGCGATGCCTCGAGATGATGCAACCCGGCGGGCCCGAGCGCGTCCTCGAGCGGCTCGGCGAGATGCGAGCCGACGGCCTCATCGTCATCGGCGGCAACGGCTCGCTCACGGGCGCGCACCTTCTCACGAGCAAAGGCTCGATCAAGACGGTCGGTCTCCCGGCCTCGATCGACAACGACATCGGTCACGCGGGCCTGGCGATCGGCGTCGATACGGCCGTCAACACGATCGTCGACGCGTGCGATCGCATCTCGGACACCGCGCGTGCGCACCGACGCTGCTTCATCGTCGAGGTCATGGGTCGAAATTGCGGTTTTCTAGCGATGCGTGCAGGCATCGCCGCCGAGGCCGACGCGATCCTCTACGGCGAGGCGAGCCTCGACGAGACGGCCCTCTACAAGCGGCTCGAACGCATGCTCACGCGTTGTTTTGCGGCCGGCCGCACCAAGAAGCGCGCGCTCATCGTGAAGAGCGAGGGTCTCACGATCCCGATCATGACGCTCCGCTCGCGGGTCTCGGAGATGATCGCGACCATCGCGCCCGGCGTCGACGTGCGCGAGACGGTGCTCGGGCACGTCGTCCGTGGCGGCGATCCCACCGCCCTCGACCGAACCATCGCCCAGCGGCTCGGCTTCGGCGCGATCGTGGCCTTGGAGCGCGGCCTCTCGGACGTGATGCTCGGTTGGGAGCCGCCGTTCGGCGTCGGCAAGGAGACGATGGATCCGAGCGTACGCATCGTCCCGCTCGGAGAGGTGCTCGCCGAGACGGCGCGTCTCCTCGACGGGACCAGCCCCGTCATTCGGAGGCGAATGGAAATGCTGGCGCAGGTAGAGGAGATCCTGCCGGGATAGGGAACCGATGGTAGGCCCACGGCGTAGCGGAGCAGTGACGGTCAAGCCGGTCTCCGGCCCAGAGAGGACCCCGCTCTCTGCAGCTGCTCCGCTCCCGCCGCGGGCCTTGCATCATCGCGCCCTCGACGTCCTCTTCTGCGCGTCGTTCGCGTACTTCACCGCCGCGCTCGGGGTCGAGGTCTGGGAGGGCTTCATCCGGCACGAGCTCGGCGGCCTGCTCTTTCCGGCGATCGCGCTCGCGTCCTTCCTCGCCGCCGATTTCGCGTCGGGCTTCGTCCATTGGCTCGCCGATAGCTATGGCTCGCCGGAGACGCCGCTCCTCGGCCCGAAGCTGGTGACGCCCTTTCGCGAGCACCACGTCGATCCGCTCGCCATCACGCGCCACGACTTCTTCGAAGCCAACGGCGACAACTGCCTGATCTCGCACATCGTGCTTGTGCCGGCCTACGTTTGGCTACCCGGCGTCGAGGCGGGGTGGGCGACCGGACTCGCCCTCTTCGTCATGCTCCTCGGCTTGGGGGTGCTCTTGACGAGCATCGCGCATGGCTGGGCTCATACCGCCGAGCCGCCGCGCATCGTCCGCGCGCTGCAACGTGCCGGCGTCATCCTCTCGCGCGAGCACCACCAGCAGCACCATCGAGGTGCCCACGCCACGCACTACTGCATCACGACCGGCTGGCTGAACCCCCTCCTCGATCGGATCCGGTTCTTCCGGGTGCTCGAGCGCGTGTTTGCGTTCGTCGGCATTCGACGCAGCACCTGAGGCGCCGGGTTCGATATACATCCACCAAGATGGTGGGTTACGAGCCCAAGAGCTGGCTCTCGGTCGTCCTGACGCTTCGGGGATCGGTCGTTCGAGGCGTTGCCGTACGGGTGATCTCGGCCGCAGCGTTCGGCGTGGTCGCGCAGCTCGTCTTCGAGAAGAGCGGCTTTCGGATTCCGCCGATCGCGCACACGCTGATCGGCGCGGCGCTCGCGCTCCTCCTCGTGTTCCGGACGAACGCGTCGTACGACCGCTTGTGGGAAGGGCGGCGCCTCGTGGGGATGATGGGCAACCGTCTCCGCGATCTCGCTCGCCAGATCGCGACGCTCGTCCCTGCGCCGAACGAGGCGCGGGCCGAGATGGGCAGGCATCTCATCGCGTTTTACCGGTTGAGCGTGCAGGCGCTTCGCGCCGAGACCGACCTCGCGCCGCTCGGCGCGCTCCTCACCGAAGCCGAGAGGAAGCGCCTCGCCGACGTCGTGCAGCGGCCGTACGTGGTCATGGGTTGGATTTCGGCGGAGCTCGCCGCGATGCAGGACGCCGGCAAGCTCGACCGCGTTCGCCTCCAGGTGATCGACCAGAACCTCACGGCCCTCGCCGACGCGCTGGGCGGGGCAGAGCGCATCCACAAGACGCCCGTACCGATCGCCTACGCGCACCACATCAAGGTGTTCGTCACCCTGTTCTGCTTCTCGGTTCCGTTCGCGATGGTGGGCGACATGCGCTGGTACACGCCGCTCGCAGCCGCCGTCCTCGCGTTCGCTCTCTTCGGGATCGACGAGATAGGCGTCGAGATCGAAGATCCATTCGGCTACGACCCCAACGACCTTCCGATGGATGCGATCGGTGACGGCATCGAGCGCAGCGTGAAGGAGATCCTCGTGGCGGCCGCGCCCCTCTCGACGCCCGAGCCCGCCCGTCAGACCGCCGAGCCGACGAGCGCGGCGATCGACGCGTAGCCCTCGCGTCGCATCCGCCCAGCCAGGCCGCGGTGGATGCGGTACGCGGCGAGCGGTCCCTCGTAGATGAACGCGGTGTAGAGCTGAAGGAGCGTCGCGCCGTGGGCGATGCGGTCGAACGCGTCGTCCGCGTTCTCGATCCCGCCGACGCCGACGAGGCAGAGCTTGCCCGACGTACGCTTGTAGAGGAGCTTGAGCACCTCGAGCGCGCGGCGCTTGACCGGTGCGCCGGAGAGCCCGCCGGCTCCGCACGCGGCGACGGCGTCCGCCGGCGAAACGAGCCCTTCGCGCGAGATTGTCGTGTTGGTGGCAACGATCCCATCGAGATCGAGCTCGAGCGCGAGGTCGGCGACCGCCTCGACGTCCGCGTCGGCCAGATCGGGCGCGATCTTCACGAGGAGCGGCACGCGGCGAGGCGAGGCCTCGTCGAGCGCGTGGCGAACTGCG
>JBGTSH010000409.1:0-8306 GCA_041940405.1 Polyangiaceae bacterium
CGCCTTCTACGGGCCCAAGCTCGAGTTTCACATCCACGACGCCCTCAAGCGCTCCTGGCAGCTCGGCACGATGCAGGTCGACTACGCCCTCCCCGACCGCTTCGAGCTCGAGTTCGTCGGTCAGGATGGCGGCTCGCACCGCCCGGTCATGCTCCACCGTGCGATCCTCGGCTCGCTCGAGCGCTTCCTGTCGGTGCTGATCGAGCACGTCGGCGGCTCGTTCCCGACCTGGCTCGCCCCGGAGCAGGCCGTGATCGTCACGGTGAGCGAGAAGCAAGAGGCCTACGCGAAGGAGGTGGTCGCGCTCCTCGCCGAGAAGGGCCTCCGCGCGCGAGCCGACCTGTCGCCTGACAAGCTCGGCGCCAAAATCCGCGCCGCGCGCCTGACGCGCGTGCCGTACGTCGTCGTGGTCGGCGACAAAGAAGCCGCCGGTCGTCAGGTAGCGCCGCGTTCGCGCGATCAAAACAAGGACCTCGGGGCCATGCAGCTCGAAGCCTTCGTCGAGCTCCTGCAGGGCGAGTCGAGGCCGCCTTCTTGAGGTCCCTCTTGCGGGGGCCTGAACAATAGTCTCTCATCCCGCGTCCCGGCCGCATTCGACCGCCGGGACCGTCCCGTTTCTACTTTTTCACAGGAGATTCTGAACAGCACATGGCGATGCGACGATTCGACCCTCGTGCACAGCAACGCGGACCGCAGATCCGCATCAACCAGCGAATCCGCGTCCCTGAGGTCAGGGTCATCGGCGACGACGGCGAGATGCTCGGCATCCTCGCCACGCACGAAGCGCTCCGCCGCGCGCAGGAAAAGGGTCTCGACCTCGTCGAGGTGAACCCCAAGGCCGAGCCGCCGGTCTGCAAGATCCTCGACTACGGCAAGTTCAAATACGACGAGAAGAAGAAGGCACGCGAGACGCGCATCAAGACCGCCGCGTTCGACGTGAAAGAGGTCAAGCTTCGCCCGAAGACGGACGATCACGATCTCGACTTCAAGACGCGCGCCGCCCAGCAGTTTCTCGAGGCGGGACACAAGGTCAAGTTCACCGTCCGCTTCCGCGGCCGCGAGATCACCCACCCGCAGGTCGCCCAAGAGCAGCTCGATCGCATCGTCCGCACCCTCGACGAGTTTGCGACGGTCGAGATGCGCCCCACGATGGAGCAGCGCACGATGACCCTCTTGATGGCGCCGCGTCCCGCCGTCATGCAGAAGGTGCAGCAGGCCCGGGCCGCCGCCGCCAAGGCGCTCCGCCGCGAGGGCAAGTCCGAGCAGGAGCAGCGTGAGGAGCAGATCGCGAAGCTGGAGCAGCAGCTCGCCGATCAAGACGACGACGACGACGACGACGACGAGAACTGACGTCGGGCACCACCCGAGCCGAGCCCCGAGCCCGACAGCGGATATGATCGGCCGCGGCATGCCGCGGCCGATTCTCTTTTTCCTCCTCGTCGTCGTCGGCTGCCAAGCCGATGACGTCGAGGAGCCGCCCGGCGCGCCGAGCTCGGCCGTCACGGCCGAGGAGGAGGCGCCGCCCATCGCGCCGGAGGGTGCGACCACCGAGCCCGCGTCCCGCGCCTACGACGACCTCGTTCGAACCATCGACGCTTCGCTCCGTCCTCGGCCGTATCGCGCACGCGGCGAGGACGCCGTGAAGCTCAACGCCACGTGCGTCTCCTGTCACGCCGATGAAGCGAAAGAGTGGCGCGGCTCTCATCATCAGCGCGCGTACGACAACCCCGCCTTCCGGGACGCTCTGGCGATCGAGCCCACCGCGTTCTGCCGGGGTTGCCACGCGGCGGAGGGCGATCCCGGCGAGCCGCCGTCGGTGGCGGTGGGCTCGCTGGGCGTCGCCTGTGTGACGTGCCATGTGGTCGAGGACGGCTCGGTCCTCGCTGCCGGCCGCGCCGACGAGCACATGATGCCCTCGGGCAAGGCTCCGCACGCGGTCCGCTACTCGGTCGACTTCGCCAGGACCGGCGCCTGCGCGAGCTGCCACGAGTTCGCGTTTCCCGGCCCACGCCGCGACGACGAGGGCGGCTTCATGCAGACGACGATCCGCGAGCACGCCCAGGGGCCATCGCGCGATCGCTCCTGCGCGAGCTGCCACATGCCGGAGACCGACGGACGCCGCTCACACGCCTTCTCGACCGTTCGGGATCCGGAGTGGCTTCGCGACGCTCTCGACGCCACCGCAACGATCGGGGACGCGGGCGGCGTCGTCGTCACGCTGGCGCAGACCCATCCCGGTCACGCATTTCCGACAGGCGATCTCTTCCGACGGCTCGAGGTCGGCGCCGAGGTCGTCGGACCGCGCGGCGAAGCGAAGGAACGGCGCGTCAGGCACCTGACGCGCCACTTCGAGATCGTCCCCGGCGCCAAGGGGCGCACGCTGACGACGGACGACCGCGTCTTCTTCGAGCCGCTCGAGGTAGCGCTCGATCTCTCTTGCGACGCGCGGCCCGGTGCCTCGATAAGGTGGTGGGTCACCTACCAGCGCGTCGCGACGACCGGCGACGGCAAACGGCCCGAAGAGGCCAAGGTCGAGTCCGAGGTCGTGCTCCACACGGGTACGCTCTGCAAGAGCCGAACGAAAGCGACGGTCCCATGAGCCACGCGTCTCGATCCATGTTTTTGGGCCTCGTGTCGTTCGCGAGCTCGACCGTCCTCGGATGCGATCCGGCAAAAGACAAGGCGACAGCGAATCCGGAGCCGGCGGCGTCGCAGGCAACCGTGCCGACCTCCGCGTCGGCCAGTACCTCCGCGGCCGCGGCGATCGTTCCGGAGGCGCCACCACTCCTCGATCTCGCGGAGCAGTTCCCGGTGCCAGAGGGCTACTCCGGGGTGTACGCGCTCGAGGGCGCGATCCTGGTCTCCTCGAAGAACCGATACGGAAAGCTCGGCGACCAAGGGGTGGAGTGGGAAAAGACCTACGGCGCTCACCCTTCCTTCGGCGACACGCTCATCATGTCGGTGAGCGGGGTGTACCCCGACGGGGTGGACGTCATCACCTCGCAAGCGAACGGGCGCGCCCCGCTGCCCAGCTACTCGCCCGCAACCGGCAAAGGATCTGGCGTCACCTTCAGCCCGGGCGGGGGCATGGGTTGGGTCGCGGGGATCGCGCGGGTCGGCGAGACGACGCTCGTCGCAGGCTACGACAGCTTGGACGGTGGTCATCAGATCATCACCGTGCGCGGGCCGAAGCTCGATCGCAGGCATCTCACGTTGAAGGAGGGCGGCTGCAGCGGCGAGGACTTCCCCAAGGCCGCTCTCACGACCCACGACTTCGGTGCCACGCGGGCCGGCACGGTGCTGGCGTTCGGCGCTCTCTGCGACAAGGACAGCGCCGTCGAGATGTGGGCGGCGGGCGGCGGGAACAAGCCCAGGATCGTCAAGCCACCCGGCGGGCTTCGCTCGTACGGCAACGACCTTCTCCGCGGCCCGGGAGACGTGCTGTGGATCGCGAATGGAGAGGACAAGCGGATCCTCGAGTACCGCGACGGAAACTTCTCCCAGCTGCCCGCGTTGCCGAGCGACAAGAAGCTGGTGCGCGCCCTGGTCGACGACGCCGGCACCCTGCACGCTACTGACGGAAGTGTCATTTATCGCTTCGAAGGCGGAGCTTGGAAGACCGCCGCAACCTTGGTGTGGTCGAGCGACCTCTCGCACCTCGTCATCCGCGACGGGACCTATTGGGGCGTCTCGCTCGGCAAGCTCGTGAAGCTCGTTCCGGGCAAGAGCATCGCGTACGCCGACGGCTGCAAGACGCCGTTCGTGGAGCTCTACGACGTCAGCCCCAAGGCCGAGCCTACCTACAAGTTTCCCACGACGACGAAGGCGCTCTCGACCTTCGCCGACATCGAGAAGGTCGGTCTCGTCGAATACTACGAAGGCCGGAGGCGCCTCGGGATCACCGTGCCCTCGAAGGAGCTGGGCGACGCAGTCATCGCGCACGTAAAGGCGAACATGAAGGACGAGGACCCGAAGCTCCTCTGTTACGAGCCCAAGAAGCCGCGCTCGATCGAGGTCACCAAGGCGAAGTGATGGGAACGCAGCCCTCGCTCTTTCCCATCGCCCTCTTGCTCGCGGCCTGCGGGCCATCCAAGGAGCAGGCAGCCGCGGAGCCCATCCCCTCGCAAGCCGCCGCGACCTCGACCGCGAGCGCCACCGCTTCCCCTTCGGCGACCAGCACGGCGGCGACGGCCATCGCGCCGCCGGCGGGGCCGCCCGTCCTCGTGCCGGTCGAAAAGCACAAGACGAAGGAAGGCTACCAGGGCGTATGGGCGATCGACGGCGCGCTCGTGGTCGCCTCGGGTCTGCGCGTCGGCAGGCTCACGGACGACAAGGTCGACTACTTCGGGAGCGTTCACTCCCCGACCCCGGGGTGGAGCTCGCTCGAGATCACGAGCATCAGCGGCCGGTACCCCGGCTCGATCGACGCCATGTACCACCTGCGCGAAGGCCGAGCGCTCATGGCCGGGTGGGAGGCGGTGAGCGGTAGTGTCGACGACAAGTACCGCGAAGACTTCGGCATCCTGTTTTTCGCCGGCATGGCGCGCGTGGGCAACGCCACGTTCGTCGCCGGCTCCTTTCACCAGGCCACCGTCCTTCAGGTCCGAGGCGAGCCGCTCGACAGAACGCCGACTTCACCTGCGGACGCAGGCTGCACCGAGAAAGAGATCGAAGGAAACTCCCCGGTCCGAAAGGACGCTGCCATCGAGCCGTGGACGTACGGCTCCACCCAGGGCGGCACGATCATCTCGATCGGAAACCTCTGCCGCGAGCGCGGCGTCCACGCCGAGATCTGGCCTCCGAACGGAGACAAGCCGAAGATCGTGTCGCTCGAAAAGCTCGTCCACAAGGAGTACCTCATCGAGATCCTCGGCGGCCCCGGCGACGTCGCGTGGGTCGTCGACGGCGAGCTGCCGCGTCTCATCGAGTACAGGGGTGGCGAGTTTCGAGCGCTGCCTGCCCTGCCCCGGAAGATGTTCGACGCAGCCGTCTCCAACGACGGGATGCTGTACGTCACCGACGGAACGAAGATCTACCGGCTCCAAGACGGCGCGTGGAAGCACCTCGGCTCGCTCCCTTGGTCGACCGACTTCTACACCTTCGCCGCGTACGACGGCGCTCTCTGGGCAACCTCGGGCGCGTCGCTCTACAAGCTGGAGCCCGGAGAGGGCATCGGCTCTGCCGAGGGCTGCAAGACGCCGTTCGTTCGCCTCTATGACGTCAGCGACAAGTCCGAGCTGGGCTACACGTTCCCGACGACGACCAAGGCGCTCTCGACGTTCGCCGACGTCGAGAAGATCTCGCTCGTCGAGTACATCGAGACGCGGCGAAGGCTGGGCATCACCGTCCCCTCGAAGGAGATAGGTGAGGCCGTGATCGCTCACGTCAAAGCCAACATGAAGGGCGAGGACCCCGACCTCGTCTGCTACGAGCCCAAGAGCCCGCGGGCGATCAAAATCCCCAAGGCGAAGTCGCAGCGCTAGTGCGTGGTGAAGAACCACGCGCCCGCTACGCCGCCAGCCAGCACGAGCACGACGAGCACCATGAGGATGGGCGACATGCCCTTCTTCACCTCTGGGCGCGGATTGCTCCTGGGCTGCGACAGCCCGGAGCTCGGCAGCTGCATCTGCGGCCGGACCGAGCCGGGGCCTGATGCGGTCACCTGGTGCTGCACCGACTGGAGCTGCGCAGCGGCCGGCGGCGGCGAGTCGTCTTCGAGCGCGGCGAGGTTACCAAGACCGATCTCTTTCTCGGCCGCGTAGATGCTCGCGCGGATCTGCGACTGCGCGTCGCTACCATGCTGCAGGTGGCCGGCGTTCAGCTCGTCCGCCCAGTTGCCGATGTCCTCGAAGCCGAGCTTCATCGGCTCGTCCGCCTTCGCGGCGGGCTTCTTCTCGCCGTCCTCGCCCTCTTGGAGCGAGGTGAACTCGAAGAGCGCCTCCTCGATGAGGCGATCGATGACGCTCGCCTTGTCGGGCGCCTTCTTTTTTCGCAGCGCCATTGCGCCGCGCACCAGCTCGGCGATGTCGAACGAGCTGACCGGCCGCCCTTGGCGGTAGAGGTACGCGGTGAGATCGCGACCGAGATCGCGCGCCGACGCGTACCGCGTCTCCGGGTCCTTCGCGAGCGCTCGGGCAAGGATGCGATCCAGCTCGTCGGAGACATCAGGCCGCATCTGGCGGAGCGGCGGGATCTGCGCCTGCTGCACCATCTTCACGGTCGCGAAGTCGGTCTCGCCCAAGAAGAGGCGGCGGCCCGAGAGCAGCTCCCACAGGATGATGCCGACGGCGAAGATGTCGGCGCGGAGATCGACGTCGCCGCCGAGGGCCGCCTCGGGGGCGAGGTAGCTGAACTTGCCCTTGATGATCCCAGGCTCGCTCTTCTCGAGCTGGCTGGTCGCCTTCGCGAGACCGAAGTCCACGATCTTCACCTCACCGAACTTGGTGATGAGAACGTTCGGCGGGGACATGTCCCGGTGCACGATGTGAAGGTCCTTGCCGTCGGGACCCTGGAGCTCGTGCGCGTAGGTGAGGCCTTCGCAGATGCGGATGGCGATGAGCGTCGCGATCTCGACGGGGAACGTGCGGCCGACGCTCTTCAGATAGTCGATCACCGCCTTGAGGTCGGCGCCATCGACGAACTCCATGACGATGAAGTAGGCGTTGTCGCCGACGCCGATATCGAAGACCTGCACGCAGTTCGAGTGCGACAGCTGGGCGGAGAGGCGCGCCTCGTCGAGGAACATCGAGATGAAGCGCTTCTTCTCGCTGAGGTGCGGAAGGACGCGCTTGATGGCGACGCGCTTCTTGAAGCCCTCGATGCCCGCGCTCTCGGCGATGAACACCTCGGCCATGCCGCCGGAGGCGAGCCGCTCGAGCACCCGGTACCGCTGCTGCGGATGGTGGACTTCCGTCATGAGCGGGGCCTAGTAGACCATACTTTTCGGCGAGTTCAGCGACGCTTCTGCTGCCCTTGGGCCTCGGGCCGGTAGAGCGGCATCGTCAACGTCACCGTGCTCTCCCCGAGCGCAGCGAGGTAGTCGACCGGCTCGAGGCCGGGCGGCGGAGGCTGCGTGTCGCCGCCGCGCGCGCCGCTCGACGGCGGCCGGGCGAGCGGCGGTCCGCCCGCGAGATCGAGCGTGGAGTCGGAGAGTCGGTCCTCGGTGGACGGCGCCGATGCGCCGCGCAGCTCGACGTAGAGGATCGGGCCCGACCTGAGCAGAACCATCTTGCCGCTCGGAGCCTCTTGCTTCGCGAAGAGTGCCGCAGCGCCCACGATCAGCTCACCGGCGAGCCCGCCCTCGAGGTCCGGATGGAGGCACGCGACGAACTGCGAACCGACGCAGCCACGGATGTCGGGCGGCACCATCCCGGTGCGCGACACGATGAACCGGCAGAGCCCTTCGTCGTCGAGGAGGAACGTGCACGAGCGGGTGTGCACCGCGTACGTCGCGTCCTCGACCGATGAGCCCGTGCCCACGCGCCCCGTCGTATCACGAGTCCTGCTTTGGCCGCGCCCTCTCTTCGGCGAGCTCCGCCTCCGTCGGGAGGCCTTCGTCGACCGGCTCGAGGTAGACGACCGCCAGCGGAGGGAGGGTGATCGCGATCGACTGCGCGTGCCCGTGGCTGGGGATCGCTTCGACCCGCACGCTGCCCAGGTTGCCGACGTTGCTGCCGCCGTACGCCGACGCGTCGGTGTTGAGCACCTCTTTGTATGCGCAGTTACGCGGAACGCCGAGGCGGTAGCCGTAGCGGATCACGGGCGTGAAGTTGCCCGCCATGATGACGTGCTTGCCGGTGCGGCGGCTCTTCAGCTCCGACTTCGGAAACCGGATGAACGAGGCGCAGGACTGTCCCGCGTCGTTCGCGTCGATCCAGAGAAAGCCCGCAGGGTCGTCGTCGAGCTCGAAGAGCGCGGCGGTCTTCTTGTAGTACGCGTTGAGATCGCGCACCGTTCGCTGGAGGCCGCGATGACGCTCGTCGTCGAGCAGCGACCAGTCGAGCTCGGACGAGAAGTTCCACTCGGTCCTTTGACCGAGCTCGCCGCCCATGAAGAGGAGCTTCTTGCCCGGGTGCGCCCACATGAGCGCGTAGAGCGCGCGCAGGTTCGCGCGCTTCTGCCAGTCGTCGCCGGGCATCTTCTCGAGGAGCGACTTCTTCAGGTGGACCACCTCGTCGTGCGACAGCGGCAAGAGGTACTTCTCGCTGAACGCGTACATGAGGCTGAAGGTGATGAGGTTGTGATTGAAGGATCGAAAGATCGGATCGAGCGAGAAGTAGTGCAGCGTGTCGTGCATCCACCCCATG
>JBGTSH010000410.1:0-8233 GCA_041940405.1 Polyangiaceae bacterium
TCGGCCTGCAATACGGCGTGCCGCTCAAGAGCTTCGTCGAGCAGTTCACGTTCACTCGCTTCGAGCCGCAGGGCATGGTCGAGGGTCACGAGAACATCAAGATCGCGACGTCGATCGTCGACTACATCTTCCGCGTCCTCGGGGTCGAGTACTTGGGGCGCTACGATCTCGCCCACGTCGTGCCGGAGTCGAAGATCGAAGACCCGGCCGAGACCCACCACCATGAGGTCGCCTCGGTTCCGCCGCCGGCGTTCACCACGTCGCGCGCCTTGCCCGCGCTGGCTCATGGGGCAGGGCACGACGAAGACCACGGCAATGCGAACGCGCTCGACGCACACCTCGACGAGCTCATGGGCGACGCGCCGGTGTGCGACGGCTGCGGTCACATCACGGTCCGCAACGGCGCTTGCTACAAGTGCTTGAACTGCGGCAACTCGATGGGCTGCAGCTGACGGTACCGTCACGATAGAACGAAAAGCGACCCGCTCCCGGTCTCGTCTCCCCCCCGACGAGCCGAGGCGGGTCGCGCCTATTTGGGGCTTTCACATCTTGCACTTGTGCGTGGACCAGTTCTCGCCGGGTCCACACTTCGGCCGCATGCACCGGCACTCCGCGCGGTCCTTGCCCGCTCTCGGGGGCGCCCACTGGGTGACGTCGCGCGGGCCGCTGCCCGGGCAGCAGTCGGCGACGGTCGGGCAGGTCTTGTTGCTGTACGCCCAGCACGCGGTGCCCGTGTAAAGGAAGGTCTGCGGCGGGGGCTTGGGCGCTGACGGCGTCGCCGGCGCGGCCGCCGGCTTCGCGGTTGCGGTCTCCTTCGGGTCCGCGGTCTTGGCCTCCGGAGGGGCTGGCGGCGGCTGCGCGCTCGGCGTCTCCGGTTCGTCGGCGGGCGTTTCGGGCTCGTCGGTCTTCTTGGTCTTCTTCTTCTTCTTAGGCCTTTCGTCTTCCTCGTCGCTGCTCTCGCTGTCCGCGTCTGCCGCGGCGCGCGAGCGGTCGTCCGAGGTCCTCGACAGGATGAAGGCGGCGCCGACGACGCCCGAGGCGAGGATGAAAGACGCGAGCACAATCCAGGGCCAGGGCGAAGCGGGTTTCGTAGCCGCGGCTGGCGGCATTCCAGCGAGCGACGGCTGAGAGAACGACGTCGGGACGATCGGAGCCGCGGGCGATCCGACCGTGAGGTTGGGAGGGGCCAGCGCGGTCGCGGCGAACGCGGGGGAGCCGGCTGGGGGAGCGGCGACGCTGCCGGAAGCGGTCCCCGCGAGCCCGACGGCCGCGTTGAAGGCCGCGGCGAGCTCCTGCGCGCTGCCGTAGCGCGCGTCACGTGAGGTCGAGAGCGCCCGCTGAAAGAACGCGTCGAGCGCCCTCGGCAACCTCGGATCGATCTGGCTCGGCAGCGCGAAGGTGGCGCGATGCACCGCGAGCGAGATCGTGCCGATGCTGTCCCCGAGAAACGGAAGGCGGCCGAGGAGACAGCTGTAGGCAACCACGGCCACCGACCAGAGGTCCGAGCGGCGGTCGATGGATCGCGGTTCGAAGAACTGCTCGGGGCTCATGTAATAGGGCGTTCCGACGACCGCGCCCGTGCTCGTCATGGCCATGTTCCCGTCGCCGGCGAAGCGGGCGATGCCGAAGTCGAGCACCTTCACGAACGGCTCCCCGTCGCTCTCGAGCAAAAAGACGTTCGCGGGTTTGATGTCTCGGTGGATGACGTTGAGCTCGTGAGCACGCGCGAGCGCGCGGCAGAGCTGGCCGACGACGAGCGCGGTCCGGTGCGGCGACATCGGTCCGTCCTTCTCGAGGACCTCGCCCAAATCCCTCCCGCGCAGCAGCTCCATCACGATGTACGGCTCGTTGTCGGGGGTGACGCCGAAGTCGAAGACCTTGACGACATGCGGGCTGTCGATGCTGCTGGCGGCTCGCGCCTCGGCCTGGAACCGCGCCAAGGCCTGAGCGTCGAGCGCGAGGCCGGCCTTCAGCACCTTGACCGCGACGGCGCTGCCGAGCGCGCGGTTCTGCGCGAGCCACACGGCGCCCATCGCCCCAGCGCCGATCTGGCGCTCGAGGACGATGTTGCTCCCGAGCCCGATGCCGGCGCGGACGCCCATCGTTGCAGCCTAGCCGAGAATGCGCGCGGCACTCCTTCTTCGTGCGGCTCGCCGCCCACGCGAAGGACCTCACGACCTGCTGAGGTGCCGCTGGCGCGCGGATGAGGATCCGCTGATGTCGAAGGGCCGGAGGTGCGGCGGAAGGCGACGGACTGACGTCAGCGGAAGACGCGGCACCGGTAGTTGCGTCCCTCGACTGCCGGGTTGAAGCCGGTCGACGTGATCCGGATGAAATGACCCCCCGGACCGGGGACGGAAGGCTCGTTCGTGCCGGCTCCCCAAGCCGCCGGAGCGGCCACTCCCTCGGTTGCCGTCGATAGCGGAGCGCCATCCGGGCTCGCTTCGCTACGCACCTCGACCGTGAAGCCGTCGACCCCCGAGCCATGGGTGAGCGAGCGACAGTCACCGCTCAGATCGCCGTCGCCCGGGCCGAGATACCACCAGTCCTCGTCTCCGTCGTGGAGCTCACCCTCGAAGAAGTATTCGATGATGTCACGATTGGCGAGGCCGCTCCCGATCGCTTCGGCCGTCGCGTAACCATCGTTGGTCGCCGTCGTCGCATCGTCGGGATTCTCGACGGTGCCGGCGAAGTCGAAAGAAGCGAGCGACACGCCATAGAAGGGATCGACGGCGTTCGCCCCGGGCGGGGACTCGACGACCATCCGGTAGGTCGCGCCGGGAACCGCGGGCATGGTGATGAGGCATTGGTTTCCCGTTTCGCAAGTCTCGAGCGCATCCGCACCCCTTCGCCGAAGGATGACAGTACCGCTATCGTCGAGGATGCTCACGACAGGCAGGACGGCGTCGTGGCCCCATCCGTCTTCGGTTTCGGTGGGCGGCCGCGTCGGCATGAAGAGCGCCTCGATCGCCGAATAGGCGGGTTGAAACTCGTAGACGTCCACGTCGGTCGTCGAGGAGAACGTGCCGTAGATCGGGAGCAAGAAGTTGGCTGCGAGGTCGATTGCTTGCGGGCTCACGAGGTCGTTGGGCTCTTCATCGAAGACGACGTAGCCGTGGTAGTAGTCTTCTGGCCGCGCGATCAGGAGCCCGTGCCGGCCGTCCTCGACGAGCTCGGCCTCGCCGGTCAGCCATTCGGCCGCGGTGAGCACCTCGCCGCAGACGAATCCATCCTCGGCAAATCGGGTCATCAAGTCCGCGTCGATCGACTGACCGGAGACTGGGTACTCCGCGGCCGCCGTGGCCAAGAGCGTCGTCCCGTCGGCGGACCAGATTCGGAGCACCAGATCGACCGGCTTTTCTACTTGGGGGTGATGCTCGAGCCACACCACGCGGAGCTCGCCGCCCACGACGGGCACGGAGAAATAGCTGTGAGTGTCTCCTGGGAGATCGCCCTGAGCGAAGTACGCGTCGGGCTCGAACTCCTCGAGGAGCGTCGCGTGCTTGCAGCCTTCGGTCTGTGGGGTCCCGCCGCCTTCGCCGCCGGTGCCTGTGGTAGCGCCACCAGTGCCCCCAGCTGCATCCTCACCTCCCGCGGCACCTGCGCCTGTCGTGCTGGTGGTCGTGGTCGTGTCGGGCGCCAGCGTATCGTCGCCGCAAGCGAAGAGACTCATGCAGCCGAACGCAGCTACCAGCGACGATTTCATGGTGGTTCTCATCGGTTCTCTCAGGCCCACAGCGACGAAGGCACGAGCTGGAAGTACTCGCGGGCGGGATCGGCGAGCGCAGGCAGGACGCCGTCTTCGGGCAAGCAGCCGCCGGGAAGCCGCCCTGGATCGACGTACGTAGTCGCCCAGAACGCGCCCGAACCGATCGCGGCCGGCAGCGCCTCGTAGAAGTGACCCTCGTCGTCGTTCAAGCGCGCGTGAATGCGCCCGCCGCTCGGGTCCGGCGCGCGCTCATCGCGGATGGCTTGGAGGTGCGCTGCGAGCGCTGCGGCCGAACGGCCGTCGAGTGCGCGCTGGTCCAGCCAGAAGCACACGACAGCGGGTGCGAAACATGCCGTCTCGCGTGCGTAGAGCGCGCCATTGGCCTGCACGATCGCCGCTTCGACGAGCGGGGCGCCCTGCATCTGCTTCTGCCAGCTCTTCACCGCCCACGGCAAGAAGAAGAAGGGCTTGCCTGTGATCTGTTCGAGCTCCGACGAAATTGGACGTGGCGTGCGAGCGAGGAAGCCGAGCTTTGCGAATCTCATCCACGGCGTGGATTGCAATGGGGAGACCACCGCGACCGCGCACGTCCACGAGGCAACGTTTCGCAGCGCCAGCCCCGGATTTCGCACCCCTTACGCGCCAGAACCGGCGCGCTCTGAGTCGGGAGACCCTCAAGGCTGAGGGTCTCGACACCCAGGCATCGACACAGCCGGCGCCTACTTCTTCTTCTTCTTCGTGCAGCTCGTCGCGCCGGCTGGCGAGGTCGTGCCTGCCGGGCACGCGGAGCAAGCCACGGCTCCGACGCCCGCCGCGAACGTTCCCGCGGGGCACGGCGCGCACGAGCTCGAGCCGTCCTTGTCGGCGAATGTTCCCGGCGCGCACTGCGTGCACGAGCTGGCGCCGCTCGATGAGAACGAACCCTTGGCGCACGCTGAGCAGGTCGAGGCGTCCGCGGTGTTCGAGAACGTGCCCGCCGAGCAGGCGACACAGCTGCCGTTGACGCGCTTGGTCCCGCCCTCACACTGGGTGACGCAAGCCATTGCGCCGGTCGCTCCGCGGGTCGACTTGCCTTCGGGGCACGGTGTGCAGCTTCCTGCGCCGGCGGTCGCCGAGAACGTGTCGACCGGACACGGCGAGCAAGTTGCCGCGCCCGCGGCCGCGAACTTTCCTGGCGGGCAGGCGATGCAGCCCTGCGCGCTGGGGGCGTAGCCGACCGGACACGACGGGGTCTTGTCCGCGAGCGCGCCCGTCGGACAGAAGAACACGGCTCCTCCCAGGACGAGCGCTCCGAGTGCCATCGCGTTTGCGAAATGCTTCATCCGAGCGATCGTCTGGCGTCTTGGTGCAGCGAACAACGGGCAGCGATGCTGCTCATGATTTGCTCAGGAACGTTGGACGCTCCTCAGGCTTCGCTGAGGTGACGATTGGGATCGTGGAGCCTCTCACCGGACGTCGTCGCAGTAGTAATCGAGGCGGTCGGTGATGTTGGTCCGGTCGAAATCGGTGTTGTGCACCTTCACCAGTCGGCCGCTCTGGTCATAGTTGAAAGTCGTCGCATAGGTCTCGGCACCTCGATCGTCCTTGCTCACGATGCGGCTGAGGCGACCGCCTTCGTAGAGGTGCTCGCTGAAGCTCTCGTCGAGATCCGAGCGCCGCTTTGGGTTCTCGCCTCGCTCGATGCGCAGGTCGCGAAGGAAGACGATGCGCTCGTAGTCATCCACGCAGCGGCCCGCTCCTCTCGTAAGCTCGCAGCGAACGCCATAGGCATCCGGCCATCCGAACGTAGCCTCGAGCGTGCCGGTGAAGGAGGGCAGCGAAACGCTGTCCACGAGGGGCATGTGTGGTGGCCAGAGCAGTCCGTCATCGAGCAATCGATAGAGGCGCAGCGGACTGGGACGCGCCGGCGGACCGAACGTGCCCTGGTAGCTACCCTTCCACCACGCACGGGTCTCGCCATGGACGTGCGCCGTGACGCTCGCGAGCTCACCGTGGGATCCGTACTCGAAGGTCGTGCTCGATTGCAGCTCCTCGCCCGACAGCCTTTCGCTCCGAAGCAGCCGCTCACCTTCCCAGGTCAATCGGCGCCGGTCAGGGTCGCGGCTCTCCGTAAGCCAAGTGAGCCTACCCTTGTCGTCGAAGTAGCCTCGCGTCAGGTCCTCGGTGCCGAGGCGGGTCATGACCACGCAGAGTCGGCCCGGTGGCGGTGAAGGCTCGGTGACCGACGGCGGCGCCACCGATGGACCGGCGGGCGAGGTCTGGAGCGGCATCCGATGGGCTGAATCGGGCGCGCCAGCGGAAGGGTGCGAGGAGCCCTGACAGCCCAGCGCCCCCGGGATGAGCGCAGCAGCAAGGAGGTTCCGGAGCACGCCCGATGCTCGCATGACCAAGGCTCGCAGCGCGCGGGCTACTTTTGCTTTCGCGCCCGGTAGGAATGTGCTGACGATGCCGCTGATGTCCAAGGTGGCGCTCACGGTTACGGTTCCCGCGGCGTTCGGCGAATGGCTTCGAGCCATCGCGCAGGAGAAGGATCGTTCGGTCGGGCGTCTCGTGCTCGACGCGTGGAAGTCACAAGCCGAAGCGCTCGCCGGGATCGAGCCGGACAGCGACGAGAAGAACGCAATGCACGTCGCCGGGCTCTACCTCCGCGGTTTGGAGGATCTCGCGAAGCTCGGCGGTGAGCCCGAAGGATTCAGCGAGCTCTCGATCATGCTGTCCGAGGATGTCGCCGACGCCATCGACGAAGAGGTGGACCGGATCGAAGTGCCCGCGGACGTGATCGTCGCGTGGGTCTGTGAGAAGGCGTTCGAGCCGCCTGCGGAGGTTGCGATGTTTCGCGGTTGAGCGATCCCGGAGATCCATCGCCCCTCGCCGATCGATCCCGCAGATCGCACCCAATACTGCCCGATTTGCGGCGACTTCTCGGGTTGGTGACGGCACGTGCGTTGCGATGCTGTGGCGCGTGGCTCTCTTCGATCGCATCGTCCTCGCTCTTGGGTCTCTCCTCGTTCTCTCCTGCTCCGACGACGCCGAAATGTCCTCTGGCGGTGGGGGAGGCGGGGGCGGTGGTGGGACCTCGACGATGTCCACTGCGACGGCTGCGTCGACTGCGAACGCCACGACCACCAGCGCGGCGACGAGCTCTACGACCACGGGTGGCGGTGGCTCACCATCGTACGATCCTCTGACGGTCGTTGACTTCGAGGAGGGCTCGAGCGGCGAGAGCGTCGGCTGGGGCGCGACGACGGGGGGGCCTGTCGTGTTCGACACCACGCACGCGCACTCCGGGACCACCGCGGCCAAGGTCTCGTTCACGCACCTGGAGAACGGCTTTGGCGGGTATCAGAACCTGCCCGAGTCGATCGGCCCGGGCGAGACGGTCTGGTATCGCGTCTACCTCTACATGCCGTCGACGCTCTCGCTCTCGTACGGCGACACGTCGGGCGACGGCTTCGGCTGGAACAAGTTCCTCGTGCTATCGGAGCTCGAGCACGAAGCCCCGCGCATGTACGTGCAGCCGAGGAGCGAATACAAGGTCGACTTCGGCGAGCCCGGATTTGCGGGGACGGGTGTCGCCGTCAATCACGACGGCCTCGGCGAGGCGTACTGCAACCTCCAAGAAGACAGCTACGCTTTTCCTCGCGACCAGTGGTTCGCGCTCCAGCTGGCCTGGTACGTCGCGAACGATGACAGCGCGTACGTTCGGGTGTGGAGCGACGACACCTTCGTCGGCGAGTGCCCGGGTGCCGGCGTCGTCGAAGGCGGCTACGTCGTACAGTCGTGGGGCATCGGGGACTACTGGAACGGCGGCGCGTGGATCCAGAACGGATCGACGGGTGACTTCTGGGTCGATGACGTCGTCGTCACCAAGGAGGTCCCGAGCACGACCGACGCCGGCGGAAGGCCGTTCATCTCGCCCGATCACTTCTGGTAAACGAGCGGATTTCGGGGAACGCTCGGGGGTGCTACGCGGTCCCCCCATGCGCTATTTGCTCCTTTGCTTGTTGGTGCTGCCGGCTGTCGCGTGCAGCGCCGAAGTGATCTTCGAAGATGATGGCGGCGGGTCCGGTTCCACGGTCAGCGGCCCCTGCGCGAACGCGAAAGGCCACGCCGAGCTCGTTACCGAGGCGTTCACGAAGTGCACCAACTGTCACTCGTCGCTTCTGACGGGCGCCGCTCGCAACGCGGCGCCCATCGAGGCGAACTGGGACGACTACGAGGGCGCGAAGGCGCAGCGGGCGAAGATCAAGCAGCGCATCCTCGACGGCACGATGCCGCAGCCCGGCTACCCCCAGCTCACGAAGGCAGAGCGGGCCGAGCTCCTCCTGTGGGCGAACTGCGGCGGGCCGTCCTGAGATGACCTGGCTCGAAGGGGTCGCCGTCGCGCTCGGCTTGATCAACGTCGCGTTGGTCGTGAAGAGGAGCGTCTGGAACTATCCGTTCGGGCTCGCGATGGTGGCGCTCTACTTCTTCGTGTTCTACGAGGCGCGCCTCTACAGCGACGCGCTGCTCCAGATCTTCTTC
>JBGTSH010000411.1:0-8192 GCA_041940405.1 Polyangiaceae bacterium
CGCTTTGCCAGGGTCCAAATTCTCAAACGCCTCCCCGGGCTCACGCCTCCCCGCTTTGCCAGGGTCCAAATTCTCAAACGCCTCCCCGGGCTCAACGCCTCCCCGGGCTTCCCGAAATTGGTCCCTTTCCGAATGCGCGTGATAGCGGCCCAGGTGTATGGCCGTTTCGAGCGCTGCCGAGAACCGAGCGAGAAGGCGAGATAGCGACGCGTCGTCGGGGCGGGAGCGCCTGGGGGGAGCGCGGGCCGACTTCGTCGCCAACCTCGGGAGGAGGCGCGCCGAAATCCGCGGGACGCTCGACGCGCTCCGCGCCGATGCCTCCTCGAAGAAGCACCTGACCGAGCTGCGCCGGCGTTTTCACGCCCTCGGCGCTTCGGCCAAGCTGCTCCGGTTCACCAAGCTCTCCGACGAGCTTCGCCACGTAGAGGACCTCCTCGAGCACTCGGCGCACCGCGGATCGCTCGCCGACTCCGACTTCGGTGCCGTGCAGGACCTGATGGGCCGAATGACGGCCCTCGCTTGGGGCGCGGACGAGTCCGAGCCCGTGAGGCCCTTCGCCGGCGAGGTGCGTCCGCTCTCCACGTCGCGCGAGCCGGCTCGCCCGCCGATGAGCGTGCTCGTCGTCGGTCCCGAGACGCTGGCCGACGCCCTCGGCGCCTCCGGCGCGCGCGTGCTCGACGAGGGGGACTACTCGTTCGACGTCGAGCGCACCGCGGAGGTGGGCGTCGCACTGGATCTCGCGCGCGCGCTTGCTCCTGACGTGGTCGTCATCGATGTCGCCGTCGCCGAGGCCAAAGAGCTCGTCACTGCGCTGCAAGGCGACCCGCTCACCGAGTCGGTTCCGGTCGTCGTCTGCATGAAGCTCGCTCGCCCCGAAGAAGCGGGCCCGTTCCTCGCGCTCGGCGTCGCCAAGACGCTCGCCAAGCCTGTCTCGCCCGCGGAGCTGCGCCGCGCGTGCGCGGCCGTCGTCTCGGCGTACGTCAAATGCGAGGTCGTCCGCGAGCCGCTCGGCGAGCTCAACCTCGATCAGCTGGGTCACCGCCTCGCCGAGGAGCTACGTCGGGGGCTCTGCGACATGGCCGATCCGAAGACGCGAGGCGGTCTCGTGAAGCTCGGCGAAGGGACCGAGGTGCTCGCAGCGCTGTGGGGCGCCGTCGCCCGGATCCGAGACGTCGTGACGATCCGCTCGCAAGGCGGCGTTCGCTTCCTGCACGGCGGCCCCGAAGGCGCAGTCCCGCTCGCACCCTGGCTCGACGCCGACGGCATGCAGCCGGGATCGAACCGCGGCCCGGCGAGCACCGGCGCTCGCGCCGCAGAAGGTACGCTCGACAAGACCCGCATCCTCGTCGTCGACGACGACGCAGCAGTCTGCTGGTTTCTCGCCGGCGTGCTCAAGTCCGCCGGCGCCACCGTCTACGAGGCCCGCGACGGCGAGCGCGCCCTCGAGATCGCCAAGCACCGCGCGCCGGATCTCGTGATCTCCGACGTGCTGATGCCGAAGCTCGACGGCTTCGCGCTCTGCCGCACGCTCAAGCGCGATCTCTTGCTCCGCGACGTGCCGGTCGTGCTCCTCTCCTGGAAGGAAGATCTGCTCCAGCGCGTGCGCGAGCTCGGCGCCGAGGCCGACGGGTACCTCCGCAAGGAAGCGAGCGCGACGGCGATCGTGCAGCGCGCGCGAGAGCTCGTCCGGACTCGCCAGCGGGTTGCGCAGCGCATCGCCGGCCCGGGCGAGGTTCGCGGCCGCCTCGACGGCATCACCGCCTACTCGCTCCTCAAGCTCGCGTGCGACGCGCGTCCCGAGTCGACGGTGTCGATCCGCGACGCCTCGTTCCTCTACGAGGTCGAGATCCGCGGCGGTCGTCCGGCGCGCGCGACGCGCACGTCGATGGGCGGAGCGTTCGAGCGCGGCCCGAGCGTCCTCGGCGCCCTCCTCGGCGTAGGCGACGGTCGGTTCATCGTGTCGCACCCGCGCGAGGACGCCGAGAACGGGCCTTTCCGTGCGGATCTCGAGGGCAAGCTCTCGGATCAGATCATGCCGGTGGTCGCGGGTGCACGCGCCGCGCAGCACCTCTTGACCGGGGCGAGCATGCTCCGCGTCCAGCGCGTCGAGGTCGATGACGATGCTGTCAGAGCCTATTGGGGCGCGACGCCCGAGGCCGCTCGCGGCGTCGTCGAGGCGCTCGCCGAGGGCCACGCGCCGCGCACCCTCGTCGCCAACGGTCGCGCGTCGGCGCGCCTCGTCGAGGACGTGATGCTCGATATCGCGGCGCACGGCGCCGTGGTTCAGGTCTTCGATACGGAGGGCGAGGACCGCCTTCCCGAAGCGACCGCGCACGAGCTGGCGCTCCTCATCGGAGAGCGCTCGGCGTCGCCGGTCGTCAACCTTCCGCTCCCGGCGACCGAGCCGTCTCCGCTCCCCGGATCGCCCGTCGCTGTGGCGCTGCCGTCGCACGCCGATCTGATGAAGGCGGCGCTGAAGGTGCACCCTGCACCGGCGAGCCCTGCACCGCCGGCGACCAGCGACGAGCTTTCGGTGCGGCCTCCGGTATGCGGCATGCCGGTCGAGCCGTTTGCTCAGGCCCCCGCGACGCTCGAGCTCCTCCCCGAGAGCGACCAAGCGCTCGAGGATCCGTGGTTTTCGGCCGCGCAGGAGGGAGCGGACGCGAGCAAGGACGTCGGTATCACGACCGCGGCCGACGAGTCGCCGCAGCCTCCTTCGGGCCCGCGCCCGGTGACGCCGCCGCCGTCGTTCGTGCTCGGCAGCCTCTCGCCGATCCCCGGAGTCACCGCGCCGCAGCAAGCGAAGAAGGAGCTGACCCCGACGCCGAGCAGCGTGCCGCCGCCTCCAGGCCTCAAGCCGATGCTCACCCTCGGCTCGCTCCACCCGCCGGAGGTGGTCGAAGAGACGCCGAAGCCGAAGAAGAAGGCGAAGGTCGAGACGCCGAAGCCCGGCAAGGCCGAGAAGACAGAGGCGACTTCGAGAGCGAGCTCGACGCCGCGACCCGGCGACGCGACGCCGCGGTTCCCGCTGCCGTCCGCGTACCTTCCGCGCGCCTCTTCGGAAGCGCCGAAGAAAGATCGAAAGACCCTCTACTGGGTTGCCTTCGCCCTCGTCGGTGTAGCGTTTGCCGTGTGGGCCCGCTGGTCGCGCGAGAAGGTCGCCGACGGCGAGACCGCGATGATGCAATCGGTGCAAGACGGACGCACCACGCCGGCCCCTGCCGACACCGCCGTCGAATCGACCGCACCTCAGCAGGAAGCGCCGGCCGACAACCAGAGCAAGGTCGAGCCAGCTACCGACGAAGCGACGCCGCCCGAGGAGCTGCCGCTCCGTGAGAGCGACAAGCTCAAGAAGGGTCAGGGCCTGCTCGAGATCGTCGCGGGCAAGAGCGACACCGTCTACATCGACGGCAAGCCCGTCGGGTCGGGCCCCACCGTCAGCCTCCCTCTCAAGGCGCGAAAGTACGAAGTCCGCGTGAAGACCCGCGGCGACGAGCGGACGCGCTTCGTCGAGGTAAAAGAGAACAAGCTGGTCCGCGTGCGGATCGCGCCCCCCTGGCAGCGCTGATCTCGACGTGACATACCGGCCTCTCGATGTGGCCGCGCACGCTCGCTCTGACCGCCCTTGCCGCTCTCGCGGTCGGGGCGGTCGCGTGCAGTGACACATCGGAGAAGCCGTCGGCAGCGCCGCCGCCGCGCAGCCCGGCAGAGGGTGCGGTCGGCGATCGCGACGTGCGCAAGCTCTACGACCTCGCGCCGCGTTGCGATCTCGAGCACCGAGGCGTCTTGATCGACTTCGGCACGCCGATGATCGATGGCCGCGTGACGACGCCCGAAGCTCTGCCGATCGAATCGGCCGAGCACGACGGCGCGACGTGGTCGGTCATCACCGAGCGCGCGCTGGACGCGCGTTTCGTCACCACGGCGGCCAGCCGATTCTTCGTCTCGGCGCGCCTCGCGCCCGAGGGTGCCCGAACCGTCGCGTTCTATGTGGACGACGTGCACGTCGGATCGAGCCGGCTCAAAGGAACAGAGGCCCGCGTCGTCGAGACGTCCCCGACCGAGCTGATGCTCGATCCCGGCGAGCACGTCCTCTCGGTGAGGTTCACGCCCGTGCGCAGCCAGAAGGCGTACGGGCATCTCGACTGGCTTCGCATCGGGTTCCCGGACGATCTGAAGATCACGTTCGGTGCACCGACGCTCGACGACGTGCTCGCACCGGGCGCCGTTCTCTCCAAGGTACCGCACCGCGCGTTCTCGCTCCTCGCGCCGTCGCTCGTGCGCTGTCCCGTTCGGGTTCCCGCAGGCGCGCGGCTCCGAACCGCGGTCGGCATGGTCGGCGCAGGCGAGGGTGAGGTGGAGATCGCGGTTCGCTCCGACGGCGAGAGCCCGGTCTCGCTCGGGAAGGCCGCGCTCAAGGGCGGCGACGCCGCGACGTGGGAGGACCTCGACTACAGCCTCGACGCGTTCGCCGGCAAGCTCGTCAACATCGAGCTCAAGGTGATCTCGGCGAGCAAGTCGGGCCGCGTTCTCTTCGGCGATCCCGAGGTGAGCGTTCCGACGATCGCGCCTACGGCGGCGAACCCGGCGCAGGTCGTCGTGGTCGTCCTCTTCGGCGGCGTCTCGCGTGACGACCTGCCTGGATATGCCGACAAGCCCCCGCCCTACTTCGAGCGGCTTCGCAAGCTCACGGAGCGGTCGGTGATCTTCAAAGGACACCGGGCGGGGACCACCGTCGTGCCGGCGACCGTCGCATCGCTCCTCACCGGGCTCCCGGCCGAGGTTCACACGCTGACCGACTACGGCGCGCGTCTGCCTGCAGGCGTGACGACTGCGTCCGACGCGGCACATCGCGCGGGGTACGACGTGGGTTGGTTCTCGTCGGTGCCGTACTCGTTTCCGGCTTTTGGATTCGCCGGAGCGGTTCGGTACAAGGAGCTCGTGTCGCCCGTCCAAGGTGAAGGCGGCAACTCGCTCGCTCGCGCGGCTGCATGGCTGGAGACGACACTCGAGAAGACGCCGGAGGCGAAGGTCTTTCTGTTCGTGCACGCACGAGGCGGTCACCCGCCGTGGATGGTCGATCAGAAGCTCGTCGACGGCCTCCCGCCCGAGAACTACTCGGGCGACATCAGCCCGCGTCGCGCGGCGCAACAGCTGGCTTCGGTGCGCGGACGGCGAAAGCTGCACGAGCTCTCGGACGCCGATCAGACGCGCCTCGCCGGCCTCTACCAGCTCGCGCTCTCGGAGCAGGATCGAGGGCTCGGTGCGATCGCCGACGCGCTCGACGAAGCGAACGTCTTCGATCGGACGCTGTTCGTCGTCACCGGCGACGGCTCGACGGGCCTGAGCCAGCTGTTCGCGCAATCGCCGCCGCTCGACGATCGCTCGCTCGCACTGCCGCTCTACATCGTGTTCCCCGGCGGCGCGCACGCCGGTCACGAGGTCACCGATCCGACCGAGGTGGCCGACGTCTCGCGCACGCTCTTCTCCGCGCTCGCGCTGGCTCCGGGACGCGGCGACTTCGGTCGCAACCTCGGTCACGTCGCGGCCGGCCTCGCGTACGCGAACGACGAGCCGCTCGTCGCGCGCGAAGGCGAAGCGCGCTCGACCCGCTGGGGGCGCTGGGTCCTCACGCGCTCCGCGACCCGGCGAACCAAGCTCTGCGATCTCCTCGTCGATCCCACCTGCACCTTCGACCGCCGCGGACAGAACCCGCTCGCCGCCGCCGCCCTCGAACGCGCGTTCGCGGCCTACGATCGAAAGACGAGCGCATTGGCGGTGAAGCGCGAGCCGGCCGTCATCGACGACGACATGCTCGCGGCGCTGCACGTGTGGGGCGCGATGGAGTAGGGCTGAGAGAGAGCGGGCACGGGCGTGGACGATGTGAACGTGGACGATCCACGTGAACGTGGACGATCCACGTGAACGTGGACGACGCACGTGAACGGGCACGAGAGGAGCGATCACGCACCCACGTCAAAGGCTTACGTGGACGAGCCCGAGCCCGAGTACGAGCCGGTGAACGTGCCCGGCCACGGTCCGCGAGGACGAGGACGCGGCAGTCGTACCGGGGGGTGCCAACACACATCGACCACGAAGCCGCAGCGGAAACCCGGAGGTTGGGGGTAGAGCCCTCACATCGGCGCTCGATGAACCGCAACGGGACACCCGCGGCTGATGGGGGTGGCATCGACGTCGAACGAGACCTGGGGGGACGTTGAGAGCTGATGGCTAGGCCGTCGGCGCCCAGCGAGACGCAACAGGACACCGAGTGTCGATGCGTGTGCCATGGCGGGTGAGTTAGGCGGCATGAGAGGGCCCGATCCTTCACTCGCAGTCGTCGCAGCGACCCTTGATCTGAACTTCGTACTTGCGCCGCTGAATCGCTCTCGGCGTTCCCCTTGCCGCGACGACTTGCACCGCGCCGCCGGGTAGACACACGACGTCGCCGCAGGCGTCGCACAAGAAGTGGGGATGAACGGCGGCTTCGCCGGGGGGTTCGTGACGCTGGAGCTCGAACCGCCAGGTGTGGTCGCCCAGGTCCGTTCGGCGGAGGAGCCCGGCGTCGGTGAGGGCGATGAGGTTCCGGTACACGGTGGCGCGGTCCCAGCCCTCGCCCGCGAGGCTGGTCGCCACCTCACCGTGGCTGACGGGGCCGCTCGCCGCGGAAAGATTCCGCAAAACGGCGAGGCGAGGCGCGGTTGCCCGCAACCCGGCGTCGCGCAGCGAACGGCGGAGCGCATCGGCAGAAGGCTCTGCCGGCGCCCTTACGCCCCGAATCGCGCGCGCGACCATCGAGCTACGAATTCTGCACCGTCAGGTGCAGAATCAAAGGCAATATTCTCCGGCGCCTTGAAAAAACCTGCGCGAAGCGCCGTCACGGCGCGAAACGCGCCGGAGAATCGACGCAGGCGCGGTGGCTCAACCCCGCGCCTGCCCCCGCAGCCAGGACCGCCTCAAATCTCGGCCTCAGCCGAAGAAGGCGTCGAGATCGCAGTCGTTGTCGCAGCAGTCGGCGAAATCGTCCAGCTCGTCGTCGCAATCGCCGACGTCGATCGAGTACTGGCTGTCGTCGCAGTCGGCGTTCTCGCGGAAGCACTCGACCAGGATATCGAGCTCCGCCGAGCACTCCTCCTTCGAGACGTCGTCTTCGAGCTCGTCGGCGTCCTCGTTGCACTCTTCGACCTCGGAGTCGCTGCACCCTTCGCATTCGCAGAAGTCGTTGCAGAGCTGGTTCACGCTGCCGCCGCAGCTGATGAGGGGAACGGCGACAATCATGAGTAAGGCAGCGAGAACGCGTCGCATGGTCGATCCTTTCGTCGAAGCTGACGCCCCCGACTATAGGAGAAACCCGTGGCGCGCGTCGACTATCGAGGCAGCGTCGTCTGGAGCGACGGGCGCCGAATTTGCTCGTCGTACCACGCGAAGAGGCGCCCGAATCGTGCCCGCATGTCGATCGGGCCGTCGGGGTGCGAATCGAGCGGTCTTCGGAACTCCAACCAACCCAGCGCACATAGGGCGGCGATCTGCCCCAAGTCGAGAAGCGGCCCAAACGACGGAATCTCCTGCTCGAGCGAAGTGAGACCGGCGGTGACCTTGTCGCACTGTCCGCGCAGCCAGTCGCTCCATCGCAGCGCTTCCGGGCGGAGCACGACCTCGTACCGGACGAGGATGCCCGCGTCGACGATACCGTCAGCAAGCGCCTGGACCTTGAGCACATCGAAACGCGCGGGTCCCGACTCCGGGATGCGCTTCGGTCCGCCGTGGAGACCATCGAGGTACTCGCAGATCACCCTCGAGTCGTAGATCGTCGTGCCATCGTCGAGCTCGAGGGCCGGGATCTTTCCGAGCGGATTCTTGGCGGACAGCTCGGCGCTCCGCGCCGTCGGGGACAGCGTGACCGGGACGGTGCGGATCGAGTCGTTCAGACCGACCTCGTGCGCGAGGACGAGCACCTTGCGAACGAACGGCGAAGTGGCCGAGTAGTAGAGCTTCATGCCGTCGAGGCGAGGACTGTAGCCAACTTCTTCTTCTTCGGCGTCTTTGCCATGGATTCCTCCCCCCCGGCCCCCCTCCGCTTCGCGGGAGGGGGGAGGGCGCTCGCGAGCACGGGCTTGAGGAACTGGCCGGTGTAGGACTTGGCGTTCTTGGCGACTTGCTCGGGCGTGCCCTCGGCGATGACCAGCCCGCCG
>JBGTSH010000412.1:0-8137 GCA_041940405.1 Polyangiaceae bacterium
GGGCTGCTACCACGGCCACGCCGATCACTTGCTCGTGAAGGCAGGCAGCGGCCTCGCGACCTTCGGTACGCCCGACTCCGGCGGCGTCCCCGAGGGCATCGCAAAGACCACGCTCACGGCGACGTTCAACGACGAGGCGGGCCTGCGCGAGCTCTTCGCGAAGAAGGGCAACGAGATCGCCGCGGTGATCGTCGAGCCGGTCGTCGGCAACATGGGCTGCGTCCCGCCGGAGCCCGGCTTCCTCCAGGCGCTCGTCGACCTCTGCCGTGATCACGGTGCTGTCAGCATCTTCGACGAGGTGATGACCGGCTGCCGGCTCGCGCCCGGCGGCGCGCAGGAGAAGTACGGCATCAGGCCGGACATGACGACGCTCGGAAAGATAATCGGCGGAGGCATGCCGCTCGCCGCCTACGGAGGCCGCGCCGACATCATGCAGTGCATCGCGCCCCTCGGCCCGGTGTACCAGGCAGGGACCCTCAGCGGGAATCCGGTGGCGGTCTCCGCCGGCCTCGCGACGCTCGCTCACCTCGGGCCCGCCCTCTACATGCGCCTCGAAGCGCTGGGCGCGCGGCTCGAGGAAGGCTTGAACCTCGCCATCCGCGACGCCAAGCGCAGCGCCTGCGTCCAACGGGTCGGTTCGATGATCACCCTGTTTTTCTGCGAGGGTCCGGTCAAGTCGTGGGCCGACGCCGACCGCGCCGACCGCAAGGCATTCGCGGCGTTCCACGGCCACTTGCTCAGCCGCGGAATCTATTGGCCGCCGGCACAGTTCGAGGCGGCGTTCATTTCCGGGGCACACACGGAGCAGGACATCGACAGGACGGTAATGGCCGCGCGGGATGCGCTCGGCCTATGATGCAAAGAATGCAAACGCGGTCGCTCCTTACCTTCGCGTCGCCCGTGCTCTTGTCCCTCCTCGGCCTCGTCACCGCGTGCGGTGACGACGGCGAAGGAGCCGGAGGCGGAGCCACCGAGTCGACCAACGGGACTGGCCAGAACGGCACCGGAGCGACGGGCTCTACCACCGGCGGGAGCACCGACGCGTGCGGACCCGAGCCCACCGTGCTCCTCAGCGGCACGTTCACGTCGTATGTGTCCAAGCTGCCGGTCATCGACGGCGTCGTGACGAGCGACTCGTGCCCGGGCCAACAGTACATCACCGACCTCGACGGGTTCGTCAGCGCGCGCGTGGCGAAGGACATCCCGTTCTATCCCAAGATCGTCGCGCAGAGCTTCGCGCCGATCCGCCTCGGCGAAGAGATCCTCATCGCCGATTACGACGCGAGCGCCGAGCTCTACCCGGAGTCGCTCCTCAGCATCGTGCCTACCTGGTCGACCGACACGCCGACCATCCTCGCGGTGATCCGCGCGCAGAGCAGCGCGTCCGACGAGTGCAAGGACCTGTCGGGGTACACCTTCGACATCCCTGCGCACCCCGAAGCCCAGGTCATGTACTACAGCGGCTCGCCGATCCCGATGGCCGACGCGGCGGCCACGTCGACCGGCGAAGCCGGCCTCGCGACGTTCTCGGGCCTCGCGGCGACTGCCCCCGGCGAGTTCATCGAGCTCACGGTCGAGAAGGCCGGCTGCGAGCCGTCGTTCGTCTCGTATCCGCAGACCGGCCGGTACGTTCTCGAGAACGGCGTGGTGACCGCCGCGCTCGCCTACGTCCCGGCGATCGAGCCTCCGAGCCCCTGAGCTGGGCTCGTGAGGGTCAGGCGCGCTCCTCGCCGATCTCGGCGAGGAGAACGTCGGTCGCCTTCTCGCTGATCATGTAGATCGCCGAGACGATGAAGAACCCGGGGATGCGGGGGAACACGCAGGCGTCGACGACCCGCAGGTTCGTCGTGCCGCGCACGCGGAAGTCGCCGTCGAGCACGGCGTTCGGATCGTCGTCTGCGCCGATCGGGCAGGTGCACGAAGCGTGGTGGCCCCACGCCTCCTTCTTGACGAACTCGCCCACGGCCACGGGCGTCGCGACGCCGGGGCCCGGGAACACCTCGTCGAACTTGCCGAAGATCATCCCCTCGTCGGCGCGCTGGCCGATCGAGCGGGCGAACGCTACGCCCTCGACCATCGCCTGCAGGTCGCGCGAATCCGCGCCGCCCTCGAGCGTCCCCTCGTCGAAGTAGCGGAAGCCGATCTCCGGCACATCGCGCGGATCGGACGATCGCAGGTTGACGTAGCCCGCGCGGTTGCGCGTATGGCCCTTGAGGATCGCCCAGGTGAACCGGCGCTTGTCGGCGAGGAGCTGCGACGAGTAGCCGGGCACGTAACCGCGGAAGTCGCCCGGCAGGCCGAAGACGAACAGATCCGGATCGTGCTCGGCGACGCTCGACTTGATGACGCAAGCAACGGTGCCGCCGTTGGTGCGGTAGACGCCGCGGCCGTCCTCCCAGTCCGCGAGGCACGGATCGCCCTCGGCGCCGAGCGTGCAGTCGCGGACGAGCGCGAACTCGTCCTCGACCTCGCTGACGATGCCGACCTCGTAGCGGTCCTGAAGATTCGTACCGACGCCGGGCAGATCCACGACGGTTTCGATGCCGTGCGCCGAGAGCTCGTCTTTCGGGCCGATGCCCGAGAGCTTGAGGAGCTGCGGCGTGTTGAACGCACCGCAAGAGAGGATGACCTCACGCGTCGCGATCGCCTTCTTGGTCTGGGCCTCGCCGTCGGACGGGTTCGGGTCCGCGCGGTAGAGGCGCTCGCCGACCTCGTACTCGATCCCGGTCGCGCGAACCTTGTTCCCCTCGCCGTCCGCGAAAATGACGCGGGTCGCGAGCGCGCCGGTCTTCACGGTGAGCGGGAATCCTTCGTCCACCGTGCGCAGGATGAGCTCGCGCGGTCCGTTGCGGTGACCGCCGCTCGTCGCGGTGGGGATCGTGAAGACGCCTTCGGTCGCATCGCGTTCGGCGAAGCTGGCGTTCAGATCGCGGCGCATCAGCGACAAGAGCTGCGAGAACCCGCCGAGGATGCTCTTGCCCTGACGGGCGGCGAACGCCTTGGCCGCCGCCTTGATGACCTCGAAGAGCTGAATGTCTTTGAGCACCAGCGTTCCGTCGGGCTGCTCGGTAGAGAGCCATCCATCGAAGCCGTGCCCGGCTGCGGCCCTGCTGCCGCGCGTGATGTAGCGGCACTTCTCGAGGAGCTCCCAGTAGTGACGCATGTTCTTCGCGTTCCAGCTGGCATCGCCGGTGATGTCGGCGATGTGATCCCAGTCGCTCTCGTGCGGGTACACGGTGATCATCGCGTTGTGCGCGGTGCAGCCGCCGAGCGTCCCGGCGCGCGGGTACCACACGCCCTCGGGCGTGTTCTTCGAGTCCTGCGCCTGCCGATCGCCGTCCTCGTAGTGCTTCACGAAGTAGTCCCAGCGCATCGACTCGTCCTCGGTCGACTGCGGGTGAAACGCCGGCACCTGGTAGTTCAGGCTGTCGCCGCCGTCGGTCCCGGCCTCGAGGAGCAGCACCTTGTGGCCGGCGCGCGCGAGGTTCGCGGCGAGCGGACCACCGCCGGCACCCGAGCCGACGATGATGTACTCGTACTCGTCTTCGCCGAGCTCACGCTCCGACTGCTCTTGCTCGTCGGAAGTCACGGGCGAGCAGCCCGAAGCAGCAGCCGCCGCCCCGGAGGTGCCGAGGGCCTGAAGGAACAAGCGACGAAGAAGGCCGGTGGTACGCATGCCTGGTCGCAGAGCATCCGACATGCCCAAGGTGCATTAATGGCCGGTCTTCGAATTCCGCCGTGTTTGTGACCAGACCGGCGAGGAGGTATGCGCGGGCGGGTCCTGATCCTGGGGGATCGTCGATCCGATCCGGCGATTAACCACTCGAAAGCACATAACAAATTGTTAAGACGCGACGGTCCGTCCCGGCCGTAGTAATCGGCCGCCATGCGAAGCGTGGTGGGCATCCTCATCGCGTTGTCGGCCCTTGCGATCGGCTGTGAGAGCCGGTTCCCCGTCTGCAAGACCGACGACGACTGCAAGAAGACGGCGGCGAGCTCGGACGCGAGCGCCAAGGCGCTCGTCTGTTACGACCTCCGCTGCGTCGAGTGCCGCTACGACTCCGACTGCGGCGACGGCAGCGCGTGCGACCGGAAGTCGGGGACGTGTAAGTCGATCGGGGGACCGATGCCGAAATACGGCGAGCCGGTCCCCGATCCGACGACCGAGACCCCGGCGCCCGAGCCGGCAACGAGCGCCTCCGCGGCACCGGCGGCCAAGCCGTGAGAACGAGCGGCGTGGGCCTCAGGCTCGCACTCGCCGGGTCGCTCATCGCGATCGGATGCGAGGAGCCCGACGCGACGCTCAGGACGCGCCCGACGCCGGACAAGGCGACCGCCTCGAAGCTCATGCTCGAAGCGCTCCAGAACGACGGAGCCGTGAGCGAGAAGCTCTGCGGCGCCGGCACCTCGAAGCTGACCGGTCTGGAGCTGAACCTCGCCGACAACGTGATTCCCGGGACCTTCAACGCCGAGGTCTACGCGTCTTCTCCAGGCGGGCCGGCGAAGCGCTGCGAAGGTGTGATCGTCGGCATCTTCGACGCCGTCGACAGGAGCGCCGATCCGATCGAGTTCAAGCTCGAGAGGCTCGAGGTCCTCGAAGTACGCACGCCCGGCCTCGAGTGGAAGAAGAAGTCCGGGCGCTGACTCAGAAGCCGCTGGCGTCGACGCAGCCGCCGTTTTCGCAGTGGTGCTTGCAGCTGGCTGCCTTGGGATCGCACTCGAAGACGCACCCGCGCTTGCAGTTGAACGAGCACGTGGCGCCCGCCTCGCACGTCATCATGCAGCCGTTGCCACACGCCACGTTGCACTCCGAGCCCTTCGCGCACTCGATCATGCAGCTGCCGCCGCTGCAGTCTCCGAGGACCTTGGACTTAGGCTCGGCCCGCACGCTGCACCCGCCCTTCGGGCACGCCCAGTTGCACTGCTTGCGTTTGCACTGACAGTCCAAGATGTTCGCGCCGTTCACAGGACATGCGTCGTCCTCGTCGGCGAGCACGTGCGGCCCGGACTGATCCTTCGGGCTCGTCGTCTCGTCGGTCTCGTCGGTCTCGTCTCGATCGGACGGGGCCCCGGACTTCTCCTTCGACCGCTTCGGGGAGCGCGAGTCGGCGAGCTCCGCGCGGTGAGACGCCGCGAAGTAGACTCCGGCGCCCCCCGCGAGGAGGAGCATCACGGCGGCGACCACGATCAGCGCGACCCGGCTCGACGCGGACGGCGGCGGCGCCGTGTTGTGAAATTGCGTCGGACCGTACGCCAGCGAAGATTGAACGCGATCGCGCCCCGCGGGCCCTGCCGGAGCAAGAGGCGAAGGCCCGCCGGAGCGCATGGTGACGTCGGCCAGCGGGCGCAAGAGCGGCTCGAGCGCGAGCCAAGCGCTCTCTGCGTCGGGGTAGCGCCCGGCCGGATCGCGACACACGGCGCGCGCGAACCAGGCGTCGAACCCCGCTGGCAGCGGAGCTCGCGTGCGCGACGAAGCCGGCGGCATCTCGTGCGTGAGGATCTCCATCAAGAGCGACGGGACGGTCCCTCCGAGCGCCCGGGTGGTCATCCAATAGGTCTCGCCGGTCAGCATGTTGAAGACGACCAGGCCGAGCGCCCAGACATCGGTGGACGGGCGAACGTGCCGTCCCTCGGCTTGCTCCGGTGCCATCCACAAAGGCGACCCGACGCTCATCGTCGTCGCCGATCCTTTGAGCCCAACCGACTTCGCGACGCCGAAGTCGAGGATCTTGATCCGCTGCGCGCCGCCCTCGACGAGAAACACGTTCTCGGGCTTGAGATCGCGATGCACATAGCCGGCCTTGTGGGCCGCTCCGAGCCCAGCCACGACCTCGGCGAGGATCGGATAGACGAGCTGCGGCTCCAGCGGGCCGGCGCGGGCGATGCGAGCCGCGAGCGTCTCGCCCCTCAAGAGCTCCATGGCGATGTAGAGCACCCCCGAGGTCGGATCGTTGCCCGCCGCGATCGTCTCGCAGAGGTAGGGGCTGTCGATCTTCGCCGGGACGCGCGCCTCTTCGATGAAGCGCTCGCAGACGCGAGGGTCTCGCGCGAGCTCCGGATGAAGAACCTTCACGGCACGCGGGCGGCCCGTCGAGAGCTGCTGCGCCTCGTACACGGTGCCCATCCCGCCCCGGCCGAGCTGTCGTCCGATGACGAAGTCCCCACCGAGCACCGCGCCCTCGCGCAGGCCGTAGATCGCTGGGCCGCCTTGGACCACGATGCGCATCCTAGCCGGACTCGGACGAGGCCTGACGCCTCAGCCTTTCCTCTTCCCCCCACGATTTCGCTGCCCTAGCCTCGTCGGCTCCTCGAAAAAGGGACTCGGAGGGCTTTTCATGAGTGCCACCATCGAAGTTCGGATCGGCGGTCGGGGCAGCGTACGCGACGGGTCCGTCACACGGGACAAAGCGCAGGCTGCTCGCTGCGACCTCTGTAACCTTGACGTCGATGCGGTGGCGTCGACCTCGACGTCCGGCTCCGCGCCGTTCGCCTGCAAGGCGTGCCTTCGCGGTCGGCTCGAGGCGATGACCGTCGGCTCGTACATGCTTCGCGACGCCGAGGAATCCGATCCCAAGAGCTCCGGCCTTCCTTGGGGCAAAGTCAGCGGCTGACCTACGTCTGCCGATTCAAAGTGAGAAATCGATGACCGAACGCATCCCCAACGAGCGCTCCGAGAACGCGTTCGAGGACTTCAAGCCGGCGCTCACGCGCGAGCAGGCGATCGTCGAAGCGAACCGGTGCCTCTATTGCACCGACGCGCCGTGCGTGAAGGCCTGCCCGACGCACATCGACATCCCCCAGTTCATCCGAAAGATCGCGACCGACAACGTCCGCGGCAGCGCCAAGACGATCTTCGAGTCGAACATCTTCGGGATGAGCTGCGCGCGCGTCTGCCCGGTCGAGGTGCTCTGCGTCGGCGACTGCGTCTACAACGAGATGGGCGTCCCGCCGATCCAGATCGGCAAGCTGCAGCGCTACTCGACCGATCTCGCGTTCGAGAAGCAGTGGAGCTACTTCGAGGCGGGCGCCGACACAGGCAAGACCGTCGGGCTGATCGGCGGCGGCCCCGCGAGCCTCGCGTGTGCGCACGAGCTCCGGCGCGCCGGCCATCGGGTCACGATCTACGAGAAGCGCTCCGCCCTCGGCGGCCTCAACACGACCGGCGTCGCGCCCTACAAGATGCGCGCCGACAAGAGCGTCGAAGAGGTCGAGTGGATCCTGAAGATCGGCGGGATCGAGGTGAAGACCGGCGTCGAGATCGGCAAGGACATCTCGCTCGAGGACCTCGAGAAGAAGCACGACGCCGTCTTCTTCGGCGCGGGCCTCGGCGCCGACTCGCGCCTCAACGTCCCGGGCGAGGACTTGCCCGGCGTGATCGGCGCGGTCGACTGGATCGAGAAGATGAAGCTCGGCAAGGTCCCCGTCGCCGGGATCAAGCGCTGCGTCGTCGTCGGCGGCGGCAACACCGCGATCGACGCCGTGCGCGAAGCCATCGGCCTCGTCCCCCAAGGCGCCGAGGTGGTGATGGTCTACCGCGGCGTCGAGGACAAGATGAGCGGCTACGAGCACGAGTGGAAGGCCGCCAAGGTCGAAGGCGCGCGCGCTCTCTGGCAGGCGATCCCCGTCGCGTTCGAAGGCAACGGCAAGGTCGAGCGCGTTCGCTGCCAGCGCCTCGACGCGAACAAGAAGCCGACCGGCTTCGAGCTCACGGTCGACGCGGATCTCGTCCTCGTCGCCATCGGCCAGTCGAAGCTCGGCGCGATGCTCTCGTCGCTCGGCGGCATCGTGGTCGAGTCCGGCAAGATCGTCACCGACGAGACGGGCAAGACAGGCCGCAAGGGCTGGTTCGCCGGCGGCGACGCGAAGAACGGCGGCAAAGAAGTGGTGAACGCGGCAGCCGAAGGCAAGGCCGCAGCGCGCGCGATCGACGCGTACCTTGGAGCGGCTCATGGTTGATCTCACGACCAATTGCGCGGGCATCGTCTCGCCGAACCCGTTCTGGCTCGCCTCGGCGCCGCCGGCGAACTCCGGTGGTCAGGTGCAGCGCGCCTTCGACGCAGGCTGGGGCGGCGCGGTGTGGAAGACGCTCGGCGTCCCGATCCAGAACGTCTCGTCACGCTTCGGCGGTGTCACGATC
>JBGTSH010000413.1:0-8108 GCA_041940405.1 Polyangiaceae bacterium
CAATGCTCTATCCATCTGAGCTACACGCTCCGTGAGTCGCTCGCGGATGAGGCGATGGCGTTCGGGTTCAAATCGAGAACCGAACGTCTCCGACCCACGAGCGGGGAACCTGGCGGGATTCGAACCCGCGACCTCTTGGTTAGCAGCCAAGAAAACCGTCAAGCAACGGCCCGTTGTCGGGCAAAGAGCGCGAGACGACAGTAGTGCTCTTCCGTCTGAGCTACAGGTTCCATGAATCAGCGACGGGCGGACGGCGCCCGTCGCTCACACGCTATTCATCCTCCCCCGTCCGTGGGACGTTCGCGCTCTCACCGCGAATGAAGCTCGACACCACGGACGGGACGTCGGTCGAGAAACCGACGACGTCGAGCATGCCGGCGTCCTTCGGGTCGGCGATCGTGAACTCGTTCGACACCATACCGACGACGATGAGCTTCGCTTGCGGCTTGTTCATCGTGCGGCGGTACTCCGCGAGCGCCTGGTGCGGGTGCACGCTGCCGGCCCACGTCTCGGAGTCCGTGTAGACCACGAACGCGTCGACATCGAGCTTCTTGGCGGTCGCGTAGAGCATCGGGAGCGCGCAGTCGGTTCCACCGAACGGCATGCGCTCGATGGTCTTGAGCACGTCGTCGAGGCGCTGCCGCGGTGAAATCGTGAGCGGTGAGAGCGCGGCAGAGAAGCCTGCATGCCTGCTGCGCCCACTTCCGAAGATGAACTCGCCACGCACGCCGCTCGAGAAGCCGACGCAATGCCAGTTGCGCTCGCTGCGGGCGGTGAGCATCGCCATGGCGGCGGAGCCGACGCGCGGCGTGATGCCGGTCATGCCGGCGATCTCCGGCGATCCCATCGAGCCCGACACGTCGAGCGCCAGAAGGATGTTCTTTCCCGTGGGCTCGACCGCGTCGAAGGCCAGATAGAACGCACCGTCGAGCGCGTCGATGACGCGGCGATCCGGTGACCACGTGAGCGATCCCTTCTCGCCGCGTCCGCGCTCGTAGACCTTCAGGGCCACGAGCACGGCGAGCGGGTGGAGGCGTGCCCTCTTGATCGCGGCGCGGTCGCCGAGTCGCTCGGCGATCGTGTGCGACGCCCGAGAGGACGGCCTCACGAGCCCGACCTGCGTCATCTTCCCGAGGCTCCTCACCATCGCGGTCATCGGCATGTGCTCGAGCAGCGCCTCCCAGACCTCCACATGGTTCTTCCACTGTGTCGGAAGCATCTCGTGCGTGAGACCGTGCTCGCGGATGAGCGCGCAGATCCTCGCCTTGTCGTCCGTTCGCTGCACCTCCTCGAACGCTGCGACGAAGGGGGTGAGCTCGGCAACGGCGCCGTAGCGCTTCACCGAGCCGTCCGCGTCGACCACAGCGGGCTCGCGGTAGGGCGTGGAGGGCTGCTCGGCCTTCGCACCTGAGGGCATTCGGGATCGACCGCCACGTGCGACCGTGCGCTCCCCCAACGCTGCCGCGCCGCCGGCGACGTAGCGAAAGAGGGTGGCGTGCTCCGGGGTCGGTGCGACGGGGTGCGAGAGACGCATGACGTCGCGATGCGACCACCCGTCGCGCTGGCGGTACTTCACCAGCTGGACGGCGAGCTTGTCGGCCGGTCGCTCGGTGTACCAAGCCGCGACGGCGGTGCGCAGCGAGCGGCCCCAACGTCGAAAGCTTTCGACGTCGCGAACGAAGTGGAAGAGGTGGGTGCCGATGCGACAGACCTTCGGGATCGCGGCAAGCGCCGCCTTCCTGGTCGCCTCGTCGTCCGCACCGCACGCGATGGCCAGCGCAAAGATCGCCGGGTCGTTCTTGGGCGAAAGCCCACGCTCGGACACCTCGACGATGCGCGCGACGGCGCGAGCGCCATCGAGCTTCAGACAGTGAACGACGTTCTCGGCGTTCTCGACGGTCAGCTGCCTCTCGGAGACATAAAAGGAACCGCCCTCGGAGCCGAGGATGAGGAAGCGATCGAGGAGGTCCCAGGGCGTAACGGCGAAGCTGAACCCGCCGGCGTCGTTCTTCACCTGGTCGGCGCGAGCACGCGCGCTCTGCGGGGTGAAGAGCGTCGAGAAGTACTTGGTGTAGGACATGGCCCCTCCTTGGGTCCACGCCTTGACGAGCGGCCTCCTGCCTCCTGACCAGCAAGAATCCGTCAGATTCTCGAAGGATGGAGGCTCGGGGTAGCCCCGTATGCCTCTGGCATGACAAAGCTCGTACTTCCTTTATCCAAGCTCGTTCTGTTTCTTACCGCCCTCTCGTTGCCGGTGACTGCGTTCGCCGATGAGGACGAGGAGGATGACAGCGCCGTCGAGCAAGAAGCGAAGCGCAAGCCCAAGAAGAAGAAGGCTGTCGAGGCCGAGGACGACGAAGACGACCGGGTCAACGACGCCGAGCACGAAGGGGCACCACGCGAGGCGCCAGACCACGCGAGGTTCCGCGGCGGCGTCTCCGGCGAGGCGGGCGCGATGATCATCCCGGAGTCGGACCTCACGCTCGGAATCGCCGGCGTGCAGGGACAGATCGGCGCGCAGATCACCCACCTGGTCGGCGTCTACTGGGTACCCGGCTTCGACATCATCTTCGGCAAGGCGGGCGGCGTGAACTTCTCGAGCGCGGTCCTCGTGGACTTCACCTTCATCGACATGATCTCGGTCGGCATCGGCCCGGACGTCGGCGCGTTCGCGGCGATCGGGACGACCGGAGCGTTCGCCAGCGGCGCGAACTACGGCGGCAGGCTCCACTTCGCCGTGCACCCGGTGTTCGGCCGTGGCGACGACGGCGTCCGGCGCAAGGCGTTCTCGATCGGCATCGAGTCGAGGTTCCTCGGCGGTCCGGTGGTCACGGCGGGTCCGCTCGGCCAGAACGTCGAGGTGACCGGCTTCATCGTGCAGCCGATGGCGACCATCGGCTACACGGCGATGTAGGGCCCGGAGGCATACCGGCCTCGATAGGAGCATCCGAGTCACGCAATTCGTGGGGCGGTGCACGCCGCCCCGCCGATTCTCGCGGATCGGAGCGCACGAGCCCGTGGCATCAGAAGTGCTCCGTTCCTTCGGCTATGAATGCCGTTTCGCGCCTCGCCGCCCTGGTGCTGCTCGCGGCCGTCATGCTCGTCGCAGGGGATGCGCACGCGCAGGACGCCGAGGCCCCGGCGCCGGCCGATGACGGAAAGCCGCCGATGTCGCAGCCGGAGCTCGATCAGCTCCTCGCGTCGATCGCGCTCTATCCCGATCCACTGCTGGCGCAGATGCTGATGGCGGCGACGTACCCCATCGAGATCGTGCAGGCCGATCGCTGGGTGAAGCAGAACCCGGATCTCAAGGGCGACGCGCTGGCCAAAGCGCTCGAGGAGAAGCCTTGGGATGCCAGCGTGAAGTCGCTCGTCAACTTCCCGGACGTGCTCGGCATGATGAGTGAGGAGCTCGAGTGGACGGTGAAGCTGGGCGACGCGTTTCTCGGCCAGCAAGAGCAGGTGATGTCGACGGTGCAGGCATTGAGGCGGCGCGCCAAGGCTCAGGGCAACCTGAAGAGCACACCGCAGCAGACCGTGACGACGCAGGCGGCCGAATCGGGCGAAGCGGGCGCACCGACGACCATCATCATCGAGCCTGCCAATCCCGAAGTCATCTACGTGCCGGCGTACGATCCATGGGTGACGTACGGGGCGTGGTGGTATCCGGACTACGGGCCCTATTACTACCCGTGGCCGTGGTTCTGGGGCGGTGCGGGGATCTCCTTCGGCGTGGGCGTCGCCGCGGGCGTTCCCTGGGGCTACGCCTGGGGACATCCCCATTGGCATCATCACCACGTCGACGTCGATCATCGTCGTCACGCTCACCTCAATCGCCACATCCGCCATAGCAGGTACCTCGGCGGCACCGCCGCTACGCCCGGTCCTCGCGCCTGGCGCCATTCGCCGGCGCATCGGGCAGGCATGTCCTATCGGAATCGCGCGACGGCCCAGCGATTCAACGCAGGCTGGCAGGGGCGCCCACTCCGCGCTCGCGAAACCTTTCGGCCGCAGGCCGAAGCGGGACGACGCGCCATTCAGAGGGGAGCGGTCGACCGCCGGCCGATGGTCGATCGTCGCCCGACCGTCGATCGTACGAGGGCCGGTGGAGTCCGCGGCGGACGAATCGAGTCCTCTCGAGGATACTGGCAGCCGCGACCGCAGTCCGTCGCCCCGGGCCCGCGTCGATCGAGCGTGTCGGCGCCGGCTCCTCGAATGCACACCATGTCGGCGCCGAGCCGCACCTTCCAGCGCGGCACCACCTTCCGGAACGCCGATCGCGGGTGGGCGCCCACGCGCGCATCGAGCCAGCGCGGCCACTCGAGCCGGATTCACTCGATACGAGCGCCGTCCTCGTCGTTCCGCGGGATCCAACGGGGTGGAGGGACGATTCGGCACGCGCCTACCGGCGGAGGGTTCCGCAGCGTTCGGCCGAGCGGTGGCGGAGGTCACCGAGGTGGCGGAGCGGTCCGCGGTGGCGGCGGAGGTTTTCGAGGGGGAGGCGCTGTCCGAGGTGGCGGTGCACGTGGCGGCGGTGGTCGTCGCTGAACGTCGTGATGGAGAAATCGAAGATGAAGATCGAAAAGCTCGTCGCGATCGTGGGTCTCGCCGCAGCGGCTTCTACGGGCTGTGCGTCGAGCTCGAGGACGGTCTTCAACCGGCCGGAGCAAGCGACCGACGCCCTGGTGTCCGCCCTCGCGTCGCGTGACGAAGACGCGCTTCGGGGTCTGCTCGGTCCCGACGCCGACAAGCTCCTGTCCTCCGGCGATGCTGCCGGCGATCGCGCCGGCGTGCGCGCGTTCCTTCGGGCGTACGAGCAGCGTCACGAGCTGAAGTACATCTCGCCGGACGCGGTTCGCCTCGTGGTAGGCGAAGACGGTTGGGCGATGCCGATCCCGATCGTGCGCGATAGGGCGGGGTGGACCTTCTCCGTCGAGGAAGGCAAGAGCGAGATCGCTGCCCGCTTCGTGGGCGAGAGCGAGCTTGCAGCCATCGAGGTGTGCCTCGCCATCGTCGAGGCGCAGCGCGACTACGCGTACCGAGACCCCGACGGAAATGGCATCGCCGATTACGCAGAGAAGGTCGTCAGCGATCCGGGAAAGAAGAATGGTCTTCATTGGAAGGCCGCCCCGGGCGAGCAGGCTCCGCCGCTCGACCTCTCATTCGTCGAAGCGATCGAAGGTCGTTCGGAGGTCCACGGCTACCGCTACCGAATGTTGAGCGCACAAGGGCCCAACGCGAGCGGAGGCGAGCGAGACTATCGGGTTCGAGGCAAGCTCCTCGGAGGCTTCGGCGTCGTTGCCTGGCCGCGAAGCGTCGACGAGACCGGACAGGCGACGTTCATCGTCAATCAAGATGGGATTGTCTACCAGACGTACCTCGGCCCACGAACTGCGCACGCGGCCATGACGCTGCCGGCGTTTGATCCGGGGCCGGGTTGGACGCAGGTTTCGGCGGTAGACGTCGCAGCTGCGACGGGAACGGACGCGCTGGGAGAAGCTGCGTCCGTCGCCGAGTCGAAGTGAGAGAGCGTGAACGAGAACGAGAACGAGAACGAGAACGAGAACGAGAACGAGAACGAGAACGAGAACGAGAACGAGAACGAGAACGAGAACGTGAACGAGAACGAGAACGAGAACGAGAACGAGAACGAAGCCGTGCACGCATCCACGTGAAGGGCCTACGAGCCCGTGTACGAGCCCGAGCCGGAGTACGAGCCGGAGTACGAGCCCGAGCACGGTGACGCTCAGCGACAGAGCTTTGTGAGCATCGCCACGATGCGGAGCAGGAGTTGCTTTCCGTGGGTGAGTTGGTCCTTGGGGAGCAGTCCGGCGATGCCGAGCACGTCGAGGATCGCCCCACACTCGAGGGCGGACCCTCTCGCGGTGGAGAAGAATCGAGCGCGGTCCGGCTTGGACGGTTTGCCTGACGCCTCCGCGATGTTCAGGGGGATCGACATCGCAGCGCGTTCAAGCTGATCGCGCATTTCTTTTCGACCCGCTGGTACGCGGGCGATCACCTTCTGGGCGAAAGCCCAAAAGTCGAGGGCCGCGTTGTAGACATCGAGGCGCTCGTGATCGAGCCGAGGCTCCTCATCCATGTCCTCTATGTCGACACGAGCTTCCGACAGTTGCGTCGAACTTTCAAAAATCGACGCCCCTGCCGGTCTCCGTTCTCGTTCTCGGGCTCGTACACGGGCTCGGGCTCGTACACGGGCTCGGGCTCGTACACGGGCTCGTAGATCGTGGACGTGGATGCGTGAACGTGCACGTTCACGTGCACGTTCACGTTCTCGTTCTCTAAGCCTCGCCCTCTTTCGTGCCTCCGGCTCCTCTTGCCTTGAGGCTCGCCTGCGCAGCAGCAAGCCGTGCAACCGGCACCCGGAGCGGCGAGCAGCTCACGTAGTCGACGCCGACTCCGTCGAAGAAGCCCACGCTTCGCGGGTCGCCGCCGTGCTCGCCGCACACGCCGAGGTGGATGTGGTCTCGGCCAGCTCGGCCCTTTTCGCACGCTGTGCGCACCAAGTGCCCCACGCCGTCTTGATCGATGGTCTGGAACGGATCGTCGGTGAGGATTTTCGACGACACGTAATGGGGCAAGAAGCTCGACGAGTCGTCGCGGCTGAACCCGAGGGTCAGGTCATTGGTGCCGAAGCTGAAGAATTCGGCGCGCTTGGCGATGCGATCGGCGAGGAGCGCGGCCCGCGGGGTCTCGATCATCGTGCCGACCGCGTACTCGAGTGTCACGCCGCGCTCTTTCATGACCTCGGCGGCGACACGGCGGACGATCGCTTCTTGATCGGCGAGCTCGCGCTCGTCGACGACCAGCGGAACCATGATTTCGGGCCGCACGTCCTTGCCCTCTTTGACGAGGTCGCAGGCGGCTTCGAAGATCGCGCGCGCCTGCATCTCGGTGATCTCGGGGTGGGTGATTCCCAGGCGGCAGCCGCGGTGGCCGAGCATCGGGTTCTGCTCGGAGAGCGCGCGAAGGCGCGCCTTGAGGCGATCGAGGCTCATCCCGAGCGCGCGCGCTACGGACTCTTGTTGCGGCGTCTCGTGCGGCAAGAACTCGAGGAGCGGGGGATCGAGGAGGCGAATGGTGACCGGCAATCCCTCCATCGCGGCGAGGATCCCTCGGAAGTCCTCGCGCTGATAGGGAAGGAGCTCGGCGAGCGCCTTGCGGCGCCCTTCGAGGCTCTCGGCGACGATCATCTTGCGCATGCTGAGGATGCGCTGCGGGTCGAAGAACATGTGCTCGGTCCGGCAGAGACCGATCCCTTCGGCCCCGAGATCGCGCGCGACCTTTGCGTCCTTGGGCATGTCGGCGTTGGCGCGAACGCGCAGGCGCCGGAGCTCGTCGACCCAGGTCATGAAGAGCTTGAAGTCGTCGCTGACCTTCGCGTCGGTCAGCGGCTCTTCGCCCACGATGACCTCACCCGTGGTGCCATTGAGGCTGATCCAATCGCCTTCCTTCAGCGTCACCGAGGAGGTCGACATCGTCTTCTTCGCGTAGTCGATCGACACCTCACCCGCGCCGGCGACGCACGGCTTGCCCCAGCCGCGCGCGACGACGGCCGCGTGGCTCGTCATGCCGCCTCGGGTCGTCACGATGCCCGTCGACGCGTGCATGCCGCCGACGTCCTCGGGGCTGGTCTCGATTCGGGCGAGGACGACGCGCTCTCCTCGCGCGTGCCACTCCTCGGCGGTGCCGGCCGTGAAGACCAAGCGTCCGACGGCCGCGCCCGGTGAAGCGGGGAGGCCCTTGGTGAAGACGCGTCCGGCCGCGCGGTACGACTTCTCGTCCGCGAAATGGGGATGGAGCATCTGATCGACGTGCGCGGGCTCGACGAGCTGGAGCACCGCTTCTTCTTTCGAGACGACGCCCTCGGCGACGAGATCGACGGCGATCTTCATAGCGGCGGCGCCCGTGCGCTTTCCGTGGCGCGTCTGCAAGAGGTAGAGCTTGCCTTCTTGCACGGTAAACTCGATGTCCTGCACGTTGCGGAAGCGCGCTTCGAGGCGGTTCGCCAGCTCGAGCAGCTGGGCGTGCGTCTCCGGCATCTGCTCGGCGAGCCGAGCGATCGGCTCGGGCGTGCGGATGCCGGCCAC
>JBGTSH010000414.1:0-8089 GCA_041940405.1 Polyangiaceae bacterium
TCGATCTCCGCGTGACGGCACGCCGAGCTCGCGAGCGGACCGGCGGGACGAGCGACGGCGTCGAAGACGTCGCCGTCGCCGCAGCGCACCGCAACGAGGTGGAGGAGCTCGTCGGCGGGCCTGTCGGGGTGGTCGTAAGGGAACGCGTTCGCCTCTGCGAAGACTGACACCCAATCCCGGGGATCGCCGAGCGCGGCGGGGAGCGTTGCTCGAGGCTTGGACGCAAGGCGCGCGCGGCGAGCCCGCCTGCCCTCACCCTGCGCCTCGTGCTCGATCTGAATGTCGACCATCCGCTCGAACGCGGCGAGCATCGGCTCGAACTTCTCGCGGTCGCGCTCGATGGCGCCGAGCGCCATCGAGATGGCTTCGAGCGTCGAGAGGCACTCGGCCCGCGGCTCTTTGCGGATCCGATACCGGCTCGGCGTCTTCGGCGACAGGCGCACGCGCCGGAGCGACGCGAGGATGCGGTTTCTTCGAACGAGCTTCTTCGCGGTCGACCACGTGCCGTCGACGACGACGAGCGTCGCCGGGGTCGTAAGCGGCGTCGTCTCGAGGTCCTCGGCGCCTTCGCCGGGCCAGAGCAGCACCGCCGGGCGCTCGGGATCGTCGAGGATGCGCTTGAGCTCGGCGCTCTCGTCGACGTCGGTCCCGATGATGAGCGAGGCGCCCTGGACCGCGCGGACGGCCATCGAGGCCGTACCGATCGGGACCTTGAATTCGCGCGGGTGTTGAACGACGACGAGCCGTACGTCCGTGGCGATGCTGGGCAAGAGCGCGCAGCAACAGACGCGTGTCGGACGCGAGCATGTCGCGCACACCGAACGCGGCTCGAACGTGCCGGTCACGGCGCTCCACCCGGGGCGGGCTCTTCGCCCTGCTCGGGCTCTTCGCCCTGCTCCGGCGGGGCGGCCGGATCGATGCGCAGGCGCGTCGCCCAGCGCACCCGACGCTTCGAGATCTCGACGCCGACCGAGGCGAACCCGTAGGCGTTCGCCACCGCGAGCATCGTGCCCGCTCCGCAGAACGGATCGATCACGCGCTTGGTCGGCGTCGCGTCACGCAAGAAACGGCAGGTCAGATCGCACACGGCGACTCCCATGGCACGTGACCACGGCATGTGCCCGGGCGACGGAAGAACGTCCGGGAGCGAGCGCACGACCTCGAAGCGAAGCCGCTTGGAGAAGGCGAGCAGGTGCGCGAAAGCCGGTCGCCCGAAGGTCGTCTGGCCCGGCTGCGTGCGGCAGACGATCTTGTGGAACAAGCACGAGAGGCCGCGGGACTCGGCCGCGGCTTGGATCAGGTAGCCCTTGTCGACGTATCGCCCGTCGCGCTTGATGTCGGTCTGAAAGAAGACGATCGGCGCGTCTTCGTGCACGGTGTCGCACGCGAGACGCGCCGTTTCGCCGAACCAATCCTTCCACCCGTCGAGCCCGAGGTCCGGAAGCTCGGACGCGTCGGGGAGCGACGTGACAATCGCGTCCTCGGGGCCCAGCGTCGCCTCGCGAAGCCAGGCGCGGCCGTCGCCGCAAATCACCTCGCGCGGAGGCTCATCCATTCGACCCTGACTCGTACCGCGACCGCCGCTCGCTTGGAAGGCGTCGAGCGGTACGAGCCTGGTCGCTCGGATCAGCCGCCGAACACCGCGGTGATCTCTCCGGCCGCCTGGACGTTCGCGCTCAGCTTGGACGCCGAGCCCTCGATCGCCGTCGCGACGTTCGGCAACTCGGCGACGGCGCAGCCGGCGCCGATGCTGAGCTTGAGATCCGCTTCGGCGGCGAGCGCCTCGGCGCCGCCCTTGACGGCTCCGGTGGCCGCCGCCTTGAGGTTCTCGCCGGCCTTGAGGACGACGTCGGCCTTGGCGATGGCAGCGATCATGCCCGCGTACTGCACCTTGAAGTTTCCGAGGAAGGCGATGAACTCCGCCTGCGCCTCTGCGTCCACGCCCGCTGCGAACTGGTATTTGATGTCCAGCTCGGGCGGCGTGCACTCGATGCTCGCCTCGGCCTTCGCCTCGACCGCCGCCTTGCACTCGGCCTTGACGCTCGGCGGCGTCGCCTTGCCCTCGCAGCCGCCCTTGCACTTGATGTTGGCGGACGCGCTCGCCTCGCACCTGGCCTCGGCCGTGGCTTCGCAGCTACCGCTCGGCGGCGTGTACTCGCAGGTGCCTTCGCATTTGCCGCTGCAGGTGCCGCCGGCCTTGAGCTCGCACGTGCCCTGGCAGGTGCCGCTGCACTCGCCCTTGCAGTTGCCCGCGGCGTCCTGGACCGAGCAGGTCCCGTTGCACGTACCGCGGCAAACGCCGGTGCACATCGCGGACGTTTCGAGGCTGCAGTCGCCGGTGCAGGTGCCGTCGCAGGCGAGGTTGGGCGCCGTGCCCTTGCAGGTGAGCGTTCCCTTCGCCGAGCAGTCGGCCTGCGCAGAGGCGTCGATGGTGCATTTGCCTTCGCACGAGACCTCGACGCTGCCCGACTCCACCTCGGCGTCGCACTCGGCGGCCGCCTTCGCCGCGACCTCGACCGAGGCCTTGCACTCGGCCGGCTTGTACCCGATCGTCACCCCGCCATCGACGTGCGCGGCGATCTTCGCCTCGAGGGCCGCCTTGATCTCGGCGCCGCTGGCGCCTGCCGGCAGGCCCAGGCTCGCGGCCATACCGTCGAGCTGCGCTCGGATGTTGGCGCTGACGCCGTCGGCCGAGCCGGTGACGTCGATGACCGCACCGAAGAAAGCGTCGATCGACGAGATGCCGGAGATCGCCGCGTTGCCTTGAACGATGCCCTCGGAAGGGCACACCAAGCCACATTGCTCGGCGAGATCGCCGAGCGGCGAGTCTTCACCGCAGGCGGTTACGATGGCCGCGAGGCCGACGATCTGCAGCGAAGCAAACGCTACCCGATAGGTCTTACGCATCGGTCACTTCCTCGTGTTGGGAGCTAAGCAATCCTCAAGGCGCACTTTCGCCCGTGACTCCAAGGTGGCCGGGCGAAGCCGGGACGGCTCAGCGTCCGAGAACGATTGACGTCCAAGCGTGCTCGGCCCCGTTGACGAAATCGTGCTCGCGCCTTCGTCCTGAGCGGGCGCGCGGGCCCTGGTGGGTCTTGTCAGAACGCGACCGACACGCCGCCACCCGCGTCACCGACCGGCACGAAGGCCACCGGCGAGGAATCCCCCGATGGCAGCGTCGCGACAACGACGATCACGCCCGCCACGCCGCCCGCGATACCCACGGCGAAAGAGACATTGGAGACGTTCGCGAGGGTGTTCGCCGAGGACAGCTCCTCGGCCTGCTCGCCGACGCAGACCCCGCCCGTGCATTCCTCCTTGAGGTCTTTCGCTTTCGACAAGGAGAGGCCTCCGGTGATGGCTCCGATCACCACGCCCGCGACGCCGATGCCGATGCAGGGCCAGACCGCGGGGTGGATCCCTTCATCGCGGTCCTTGTCCTGTGTGGACTTCTTTGGCGGCGTCCCGGGCGGCGGATCGTCTTTCGAGGGTGGCGGGGCGTTCGGCTCTTCGGCGAGCTCGGGAACGTCGACGGTCAGCGAGACCGGCCCGTGGGGAACATCGACTTCCATGGCCCAGGGCTTTCTTCCCGGAGCTTTTGCTTCCACACGATGACGGCCGGGGTCGACAGGGAGAGGCGCTCCGTGCACCGAGAGATCTTTGCCGTCCACGATCACGAGGAGACCGGGCGCGTCCCCCTTGAGCTGGATCGTGATCGTGGATTGCTTGGCTGCCAGGGCGGTGGCCCGCTCGCGTGCGAACGCGGCGCGCTCGGTCTCGCCACGCTTTTCGGCCAGGTTGATGGCCTCGGTGAACTCGGCCCACGCGCTCGCCGTCTTTCCCTGCTTTTCGTGACACACGGCGAGGTTGAGCAGCGTGCCGAGCTTCTCCTCGAGGCGCTGGCTCTCCTCGAATCGCGCGCACGCCTCTGCCGTTTTGCCGGCGTCGAACAGCTGCTTCCCCTGCTGAAACAGCGCCTCGGCGAGGGCCTTGTCGTTGACCTGCGCCGCAGCCGGACCGGCGACGAAAACGCCCGCGGCGACGGCAAACATGACAACGCTGTTACGCATTGCGCTCATCATCTCTCAGTCGCGGGAGTCGAGCAATCCGCCGGTTCGTGACGTGGCCTGGGGCTTCGCGCTGGGTTTCGGCGGTGGCGGGGCAGCCGGCCTCGAGACCGCCGTCGGCGAGGACGCGAGCGGCCGCGCCGCGGAAGCCGGGGGCTCGGGCAAGACGCTGACCGAAGGTGCCGGCGCGACATCGATCGGCGGAGCGCCGTTGGGCTTCGCGCCATCGGAGCCGAGCGAGGCCGCGCTCGCGGGCGGCGACGGTTGCGCCGGCTGCACGCCGTCGGCCGCAGCCCCGCTGGCAGACGATCCCGATCCGCCGGCGCTGACCAGCCAGATCACGCCGCCCACCCCCAGCACCACGGCCGCAGCGACGGCCTTCCAGGCCCAACCGGCACCGCGGGCGTCCCCGCGCGCGACGCTCATCGTCGACTCGGTCGCGGAGCGCTGGCGCTCGGCCGGTGGGACCATGGATGACAGCTTCGTCGGCGCGCCTTCGAGCTGTGCACGCGCCGGCGAAGGCGCGGGCGTCGCCAGCTCCGGCGTGTCGATGCGCGTCGCCGCGGTGCGGCTGCCCACGGCTTCGACCGAGCGCTGGGTGGGCTCGAGCATGCGGTCGGCGCGCACCGTGGGCACCGACGCTACGTCGTCATTCTCCGGGATCAGCGCCTGCACGCGCTTGGACGCGAACGGAGCGAGCGCCTGCATCATCGCGTGCGCGCTGTCGAAGCGCTCGTGCCGGGGCTTTGCCAGGGCGCGATGAACGACGGCGGCCACGCCGTCCGGGACGTCGGGACGCAGATCGGCGACCGGCGGCACCGGGGTGCTCAGGATCGCCGCCAGGATCTCGCCCGAGTTCTCACCTTGGAACGGATATGACGCCGTCAGCATCTCGTACATGATGAGGCCCATCGACCAGATGTCGGTGCGAAGGTCGACGCTCTTCGCGCTCGAGATCTGCTCCGGCGACATGTAGCGCGGCGTGCCGAGCATCGCGCCGGCGGACGTGGTCGCGCCCGCCTTGAGCGCGCGATCGCCCGCCGCGTCGACCACCTTCGAGATGCCGAAGTCGAGCAGCTTCACACGCGACGTGCCGTCGGGCCGGTGCGCGAGGAACAGGTTGGAAGGCTTGAGATCGCGGTGGACGATCCCCATCGCGTGCGCGGCGGCGAGCCCTGCGAGGGCTTGCACGGCGTAGTCGACGGCGCGAGCCACCGGCAGCCGCCCCTCGGCCTCGATGAGCTGGTCGAGATCCCGGCCCTCGAGAAACTCCATCACCATGAAGGGGGTGTCGTCCTCGAGGGTCCCGGTGTCGGTCACGCGCGCGACGAAGTCGGACGAGATCTTCGCGGCCGCCCGCGCTTCGCGCAGAAATCGCTGCGCCGCCTCGCTCTTGTCCGCGAGCTCGGGGCGCATGACCTTGATAGCGACCGCCTGGTCGAGCGCCTCGTGGTGAGCCTTGAGCACCGCACCCATGCCGCCCGCCGCGAGCAGGCGCTCGACGCGGTACTTCTTGGCGATGAGCGTCCCCGAAAGAGCGGAGAGCTTATCGTCGTGCGTCGCCTGGGACATCGATCCGACAGGGTACCGCGACAGTCCGCTCAACCCAACAGCGACGTCACCGGACAGCCCCTCATGGCGGGCTCATTGGCAACCCGTGAGGTTCGGTGCGCAGGACAGCTCGACATTCTCGATCTTCGGCTTGACCAGATCCGGAATGCTGCAGTCGACCTCGCACGGGCCGTGGGAGCACTTGATGGTGGTTTCGCCGGAGCAGGCGCCCATCTCGCAGGTGACCCTGCATTCTCCTTCGCCACACACGATCTCCGTCGACGCGCACGCGCCGGCGCCGCGACAGATCACGTCGCACCTGGGAGCGTTCGCCGGGCAAACGATGCGCTTGTTCGAGCAGTTCGGCGGGATGCCGGCGGAACAGTCGAACACGCAGGGATAGTCGACGCTGATCGGATCGCCGCAGGCCATGTCGTCCGGGTTGCTCATCGTGCCTTGGCACATCGGCGAGCCGGGACAGTCGATCTTGCAGACGTCGCCCTGGCAGGCCTCGGGGCACACCATCGCTCCGTCGGAGCTGCACGGTCCGCCTTGTACCATCGGGCACGCACCGCCCGTCGCCGTCGAGCCGGTCGTACCCGTCGAGGTGGAGGCGGCGCCGCCGGACCCGGTCTCGAGCTCGTCGATGCCGGAGATGAACTGACAGCCCCAAAGGCTCGAAACGAGAAGGAGCGGAGGCAGAGCGCGCAGCGAAGCCATGGTCGACCGCCCAAGCTACCAGCTATCGCGCGCCCGGCGCGTGCCTGGCGTTCAACTGCCGGTATAGTCGGTCCCCATGGCTTACGAACGGGTGCTCGCGCCCTCCTTTCTTACGATGGTCCTCGCTGGTTGCGGCGGCCGCTCCGATATCGACTTCCCCACGGAGGACGTCGTGGTCACCGCCGGCCCGACGACCGGCGTCGGCACCGGTGCGGGCGGCTCCGGCGGCGCGCCGGTCGGGTGCATGGACCGCTCCTTCGCCGGCGATCAAGAGGGCGCGGTGCGCATGGTCGCGGACGACGACCACGCGTTCTGGACGACGGTGTCGAACCACATCGAACGTGGAGACGTCCGTACGGGCGAGGTCGAGGACCTTGCAGGCCCGCTGCCTTCCTTCATCGGCGCGATCGGGCTCGGCGACCAGCACGTCTATCTCGGAACCTACGGCGAGCTCTTGCGCATACCGAAGGCCGGCGGGTCGCTCGAGAGCGTCACGCTGCTTCCGCTCTCTCCCGTCGACATGGAGATCGACGGCGAGGAGGTCTTCATCCTCCACTACGGCAGCCTCGGGACCGGAGCTCTCTACACGTGGTCGCCGCCGGCGGGCCTCCAGCTGCTCTTCGAAGGCTTCGACTTTCCGACGTCGATGGCGCTCGACGACTCGTACGTCTACGTGGCGGCCCAAGGACACGTGCTCGGTGGCAACTTCGTGTTCGAGGGCGCGGTCATTCGCGTCGACCGCCGGACCGGGGCCGCAACGCCGGTCATCGAGCATCTCGTCGACCCCTTCGGCCTCTGCCTGAAGGATCAAGCGCTGATCGTCGGCGATTGGTACTCGGAGCCGTTCGTCATCGACGCCCAGATCCTCAGCGCTCCGAAGACCGGCGGTGTACCCGCGGTCGTCGGGAAGATCTCTCAGACGGCGCTGCCGCTCGGGCTCGCGTGCGACGACACGCACGCGTACGTCACCGTGCCCGACTTCAACGCGCAGAACAGCGCGATCTCGCGGCTCGTCAGCGTCCCGCTCACAGGCGGGCTCGCCACGACGCTCGCCGGGCCCGAAAACGCTTTCTTCTCGGAGCCGGCGGTGAACACGACGCACGTGGTGTTCACCGTGCAGAACGGTCAGACAGGGAGCCCGCCCCCTACGGAGGTAGAGGCCAACGCGCGCGCGATCTGCAAGTAGCCCGCGCTCACGCGCTCGCGGCTTCGCCCACGTACACGGACTGCGGCCGGATCAACCGGCCGCGCGCGCGTTGCTCGGCGACGTGCGCGCACCAGCCCGCGACTCTGCCGACGGCGAACGTCGGGGTGAAGAGCTGCCGATCGATCCCGAGCGCGTCGAGGAGCACCGCGGTGTAGAACTCGACGTTCGCCGCGAGGCTCCGCGCCGGGTACTTCTTGGCGAGGACGCCGAACGCTGCCGCCTCGACGGCACGCGCGAGCTCGAGCCGCGGCGTGCTCGCGCCGGCCGAGCGAAGCCCCATCACGCTCGCTTCGAGCACCGCCGCTCGCGGAGCGCGCACGCGAGAGACGCGGTGGCCCATCCCCATGATGCGCCTACCGGAAGCGAGCTCGTTCTCGATCCATTCGGTCGCGCGCTCGGGCGCGCCGATCGCGTCGAGCATGTCGAGGACCGGCCCCGGCGCGCCGCCGTGCAGCGGTCCCTTGAGCGCGCCGATCGCACCCGTCACCGCGCTCACCATGTCGGAGCGCGTGCTGGCGATCACCCGGCCGGTGAACGTCGAGGC
>JBGTSH010000415.1:0-8084 GCA_041940405.1 Polyangiaceae bacterium
GATGGAGTCGATCGCGAAGACGACGTCGGTGAGCTCGATGAGGATGAGCACGAGGAGGAAGGGCGTCGCCATGAGGCGGCCGGCTTCGCGCACGAAGAGCTTCTGACCATTGGGCTTGCTCGTGGTCGGGATGACCTTCTGCACCCATTTGAACGGTCGTGACTGCTCGGGGTGCAGCTCTTCGCCGCGGCGCACGAACATCCGAACGCCTGTGGCGATCAGCACCGCGCCGAACAGATAGACCAGCCAATGGAAGCGAGAGAGCAAGTAGCTCCCGCCGACGACCATCGCTGCGCGAAGGATGAGAGCGCCGATGATCCCCCAGAACAGAAGGCGGTGCTGGTGCGCGAGCGGGACCCTGAAGGTCGCGAAGATCAAATAGAAGACGAACAGGTTGTCGACACTGAGCGCCTTCTCGATCAGATACCCGGTCAAGAAGGCGTGGCCGACGTCCGCGCCGAAGCGGTACGCGACCCATCCGTTGAACGCGAGCGCGAGCCCGATCCAGACGCAGGTCCAGATGCCGGCCTCTTTGACCGAGATCTCGTGTGCCTTCTTGTGAAAAACGCCGAGGTCGAGCGCGAGCATGATCGCCACGAACGTGACGAATGCGACCCACATGAGCGGCGAGCCTACGGTCTGCATCCAGAAGCAGCGGCGTGCACCGTCCGTGCCGGCCCTGCGCGCCTCAAAACTTGCTCCGCGCCGCTGCGCGGTCTAGCGAAGTCGTCGATGCGCTGCTTCGTGGCCGCAGGACTGCTGTCGGTGGCCGTCGCCCTCGGCCTCGGTTGTCGCGGGGAGGCGGCGCCGCCCCTCGCGTCGAGCGCTCCTGTGCCCGATTCCGCCACGCCGAGCGCCGTCGTCGAGAACCCGTCCGCGTCCGCGTCCGCGTCGGAGGAGCCCGTCGTCGCGACGCCGGGCGCGCCCGTCGTCGACCTCGACGGCAAGTACGTCGCGCCGCCTCCGCTCGGCGACGGACCGAAGATCGCCGCCACCGGGATGCTGGTCCCGATCCATGCGAAGCCGACGCCGACCTCGAAGAAGATCGGCTACCTCCGCGCCGGCGCGGTCGTCGAGGCGGATGCATCGCCGATGGGCAAGGACGGCTGCCCCGGCGGCTGGCGCGGCATCAAGCCGGCGGGGTTCGTGTGCGAAGGCGACAAGACCACGACCGACCTCGAAGATCCCATCGTTCGCGCGACCGCGCGCCGGCCGGACGCGTCGCAGAAGCTCCCGTACATGTACGGCACGGTGACGCGCGGAGGGCCCGTCTACTCGCGCATCCCGACGAAGGAAGAGCTCGAGGAGACCGAGCCGAGCTTCGATAAGCACATCCAGAAGTGGAAGAACGATGAGGTAAGCGGCGCGAGCTACGGGCTCGAGCTCTGGTACAAGTGGCGCGACAAGCCGGCGTTCTCGGCGTGGGAAGCGTTCGAAGACAAGCTGACCGAAGACGACGCCATCCCGTTCTACCTGAAGGACGGCAAGAGCGTGCCCAACCTATCGGGCCTCGCGAAGGGAACAGCGCTCAAGATCGATCAGATCGATCGCCGCCAGGGAGCTGCGTTCCTCGAGAGCTTTCTGTTCGAGGGACGGCGCTACAACGTCACGACCGATCTGCGCGTCGTTCCCGCCGATCGCTATCGACCGATCCGCGGATCCGACTACCACGGGGTTCACATCGGCCGTGACGTCGAGATGCCGTTCGCGCTCATCCGCCGCAAAGGCGCGAAGAAGTGGATCTGGTCGAGCTCGAAGGACAGGATGGTCGAGGGCGACGACCTCGCCTACCGCGCCGCAGTAAACCTCACCGGCAAGCAGAAGTTCTACAAGGGCGTGCTGCACTTCGAGACCAAGGAGGGCTTCTGGGTCGACGACCGCCACGCGAGCCGCATCGATCCCGCCAAGCGCATGCCCAAGTGGGGCAAGAACGGCGAGAAGTGGCTCGACATCAACATCACCAAGCAGGTCCTCGTCGCCTACGAAGGCGAGAAGCCGGTCTACGCCACGCTCGTATCGACGGGAGAGGATGGTCTGCTCGAGGGCGCACGCGCGACCAAGAAGGGCATCTTCCGCATCCACACGAAGTATGTGACGACCACGATGGACTCCGAGGCGGTGGGTGAGGAGTTCGAGCTGCGCGACGTTCCCTACGTGCAGTACTTCGAAGAGGGCTTCGCGCTGCACGGCGCGTACTGGCACGACGTGTTCGGAATGCCGAAGAGCCACGGTTGCATCAACCTCGCGCCCGAAGATGCGCGCCGCCTGTTCCACTGGACCGAGCCGCACGTCCCGCCCGGCTGGCACGGCGCCGCGCGCCCGCTCACGGGGACGGTCGTCTTCGTTCATCCGTGAGATCAGGTGCCGTCGAAGGTCACCTCGATGATGCCCGTTCCGGGTAGGTCGAAGGACACGTCGCGGACCACCTCACCGCTGAGCGAGTCGGTCACGTCGTAGGCATTGACCCGGTCGAGCTTGCAGGTCCCGTCGGCGTCCGTCGACTGGCAGGTGCAGGGCTGACCGTCGATCATGCAGCTCTGGAAGGCGCGGACCTTGACCTGGTAGGTCCCGGACTCCAGCGCGCGGCGATCGACACAGTCGATGGTGCCTTCGCCGTCGTAGGAGCACGACGTCGGGATGGTCTGCGCGACGAAGTGCATGCCGTCCCACTTCGTCTCGAAGGTCGCTCCCGGGGGGATCGCTCGGATGGGCGGCTCTGGACATGCCTCGCATTGCCCGTCGTAGCCGGCGTCCTTCTGGGCATCGCACGTGTTGTCACCGCCGCAGGAGTACTCGTCGGTGTCGAGGGCGCCGCCGTCGTCGGAAATGACGAACTTGAAAGCAGCCTCGCTGCACGGAGCTTCGGGCTCGAGGTAGATCGTCGTCGAGCCGGTGTTGGTGATGCGCAGGACGGTCGGCGCCGCGTCCGAAGCCGGAGAGTCGCCCAGGGTGTCGCAGGTGTCGGGACACCCGGCCACCGACGAGGCGACCGCAGGGAGAAGGATCGCGATAGCAGCAAGAGGGGAGGACTGGCACAGCTGGGCCACCCTCGGGCGGGCCTGCCAGAGACGAATTGTCGATCGGAACAGCTCAAGCATCATGGGGGCACCCCAGAGCACCGCGCGTGCCAGCTGCGATCGTCCGCGCTACCCGCGCGAGAAGCGCAAGAGGATGCCGACCCACCCGCGCGCCAGGTAAAGCAGGTTGAGCCCGGCGTAGAGGAAGAAGAACGCGTCGAGGCGGCTCGCGAGGGCGAAGAGATAGATGTGGCTCGGGTAGTGGTTGAGGACGCGAAGGAGGCCGAAAACGAGCGCGGCCGCACGTTTGATGCCGCCTCGGCTCTCCTGTGAAGCCGTCTCGTAGTACGCCTCGACCGTCTGCTCGCGACCTGAGATCTCGGGCCGGCGCACGAAGTTGGTGAGCGAGATCGCCGAGGCGACCACCAAGGTCGCACCCACGGCAGCGACGAGGAACCAGGAGCCTTCCCATGGACCGTAGAACGGCGCTTCGAGGCGAGGGCCCAGGCCGCCCGTCAGATGGAGCCTCACGCCGACGGCCGCGACGAGCGCGGTCGCCTTTGCCTCGTCGGTGAAGAAGTCGAAGAGGTGGCCCTCCTTCGATGCGAGCTTCTTGTGCCGCGCGAGCATCCCGTCGGCGCAGTCGAGGAGGTACGAGACCTCCAGCACGAGCATGGCCCACATGCCGCCCGCCCAGCTCGGCATGGCGATGAGCATGACGCACGCGACAAGGAACAGGATCAGGTTGAGGATCGTGATCTGGTTCGGCGTCGCCGGGGTGCGCGCGAGCAGCGCCACCGCGACGCCGGCCATCGGCCGCATCAGGTAGTGGTTGAACGCGAAGTCGTTCTTCTTCCGCGTCGCCAGGTAGATGCGATAGCCCTCGCGGAGCACCGGCCATCCTTCTCACGGAGGCCGGGCCCAGAGCAAGCTTCGCCAGACGTCAGAAGCAGAGTCTCAGAAGCCCGGAGACACGATCGCGTCGATGCGGCCGGGCTCGAGGCTGGGATCCCCGAAGTCGTCGAGCGGGTTGCCGTTGCCGTTCTTGCAGCCGCACGCCGCGCCGATCGTCGAGAGGATCTTGTTGTTGTCGGCGCCGCCCGCGTCCACGTAAAGGCCCGTCTTGAGCGCGCCGCCCGCCGATCCCGCGAGGATGTACGGGACGTTGTTGTACGAGTGGTACTTGTTCGACAGATCGTTGGTGAAGCACGCGACGCCGCAGTCGAGCAGGTTGCCGCTCGGCATCTCGTACTCGGCCATCTTGTCGAGCAAGTGCTTGAAGAGGCCCAGCAGCTTGCGATCGATCTTGTGATGCAGGATGTCGGCGTCGGGGATCGGCGGACCTTCGCTGCCGTCGGAGTCGATGCGGTGCGAGATCTTGTGGAACGACTTCTGTTTGACGCCATCTACCGTGTACTGCGTTCCGTCGTTGCCGCTGCCGATCTGCAAGGTCGCAGCGCGCGAGGCGCCGCAGGCCATCGCGAGGGCGAGGACGTCGAAGTGCAGCTTGACCACGTCCTCGATGAAGTCCTCGTTGTTGACGTTCGCGCTCATGGCCTCGAGGTTCGCTACCTCACCGTCGGTGAGGCCGCAGATGAGGCCGTTCTCGAGGTCGCGAATCGCGTCGAAGTGGAGCTGGAGCCTGTCCCGATCCGTCTGCGCGAGGTCGGTTCGTGACATGAGCGCCTGCATGTCTGCGCGAACCAGATCGTTCACGCTCTTTCGACGGGTGCGGATCGCCTCGAGCTCCGCCGGGTCGACCCCCGAGAGGCCGAAGAGGTCCTGGTAGACGTTGTACGGGTTCTGCTCCGCGCCGCGCAGGTCGTGAGGCCCGCGGTACGAGAGGACCTCATCGAGGTAGCCGTACTTCCGGCCCGCGTAGAGGGTGATGGGCTCGTCGCCGGTCATGGCCAGCTCACGAACGATGCGGTTGTCGATCGACTCGCCCTCGGAGAGCGAGTCGGCGCCGCTGGGATCGACCGAGACCCGCGCTGCGGTCAGGACTTGGTTGCCGCCGCCCGAGTGGCCGCACCCGTTGCCGGGGAAGCCGAAGTTCGAGCCGCGCACGATGATGAGCTTCGACGCGTGATCGGCGAGCTCGGAGAGGGCGCGATCGCTCTCGGCTTGGAGCGCGGCCGTCGTGAGCGGCGTTCCAGGGCCGAAGCTCGGCCAGAACCGCTCGGGCTCGTCGTCGACCGCCTGCGCGACGCCGTTGCCCTGGCGGACGAAGATCGCGAACGGCGGGACGTCGCCTTCGGCGGCGCGTGCGCGCTTGCGAGGTGCGAGCGCCTCGATGAACGGCAGGGCGATCGCGACGCCGCCGACGCCCCGCAGGAAGAGGCGGCGCGTGCCGGCGCGCTCGCCCCGAGGGACCGACACCGCTCGCCGCGCCCTCTCTCGGGGGTCGACGGCGCCCAGGGCTTGCGCAAGGAGGCTCTTGGCTTTGGCTAGGGAACGCATCACTGACCCTCCGGGGCGAGGCGGTAGCGGATGGCGTCGCTCGTCAGCAGCTTTCTCAAGACCTCTCTCACCGGGGCGCCGGCATGCGACTCGGCGGCGATGAGGTCGATGAGCGCTTGGTCCTCTGTCGCGACGGTGCGGCCGAACGCGAACTCGACCCAGTAGCGCGAGAAGCAGGCGTGGACCTCGGGGGTCTCGGCGAGGATCTGCGCGAGCTCGACGGCGTTGTTGTACGTCAGCGTGCCTTGGGTGAAGGGGTAGGTCGACGACGAGTCGATGGGCTGGCCGCTGTCCTCGGTTCTGTACTCGCCGAGCGCCCCGAAATGCTCGAAGGCGAAGCCGATCGGGTTGATGAACTGGCCGTGGCAGGTGGAGCCGCAGGTCCCCGGCCCGGTGAGCGCGTTGACCTTCTCGCGGTTGGTCGTCTCGTCGCCGAGCTCGGCGCCGGCTGCCTCGTCCGGCGGATCGCCGAGGTTCTGGCAGATGACGCGGCGGTTCACGAAGACGCCGCGAAGGATCGTGTCGGGCTGCGTCTCGGTGCCCTTCCACGCCAAGAAGCCCGACAAGGTGAGGAAGCCGGCGCGCTGGGTCGGATCGAGCTCGACGCGCGAGAAGCCCTCGGCGTCGGGCGTGCCGAGCGTCGCCGGGTCGATGCCGTAGATGGCAGCGATTTCCGGCGTGACGAAGGTCGTGCGCGACGTGAGGAGCTCGCGCACGCCGCCGCCTTGCTCGACGACGTTGCCGACGAACTTGTGCACCTCGGTCTGCATGTCCGCCCCGATGGCCGGGTCGAACTCGGGGTAGAGCGTCGTAGACTTCGAGAGGCCCATGTACTGGTCGACCGTCCACAGCTGGTCGTAGAAGCGCCGGAACGTCCCATGCGCCTTGTCGCTGGCGAGGAGCCTGTCGACCTCGGCCTCGAGGCCTTCGATCGTGTCGAGGCGACCGGCCTCGGCCGCTTCGAAGAGCAGGTCGTCGGGCATGGTGTCCCAGACCGCGTAGGAGAGGCGCGACGCGATCTCCCAGCTGGAGAGCGTGATGAGGCGGTTTTCGCCTACCTCGCTGGAGAGCTGCGCGCGATAGACGAAGTGCGGCGACTGGAGGAGGTACTCGATCGAGACGCGAACGCCCGCCGTAAATGCGTCCATCGTCGGGTAGTGCGTCGTGCCGCTGTCGAAGTGGGCGGCCAGCGTGGAGGCTTCGCTCGGGTCGAGCGGGCGTCGGAACGCACGCTTTCCAAAGGACGCGATCCACGCGTCGCGTCGCGCAGCCGGATCCGAAGGCAGGTCGGAGGGGACGATCTTGGCTAGCAGCGCCGGATCGGCCGTCACCATCGTCGCGACCTCTTCGGCGGCCGCTTGGTAGTCGCCCCAGAGGTTCGTGGAGACCGAAAGCGAGGCCTCGTTGTTGTCGAACGCCTTGCCGCCGAGCGGGTCGGGAGCGAACGACGCCGAGAGGTCCGTCGGTGCCGCTAACCCGAAGAGGTCCACGATCGTGTTTTCCCACTGCGCGTGGGACAAACGCGGGAATCGGCTCGAAGCGACGATCTGAATGCCGCTCTCGGTGCAGCCGACACAGCCGTCATCATCATCGCCCGTCCCGGGGCCGCCGGGGCCGTTGCCGTCGCCGATGGTGCCCGTGCACGCCGCGAGGGCGAGAACGGAGCATCCGACCAGCAAGATGCTGAGCCTGCGCATCACGAACCTCCGCAGAGAGGGTCGCCTCTCCGGCCTTACCAATCAAGCGAAAGGTCGGGGTTCTCCGGAGAAAGGTAGGAGGTCGAGACAGTCTGAGCGGACGTTTCCCAGGACGCAGTCCAGGCGGCGTCACAGCGGGGAGCAGCCCGCCTGCGCTCTCATCCGCGGCGTCCGAGGACGCGGAGCGCTTCTTCGGGGACGAGCCCGTACGAGTCGGCGGCGGCGATGAGCCCGGCGTTGTGATCGAGCCCGGTCAGGAACGCGTGCGCGTAGGGGGTGTCTGCGAGGCCGCGCAAGCGCCGGACGAGGCGCGGAATGCCGCGCTCGATCGCGCTCCGCGCGTCGTTGAGGTTGCCGGCGTCGACGCACGCGTCGTGGAGCGCGAGGTACACCGGCGCTTCGTTGAGCAGGCTGGGCGCGCCCTGATCGAGAAGCGCCGCCGCCTCCTCTGCGAGGGCGCGCGCTTCTTCTGCGTCGCCGAGGCGACGCTCGGCCTCGGACCAGAACCCCAGGCTGACCGGGAGGATGTCGAGGTTGCCCGTCGAGCGATAGGCCTGCGCCACGCGCCCGAGGAGGCCACGCGCGCGGTTGAGGCTCGAGCTGTCTCCGCGCAAGAGCTCGAGCCCGCGGTAGAAGAGGACGCCGAGCGTCGAGCGATCCTGGATGACGTACGCGCCGGCGGCGGCTTCATCCGCTTGGGCACGCGGCTCGGCGAGAGCCTGGGCGATGCGCGCGTCGGCCCCGAAGGTCGCGGCCCAGCCGAGGAGGTTCATCTGACCGTGGCGGACGGCGCCGAGGCTGCCGATCGCCTGCGCCTTCGACAGACCCGTCTCGATCTCGACGAGCGCTTCGCTCTTTGCGCCGATGGTGGTGAGCGCGAAGCCGACGTTCATCGTCAGGATCGCTTCGC
>JBGTSH010000416.1:0-8034 GCA_041940405.1 Polyangiaceae bacterium
GACCTCGACTACGACCTCTCGGACGTGATGTTCATCACGACGGCGAACTCGCTGTCGGGGATCCCGGTCCCGCTCCAGGACCGCATGGAGATCATCCAGCTCTCGGGCTACACCGAGTTCGAGAAGCTGAACATCGCGCAGAAGTACCTGGTCCCCAGGCAGAAGCGCGACTGCGGTCTCGAGGATGTGTCGATCGACTTCAGCGAGGGCGCGATCCGCACCATCGTGCACCACTACACGAAGGAGAGTGGCGTCCGCTCGCTCGAGCGCGAGATCTCGAGCGTGTGCCGCAAGCTCGCCCGCCGCGTCGTCGAAGAGGGCAAGGACCAGCAGATCGAAGTCACCGCGCGCGCGATCCCGAAGCTCCTCGGCGTGCCGAAGTATCGCGTCGGCAAGGCCGAAGAGAAGAGCGAGGTAGGCCTCGTCAACGGTCTCGCCGTGACCAGCGTCGGCGGCGATCTGCTCCCGGCCGAAGCGACGGTGTTCCCAGGCAAAGGCAAGGTGACGATCACCGGCCTCGTCGAGAAGGGGATGGAGGAGAGCGGGCAGGCGGCGATGAGCTACGTGCGCGCGCGCCTCGAGCGTCTCGGCCTGCCGGACGACATCCACCAGAAGGTGGACGTGCACGTGCACTTCCAGGACTTCGTGAAGAAGGACGGCCCGAGCGCCGGCGTCACGATCGTCACCGCGATCGTCAGCGCATTGCTCAAGGCGCCGGTGCGACACGACGTCGCCATGACCGGCGAGATCACGCTCCGCGGGCGCGTGCTGCCGATTGGCGGCGTGAAAGAGAAGCTCCTCGCCGCGCACCGATCGCGCATCGCGACGGTCATCCTCCCGAAGGAGAACCGCAAAGACCTCCGCGACGTGCCGCGGCGCGTGCTCGCCGCGCTTCGTCTCGTCCTCGTCGATCACATCGATGACGTCCTGCGCGAAGCGCTCGTCACGTCCGAGCCCGACAAGCTGTTCGGGCCGACGCACGGGATCGTCGAGTACCGCGGTGGCGAGCTCTATTCGGAGCCTTCAGCGGCCGGCCCGACCCGCCCCGATGAATCGCCGCACCCCGCCGGGAGCGACGCTCCAGCCGGCGAGGCGCCCGGCACGGCTCCGCCGAGGTGAGCCGCTTCGGCGTCGTCGTCGCGGCTCTCGTCCTTTCGGGGGGCTGCTTCGTCGATGCCGTCGGGCTCGGTCCTTCAGCCGGGGACGGTGGAGCCGGATCCACGACCGCTAGCGGACAGCCGACGTCGGCAACGGGCACGACGGCGACCGATGCGTCGACAACGACGGCGACCACCGCCACGACCGCGATGACCACGACCGGCGGAGGCGGTGAAGGCGGGATGGGCGGCGCACCGTGCCCGGACTCGGTGCTCACGTTCGACGGAGACGATATCGCCGGCGTCAACGACGACGACTTCGACATCGCCGACGACTTCGCGGTGGGCGCGTGGATCTACGCAGCGCAAAACATCGCGTTCGTCGCGGGCGATGGAGACGACGAGGTCTCGCTCGTCCTCTCCCACGGAAGCCTCGACGATCTGGACGGCTACGGAATCGGCATCACCGAGAACGGCGACGCCGGCGCGCCTTTCGTGACCTTCGCCGTGTTCCCGTCGGGCGTCCTCTGCCTCGCCACGGCGGCGATCCAATGGAACCAGTGGACCCATGTGGCGGGCAGCTACTTGAACGCCACCGGCGACGACGTGCGCCTCTACGTGAACGGCGCACAGGTCGCGACAGGCAACTGCACGATCTTCCAGCCGCCGGTCTCCTACGACGGCCCCTTCTTGCTCGGTGGTGACGGTCAGGATCCAACCCGCGCGTTCCAGGGATCGATCGACGACGTCTACGTCAAGCACGGAACGACCCTTCCGGACTTCAACGATCCGGTCGCTTGCGGTCCTGAGTTCGTTGCGGTCTTCTCGTTCGAGAACGGGCTCGTTTCTTCGTGCGCGAACATGACCCCGCTCGCGGCAGATCCCGCGCCGAACGATCCCCAGATCGACTGCATGCAGTAGAAGCGGCTCAGCGCTTCTTGATTGCACGCTTGGCGTCGACCGTCTCGATGGGGCCGATCTCTGCGACCTTGCGTTTGGGCAAGGTCGCGCTGAAACCGAAGGCTCGGTCGGCAGTGCCGTCGCCGTTGTCGTCGATCCATGCGATCGCCGAGCCCTTGGTCCCTTTGAGGTCTTCGCTCTGCCACTGGATGACGAAGCGCATCGGCTGCTCGATCTTGAACTTCGCGCAGTGATAGACGGGGCTCTCGAAGTCGTTGAGCGACGGCTTGTAGGACCCGGACTTGAGCCACGTCAGCGAGCTCGGGACGGCGGGCGCGGTGCCGGGCAGCTTGCCGATCGTCGTAGCCACACAGCTCTTGATGCCGGCGCTCAGCTTCTCGAGGGCCGCGCGCGCCTCCGCGTCGACGCTTCCTGCGTTCGCCGGCGGTAGCGCCGGCGCAGCGGATGCCGTGGGTTTTGCGGTCCCCGCGGCGCCCGTCTGTGCGGTCGCCGGCGCCGCAGCGGCCGAGCCGCCAGCCGGGGGCGGCGCTGCGCTCGCACCGGCGGCGCTCGAGCTGGGCGCCGCGCTCGGGGCGGTGAGGGCTCGGTAGCCGTAGTAGCCGCCGACGACGACGGTCACCGTGAGCAGCCCGACGCCTGCACCGAGCAAGAGCGGGCCGAGGCCTGGTTTCTGCTGCGGCTCGAGCGTCGAGTCGCGCCCATAGAACCCGGGCGATGGAAACGGCTCGTTGGGCGAGAGCCCCTGCAGGGGGCTATGCGGTGGAAGCTGGGGCTGCGATGGGAAGCCCATCATCTGCTGCTCGTGCGGCGCCGGCGGCATCTGCTGCGGCATCTGCTGCGGCATCTGCTGCTCGCGCATCTGCTGCTCGCGCTGCGCCATGATGGCCTCTGCCTCTTCCATCACCTGCATGCCGCCCATGAGCGTCTGCGCGTGCGCGAAGCCCGGCTGCTTCGGCTCCGGTCCGACGACGACTTGCGCCATCGGCCACGAGTCGCGCATCCTCGAATCTGCGAAAGGTGAGGCCGGCGTAGGCGCGCTCGTGTGATCGACCGGGTTCATGATGAACGTGCCCGGCGCGTCGGAGTCCCACGAGTCGTCGATGGTCTGCGGATCGGCGGGCGCGTTCGTCGGAGGCGGCGGCACGGCCTTCGGCGCTGCGCCGGTGATCGGCGGGCGCTCCTCGGGTGACATCACGAGGGTGCCCCCGCCGAGGTCGTCGTCGTCGTCGGCCATGACTGCGGGACCAAGCGTAGCGCCAGTGGGGCGGATGGCCCAACTCAGGGCGGGCCCGGGGGTAGATTCAGAAAGCGTAGACGCGAACCTGGGCCATCGGGACGTTGTCCAGGTTGGGCGTCCCGCCGTTGCACTCGAGCTTCAGGTTGCCCATCGAGCTCACCGCGCTGACGAGCTGGTTGGGGGGGTGCACGAGGGCGGTTCCTCGTGCAAAGGTGTAGGCCCCCGCATTTCCCGTCGTATCGAAGCCGTCGATCCGTACGAAGTGGGCGGTGCCGCTGACCTCGTCCAGCTCGGCCAGGTAAGCGCGGCCTGCGTCGAGCGGGTCGGTCTCGTAGCAACCGACTGCATTCCCGATGCCGCCCACGGCGGCGACGATCCCCGATACCCACACCGCGCCGTCGCCGACGATGAGCGCGTCGACCGTGGCGTCCACGTTGGAGGTGCCATCCGAGCGGATGCGACGGAACCACAGCGGCAGCGTGGTGTTGTTCCAGGGGAACTTGCCGTCGAATAGAGGAAACGCCATCACGAACGCGTCGCCTTGATCGCCTGTCTCGAAGCCCGGCACATCCGTCCACGCGGGGACCGGGGTTCCGCTGTACTGGCCGGCGATCACGACGCGCGAGTCGGAGATGGCGATCTCCGTGATGACCATGGGGTTGGAGCTATCACCCCACACCGCCGTTTCGAGCGTCGAGAAGACGCCCTCCGGCGTGGTGTCGATTCGAGTGAGAAAGCTCTGGCCGTCACCTTCCGGGCAGCTCGCTCCGACCGCCCACACGTCGCCTGCAGGGTCGACCGCGATGGATGACCGCAAGCCCCAGAGCTCGTCGGACTGAATGTCCTGGCAATTGACGTCGTTCAGCGGGAGAAACGTGTGCGTCATGTCGTCCACGGCGGAGACGACGTAGAAACCGATGTCCCCGCCGTTCCCCAGTACATCGTCGAACGGATCACCGTCCGCGATGCCGATCGCCACGACGCGATCGGCATTCGAGGCGCCGGTGAGCGCCGCCACATCGGAGATGTAGCCGTTTGCGATTGCGCCCACGCCTTGAATCTCAGGCTTGAGGCTCTGCGGTGAGGTGCGGCTCGTAGGGTTGAACCACATCAAGAACGGCGTCAGGTGGTCGACCGGGGGCCCGTCGACGACGACCGTGTCTGTCATGCAGTCGAGAGCATCGTCGAATTGGACCAGGTTCGATCCCTCGTAGCCCCCGCCCAGAACGACGAGACTGTTGGGCAGCCGGGCCATCGACATCATGAAGACCTCTTCGAAGCTCGGCGTGTCGTTGTCGTTGCAGGCGCCGAAGCCCGTGGTGAAGTTTGGGTCGTCGCCTCGCATCAAGAAGCCGGACTGCAGGTTCGGTGCGCCCGACAGGGAGATCGGCGCTTCGATCGCTGAGCCAAAGTTTCCGAGGAGAAGGAAGGGGCCCCCAACGTCGACGGCGTCGGTGACCCAGACGGTTCGCGTCGCTGAGTCCGGCGTAGTGTCAGCCACGCCGTCGATTCGAAATCCCGGATCCATGGCGAGCGCCGGACACGCCTCGATGCTCGGGTAGCAATTGCGGCAGATCTCGCACGGCGGCATCCCGCCCTCACCACCGATGCCGGCGCCGCCGCCGCCATCGCTCGTTGTGCTCATCGTCGTCGTCGTCGGCATGGTGGACGTCGAGCCGCCGGCGCCGCCGCCTCCGCTCGTGACCTCCTCGATCTCGAACTTGGTGAAGAAGGAGCACGCGGCGAGCGCGGCGGACGCGGCGACCAAGGCGACGAGGTTCACGCGAAGCATCAGAACCTACCCCCGACGACGAAGCCGGCCGTCGATGGACCCACGAGGGGCGTGATGGCGACCGGAGCTTCGGACGTCTCGCCTTCGCCCAACACGATCAAGATGATCCCGGAGCCGACCATCGCTGCGCCGAGGAAGGTCGTGACCGTGCTGGCGATCGCCAGCGTCGAGCCGTCCTCGGAGAGCTCACGGGCAGCGGGGGCTCGGTCGGTCGTGCAGGCGAAGCCGTCGTCGGTCTCGGCGCAGTCTTCGCCGATCTCGCTCTCTTTGTTCTTCGCGACGACGCCGAGGCCGATCGAGACGCCGAGCGTGACGAGGCCGGCGCTGCCCACGACGATCCCGGCGATCCGCATGGCGCTCATGCCTCCGCCTTCCGCCGTGTCCGGCCCGGTGGGTGGAGGTTTCGGAGGCTCGGGCGGGCTCGTCGGCGGCCCGGGCGGCGGCTCGACAGGAGGCGTCGCGGAGGACGATTTCTCGAGGACGATATCGATCGCCTCGCGCGCGCCCTCTTTCGCGGTGAGCTCCCGCTTGACGGTCGTGTACCCCGGAGCGCTGGCCTCGATCACGTGCACGCCGGGATCGACGGGGAGCTCCACGCCCGCGGCGGTCGCTTGTCCGTCGCGCGTGACGACGATGCCTTCGGTCGGGCCGGTGACGCGCACCGTGAGAAACGGAAGGCGCGGCTCGATGCGCTTGAGCGACGCCTCGATGAACGCCTCGATCTCTTTCTGCTGCTTGGCGCTCTTCGTGTCGCTGTTGAGCGAGCGGGCCTCCTTCAAGCGAGACCACGCGAGGGCGATCTTGCCGTCGTGCTCCGCGCACGACGCCAGGTTGAGCATCGCGCCCGGGGCGGGGTCGAGCGAGAAGCTCTGCTCGAACTTGGCGCAGGCGCCGGCCCAGTCGCCGGCCGACAGGAGCTTGGACCCGTCGTCGTAGAGCTTCTCGGCGCCGGCCGGGTCGCGCGCTTGCGCGTACCCCACGCACGGCGCGACCGCCGTGACGACAGCGATGAGAAGGCCTGTGACGGGGGCGATCACACGCCGGGGCGTATCGATGAAGGAGCTCAAGTCAGCCGGGGCAGTCTATCCGAGAATCCCCGACGACATGCTACGCTCCTCGTCCTTTGGGCGTTCTGAAGGCAGGCACGACGTTCGCCGGCAGATACGAGATCATTCGGATCATCAGCGCGGGCGGCATGGGGGCGGTCTACGAGGTCATCCACCTCGAGACGCGGCGCCGCCGAGCGCTCAAGGTCATGCTGCCCTCGGCCCTCGCCGACGACGACATGCGCGCGCGCTTCCGTCGCGAGGCGAGCGTCACGGCTACCGTCGAGAGCGAGCACATCGTCGAGGTCTTCGATGCAGGCGTAGAGGCGGAGACCGGGTCGCCATTTTTGGTGATGGAGCTCCTCCGTGGCGAGGACCTCGGGACGAGGATTCGCGACAAGGGTCGCATGCAGCCGTCCGAGGTGATCGAGGCGTTCACCCAGATCGCGCGTGGGCTCGACCGAACCCACGAAGCGGGGATCGTGCATCGCGATCTCAAGCCCGAGAACGTGTTTCTCACGAAGCGCGATGACGGCAATCTGCGGGTGAAGATCCTGGATTTCGGCATCGCCAAGCTCGTGTCGCGAACGCAAGGCAAGTCGACGCGCAGCCTCGGCACGCCGCTCTTCATGGCGCCGGAGCAGATCTCCGGCGTGTCGTCGGACATCGGCCCGGCGGCCGATCTCTACGCGCTCGCTCACCTCGCGTTCGACGTGCTCGTCGGCAAGCCCTACTTCTTCCCGGAGGGCGAGGCCGCCGACAACGTCCTCTCGCTCCTGTTCCACATCGCCAAAGGCGCTACCGATCCGGCAGGGGTGCGCGCCGCGCAGCTCGGCGTGTCGCTACCTCCCGGGTTCGACGCATGGTTTCGCCGAGCGGCGCACCTCGATCCGCGCGAGCGCTTCACGTCGGCGGGAGAGATGGTTCGGGCGCTGACGACCGCGCTCGAGGGCGGCGTGGCCGCGGTCACGCTCGCACCCTCGACCGCGGTCCCTTCGACGCCCAAGCGGCGGGCCGAGGTAGCGACCGCGCCGACCTTGCCGATCTCGGACTCGGATCCGAACGCCGGCGCGGCTCCTCTCGCCAAGTCGATCGACGTCGACGAACAGACTGCGACGCGCGCCGTCGCGCCGGCCGGCACGGGCAACATCAGCGACTCGATCGCGATCGGGCCGCCGCCTTCGACGCGCACCCTCGCCAACGAGAAGCGCACGAGCGGGTCACGGTGGGCCGTCGTCGCCGGTGGTTTGGCCATCGGAGCCGTCGTGGCGTTCGCCCTCACGGGGCGCGACGACGTGCCGCAGCAGCCGAGCCGTGAAGCGTCTGCCGGCTCGGCGGTGGGGGCCGCGCTCGGCGGGGTGCAAGCCGAGGCGCCGGATCCGAGCGTGACGCCGGTGACCAGCGCCGCCGCGTCGACCGAGCCGGTCGCGCCCGCGGTGTCGGCGTCCGCGCCGGCCGTCGCCTCGGCCTCGGCGACGCCGACCAGCACCACGCTGCCGGTCACCGCGGGCGGGCAGCGCCGCACGGCTCCGATCGGCACGGCCGCGCCCGCAGCGCAGCCGACCGCCGGGCCCACGGTGTGGAGCGGGCCGCGGAAGTGAGCTGCGCTTAAATAACCGAGCTGTCAGTGCCGGAAGTGGCGCGCGCCGGTGAAGATCATCGCGGCGCCGGCCGCGTCGACCGCGGCGACGACGTCTGCATCCTTCACGCTGCCGCCGGGTTGGACGATCGCCGTCACGCCGTGGGAGAGCGCGAGCTCGACGCCGTCGGGGAACGGGAAGAACGCGTCCGAGGCGAGGACCGAGCCATTGGCTTTGTCGCCGGCCTTGCTGCAGGCGATGCGCACCGACTCGACGCGCGACATCTGGCCCGCGCCGACCCCGACCGTGCGGTCGGCGAGGCCGAGGACGATGGCGTTGGATTTGACGTGCTTGCAGACGA
>JBGTSH010000417.1:0-8034 GCA_041940405.1 Polyangiaceae bacterium
CTGCGAGATAGGCGGGCCGGTGGGCGATGGCGCGCGAGGAGGGACCGGTGCTGGAGCCGGCTCGGTCGCGGGCCCTCGGCGGGCGATGAGGGCGGCCGCGGCTTCGGGCGAGATCGCCATCGTCGAGCCGACAGAATCGTCATCATCCAGATCTTGGCTGCCGGCAGGGCGGACCACCACATGGCTCGGAGCGGGCGCGTGGGGTGGCAGAGGAGCGGGCGGAGGCGGCGCGGGGGGGAGTGGTGCGGGTGGAGGCTGCACAGCTGCGGGAGGAGGAGGCGCAGGGGGTGGAGGTGCCGGCGGAGCGCCGCGCTCCCAGGGGGTCGCGCCCTTGCCGGCGAGCATCTTCATCGCCGCCTCGGGATCGATCGCCATGGTCGATCCGGCGTTGCTCTCGGGATCGTCGTCGTCGAGGTCGTAGAGCGGCGGATCATCGCCGACCTTCGGGACGCTGATCATCGGGCGTCCCACGGGCATCGTGCTCGAGTCCTTCTGGAACGTGGGAGGAGGCGGCGGCGGAGCCGGCAGGGGCGGTGCGGGTGCGGGCCCGAGCCCGCGTGTCGTCATGCGCACCGTCGCCGGGGATCCCTGCTGGGTTTGGGGCGGGGCCTGCTGCGCGGCATGCGCCGGAGGCGCTGCGAAAGCGACAGCTTGGTTGGGCATCTCGATGCCGGCGACCACGCGCGACGCGGCCGCGGCAGCCTCGTTCGGAAACGCCATCGTGCCGCGCCAGAGAACGTGGACAACGCGCTCGTACCCGTTGATCGCGAGCGTATCGAGGCGCATGGCCACCGATGCACCGTCTCGCGGGGCGTTGGGTCCGAAGTAGCGCGCGTTTGCGCGCGCGCCGGGGAGCTGGCACCGCACGCGCGGGGCACCCTCGATCAGGTTCTCGAGGACCAGCACCTCATCGCCTTGGAGCCGGCTCACCTGTTGGTCGACCGGCGCCGAGAGAAAGAGGCCCCAGGAGAGCTCTGCCGGCATCTCCGGCCGGGTTCCCAAGGTCATGCGAGGATCGCCGCGACCGAGAAAGCGAGCGCGCGCTCCCCACGCTCGCGAGATCGGTCCGTACGACGCCGGCGCGTTCTCGTTCGTCGGATCGATCACGTTCGGCGCACGACCCGGGCCCGGCTGCACGCCGACCGGGTTCGTCATCGGATCTGCCCAGGCGCGGTCCCAAGAGAGCGGCATCGAACGAAACGGAGCCGGCGGCGCGCCCGGTGCCTGACGATCGCCGAGGACGCGCAGCGGTCGATCGAAGAGCGGCGAGCTCCCCTGAATCGCCAAGCGGGTCATCGTCTGCGGCACCGGCTGCGGCGGAAACGCGCTTCCGACGAAGGTCACTTCGGCGCGCGGTTTGTAGGGCGCGATATCGACGTCGGCGAGGAGCGACCGCGACTGCGGCAAAAACCTCTCCTCGACGACGAGGTCGGCGGGCGCGAGCAGGCGCCCGGCACCCTCGTCGAGAGCGAAGGAGGCTTTGACGACGATGGTCAGGGTCGTGCGGCCGGCATGGCGCCAGAGCACGGTGCCGCCAGAAGCGGCGCCGACCACCTCGACGTCGATGGGCCACGGACCACGCACGAGGTGAACGAGGCTATCAGCTGGAGCGGCGGCGGCGAGCTTACGAAGAAGCTCCGCGAGGATCGCCACGCTGAGCGCTTGCGCACCATGGGTCAGCCATGATGAGGTCTCGTCGTGTCCGGGCTTTCGAGATGTGCGCTCCTCGTGCTCGCCGCTGCCGGATGCAGCAGCCCCGAGGCGACGCCTCCGGCGGGGCCGCTCGATCTCGATACGCGCTCGGCCGCCGTAGGTCCGAGCGCCGAAAGGCCGCCGCCCGACGTCCCGGAGAAGCCCTGGCGAGGGGAGCCGTTCGGTGACTCGCTGCCCCCGGGCGTGAAGCGGCTGGACGAAGCCGAAGGAAACGAGCTCGCCGCCAAATGCAAGCCGCTCGAAGCCGCGGTGTTCGGGCGGAGGCCGCGCGGAGGGTCGACGTCGGACGCGGCGACCATCGGCGTCGCCGAAGGCGTGCTCGAGGTCCTCGCCGACCCGCCTCCGCTTCAGGGGATCGACGTCAAGCGTTGCGCGTCGCTCCTCGAGCGCGACGTCAAAGACTTCTTGGCGCGCGCTCGAGAGGCGCGCGGCGCCCAAGCGCTTCGGACCGTTCTGCTCGCCCTTTCGGATCGAGACAAGGCTGGAGGCGCTCCATGCCCTGCTGCACCGCCCGTTCCCGCGGATGTCACCATGCTCGCGGCCGGGCCGTACGAGAGCAAGCCGCGCGACTTCGAGCCCGAAGGTTGGAGGTGCGCCAAGTACAACCCGCTCGGCGCACCTCAACAGTTTCAAATCGAGATCGTACGAAAGGGTGACACGTACCGAGTCGTCGCGAGGCTCTACCCCGTCAAAGGAGGGCCAATCAGCGAGCTCTATGTCGAGACGCCGGTGAAGGACGTCGATGTCGGGACGCCGATTCTTCGACGGGTGGAGTGAGAGAGAGCGACGTGTGCATGCGGCGTCGAACGTGAACGTGAAACGTCGACGTGAATGCGGAACGTGGACGTGAACGCCAAACGTGAACGCATCCACGTCAACGATCTACGAGCCCGTGTACGAGCCCGAGCCCGCGTACGAGCCCGAGGACGTGAATGCGTACGACGACCGTGGACGAGCACGGCGCGCTCGTGGCGCACTCGGAGCGATGCGCGGGCATCGCCGCCGACTGCCCGAAAACGGAGCAACCAGCCGCGTTGCCTAAGCGAACGGCCCCGACCGCCCCTTTTCTGTGCATTCGCCGCCGATGGTCGGGACCGCGATCCTTCGCCGTATCGAGTGAGCTCACTTTGGCGCAACTGCCGGCGGCGTAGCCTGATTTCGGCCGATATGATGAGGGCATGTCGCTTGCTTCGACCCGTCCGATGCTTACCTCGACCCATGAACCTCATGTGGCTCGCCGCTTGGCCCGTCAGGCCCGGCGTCGCGAAGTCCGCGCCCTCAAGGCCCACTTCTCTCGTGTCCTCGGTGTGCTCGAGGCGCGCGACACATCGACGCTGAGCCTTCTCCAGCGCGAAGCTCGCTCGCGCAACATCGCGGAGCTCGAGCGCTACGCCGCTCGCGGCAAGTTCCCCAAGAACGAGGATCCGTCGGTCCCGCGCGCGCCCGCGTTCGTCGATCCGTACGGCACGCGATGCGCGATGGCGCACCTCATCGAGTCGAGCGGGGGGGCAGCGCTCGTCGCCCGAGTGGCGGCGATCAAGAATAACGCATTTGTCAGCGAGCTCGCTCGCGACCAGGCGCTCGTCACCTGGCTCGACGGCGCCGGCCTGACCAAGGACGAAGCGGCGCTGATCCAGCCGTCGTACTGCAGCACCTACGCAGCGGAGTGCTTCTGCAACAACGGGCCCGCGCAGGCGGTGCTCGAAGGCATCGTCATCACCGCCGAGGGAGCGACGGTCACCGTTCGCATCACCGCCGTGCACGGGACGAGCACGGTTCAGGTCGACGACGAAGTTTCGGCCATGGTGAACACCTTCACGCCGGCGGTTGGCGATCTCTTGCTGGCTACCGATGAGTTCTTCGTCGTCTACCGCATGGACCAGAACGGCGTCGTCGACACCTCGACATGCCAGACGTTCATGTTCGGCGAGCCGCCCGCCACGGCCCCGAAAGAGGCAGTCATCCAGAACCTCATGGGCATGTGCGGAGAGGGTCTCGACGACCCCTGGACGCAGCAGATCGGCGACTGCGGCACGCCTGCAGGCTCGACCGCTTCCATGTCGAGCTCGACGAGCGCATCGACCGGGTCCGGACCGAGCACGTCGTCCGGCGGGGACACCGGCGGCGACGGCGGCGGAGGAGCCGGGGCGGATGACGGTGGTGATGACGACGGATGCAGCGCCTCGCCCGGCGACTCCTCTTTCGGCGGAGCCCTGCTCGTCGCATCGATCGTGATCGGCGGAGCCCTTCGGCTTCGCACGAGGCGTGAGAAGCGGCCGCGGCGCTGATCGCTACGCGTGAGCGGGGAACGTGAACGTGCACGCACGACGTCGACGTGAACGTGCACGCACGACGTCGACGTGAACGTGCACGCATCCACGTCAATGATCTACGAGCCCGAGTACGAGCGCGAGCCCGAGTACGAGCCCGAGTACGTGCATGAAGAGCGTGAACGAGAACGGCGTGCGCCGCCCTGGAAGCGATGCCTGGGCATCCCCGCTGACTGCACGAAAATCGAGCAACCAGCGGCGTTGCGCGCCCCATCCCGTCTGAAGGACCGGTTCTCGGTCAGTCAATCGCGATGCTGCTGCTTCCCCGCCCAATGTGGTTTGGGCCCCGCGGCTAGCCTGATCGGCGGAGCGCTTCGGCTTCGCACGAGGAGAGAGAAGAAGCCGCGTCGCTGATCGATACGCGAGAGCGGGGAACATGAACGTGCACGCATCCAGGTCAATCCCCGAGCCCGAGTAACGAGCCCGCCGGACGACGACGTGGACGAAGAGCGCGAACGCGCCGCGCGAGAGTTGGGTCGGTCTACGGCGACTTCCAAGGCCCCGAGAAGGCCATGACGCGGACCCCTGCACCCACTTGGGTGCAGGTGCCCTCTTTCTTCTCCGCAATGCAGGCGCAACTCACGTCGTTCTCGCACCCCGGAGGAGGGGAGATGCAGAGGTGCTGGTAGCAGCCGTCGCCACCCGGGTTTTGGAAGAAGCAGACCTCTCCTAGTGCACAGGTCAGGAGTCCGTCGCAGAGAAAGGAATCAGGCCCCGGCTTGCTTGGGAAATAGCAGAGCGTGGACAGCTGACCCTGGGAGTTGATGCAACCGTCGGCGCAGGTCCCACCGTCACTCTCGCAGTTTTCGCAAGCGCACTGCACGGACTCAGGGGCCCTGTCGCATTCGGCGGGCCGATCAGGCCCGCCGCTGCTTCCAACGGAAGTGTCATCACCACAGGCCGCGACCATGCCAACGAGTGTGACCGCGCGCAGAGCGGCTGACCCAGACTTCATGCGGCCTCCTCGAGCTACACCGCCAATGCTACCTCACCGCCCCGCTACGTGAGCGCGCGTCTCCGTGCACGCGCCCGTTCCCGTCGTCGTCCACCGGCTCGTACTCGGGCTCGGGCTCGTACTCGGGCTCGTACTCGGGCTCGTAGACCCTTCACGTGGATGCGTTCACGTTGACGTTCACGTCTCCCCGTCCACGTTCACGTTTCCACGTTCACGTCTCTTCTTCCCCATCCGCAGGCCTCGGCGGCGGGATGACTCTCACTCTCTTCACCTGCCTCGGGCTCGCAGCAACGACCTCCAACCGAACCCCTCCGATCGTCTCGAAGCTCGATCCGACCGGCGGAATCCTCCCCGCCAGATCCAAAACCAGCCCCGCAATCGTGGACCAGTTCTCTCCCTCGGGAAGCTCGAGCTCGAGCTCGCGATTGACGTCTCGGATGGGCGTCTCTCCTCGAACCAGCGCGACGCCATCGCTCTCGTGCTGAATGAGCTCGGGCTCTTGCTCTTCGTGCTCGCTGGCGATCTCTCCGACGAGCTCCTCGACGAGGTCCTCGAGGGTGACAATCCCGCTCGTGGCTCCGATGTCGTCGACGACGATCGCGAGCTGAACCCGCCTCTTCCTCATCTCTCCGAGCAGATCGACCGCTCGCATCGACTCCGGAACCATGAACGCAGGGCGCAGCGCGTCTTCGAGGACGAGGAGCTTGCTCTCGACGAAGAGCGCCATCAAATCGCGGATGGTCACGTACCCGACGACGTTGTCGATGACCTCTTCGAACACCGGCATGCGCGTGCGCCCGTGCTCGATCACGATCTGGCGGATCTGATCCGGGGTTGCGTCGCGGGGGATGCCGACGACGCGCTGGCGCGGGACCATGACGTGTCCGGCCGTGAGATCGGCGAAATCGATCGCGCGCGACGCGATCTCGCCGGCGGCCGGATCGACGGAGCCCGCCTCCGTCGCCTCGTCGACGAGCTGCTGGATCTCTCCGGGCGACAAGCGCGACTCCGTGAAGTTCGTCTTGTCCCCGAAGATCCGGAGGACGAGGTTGCTGCTCGCGGTAAGAAACCAGACGAGCGGCCTCGCCAGGTAGGAGAGGTAGAGCATCGGCCGCGCGATCAGGAGCGAGAAGCGATCGGCGGCGCGCAGCGCGAGCGATTTGGGCACGAGCTCGCCGACGACGAGCTCGAGGTACGAGATGATGACGACGACCAGCCCGAGCGCGACCTCGTCGGCGGAGTCGGCAAGCCAGGGGACACTCGCGGCGACGGGCGACAGGTGCTTGGCGAGCGAGGCGCCGCCGTACGCGCCCGCCAGCGTCCCCATGACGGTGACGCCGATCTGGACCGTCGCCAGGAACTGCTCCGGATGCGAGCGGAGCTTCTTCGCCGCGAGCGCTCCGCCCTTCTTCTCTGCGACGAGCTGGTCGATGCGCGTCTTGCGGACCGAGACGAGCGCGATCTCGGAGCCCGAAAAGAGGCCGTTCCCGAGCAGGAGCAGCGTGATGATGAAGATGTCGTAGAGGATCAAGGCTCCTCGGGGCGTGCCATCGGCGTCATGGCGTACGGGTCGTCAACGTGTCGACCGCGTGGACCGGGGCCGCGTCTCCGGCCATCAGGTGCTTCACGGCGCCGAGGACGAGCCGCTGGGACTCGAGCTTGCTCTTTCCGGCGAACACGGCAGAAACTACGTCGATCACGAAGTGGCCGCCGCCCCCGGTCACCTCGACCTTGGCGTCGGGGATCTTCTCGAGGATGGCGTCGCGGATGGCGTCGGTGACCGAGCCCTGGAAAGACGTGAGGTGGTGACCCATGCGCGGCCCATTGTCGCGAGCGGTGTCACTCACAATCAAGTGTGGTCGTACCTCCAATCACGCAGCGCGGCACGCCGCTCCTGAGGTTGTCCCCTCTCTTGCGTTGGGGTACACCGCGAAAGCTCGCACAAATTCTCCGGCGCGATGGCGCCGGCGATGGCGCTTCGCGCTGTTTTTCGGAGGCGCCGGAGAATCATGCTCTCGATTCGTCGCCTGACGGCGATGAGATAGAGGAACCCGTGACCGATCGCCTCCGTCCGTCCGACACGTTCGTTCGCCGTCACCTAGGTCCGCAGGTCGAAGATGTCCCGTCGATGCTCCAGGTCGTCGGAGCGGGCTCGCTCGAGCAGCTCGTCGGCGAGACGGTCCCCGAGGCGATTCGGCTGCGCTCGCCGCTCACGCTCTCGGGCTCCGCTTCGCGCGAGGAGCGCGGCGAGCACGAGCTCATCGCCGATCTCTACGCCCTCGCCGGGCAGAACCGCGTGATGAAGAGCTACCTCGGCATGGGGTACTACGACACGATCACACCGCCGGTCATCCTGCGAAACATCCTCGAGAACCCGGGCTTTTACACGCAGTACACGCCCTATCAGCCCGAGATCGCGCAGGGCCGGCTCGAGGCGCTCCTCAACTTCCAGACGATGGTGACCGACCTCTGTGGTCTGTCGCTCGCCAACGCGTCGCTCTTGGATGAGGCGACGGCCGCGGCCGAAGCGATGACGATGTGCCATCGCATCGCGAAGAGCGGCAACGCCTTCTTCGTCTCCGACGCGTGCCACCCGCAGGTGATCGCCGTCGTCGCGACGCGCGCGGAGCCCCTCGGGATCGAGGTCGTGGTCGGCCCGGCGGCTTCGCTCGATCTCGACGCCAAGGAGTACTGCGGGGCGCTCTTCGCCTATCCGGCGACCGACGGCCGCGTCACCGATCTCCGCGCCGTCATCGCGCGCGTGCACGAGAAGGGCGCGCTCGCACCGGCCGCGGCAAGTCCGAGGCGCAACGAGTCTCTAAGCAGACCTCGTGCCAGCCTCAGAAAAGCTCGCAACTATGCGAATATTGGTGGCCGGGTGGCCAGGCCCAGCAGCGCCACTTGCTCCGGTACGAAGCAGGCTGCTCCGCTGCGGTGCAGCGCTGCTCCACTGCGCCATATTGGAGCACCCGAGCGACCCGAGTGGCACCGCGAACGGTCGAGGCGGCTCTGTCAGGCCACCCGCTCAGGTCCCTT
>JBGTSH010000418.1:0-8010 GCA_041940405.1 Polyangiaceae bacterium
CACCCGCAACTCGCTGGTCGTGCTCCCGCTCGCTCTCGCGCTGCCGGCATCTTTCGCTCTGACGCCGTTGGTTGTAGTGACTCAGACCTTGGTGGAGCTCGTCGCAATGGTGGTCATGGTCGCCGGGGTACCGCGACTCATCCGCCCTCGCATTAGTACAGCGGAGAATGTATAGTCAGCCTGTGCTGACTCTTCCTTCTCGCCTCGATGTGATGAACCGGCTGGGTCGGGCGATGGCCGACCCGACCCGTTCCCGGATCCTCCTCACACTGCTGGACGCTCCCGGCTACCCGGCTGAGCTGGCACGAGATCTCGAGCTGACCCGCACGAACGTCTCGAATCATCTGACGTGCCTGCGGGGCTGCGGGTTGATCGTCGCCACACCGGAAGGTCGGCGCACCCGGTATGAGATCGCCGACCCGCATCTGACCCAGGGGTTGCGACAGCTGCTCGAGGCGGTCGTCGCCGGGTACAAATCGAACCGCGGAAAGTCCAAGATCATCGTGCGCGGACACGCGAGCGCCGACGAGCCCAAGCCGGCGGAGCTCGCGCAAGCGCGCGCAAAGGCCGTCGCCGATTGGCTCATCGGCGCGGGCATCCCGAAGGATCGCGTCGAGATCAAGTCGTACGGTGCCGACGCGCCCGTCGAGCGCAACGATGACGAGACGAAGGCTTCGATGAACCGGCGCGTGGACTTCGAGGCCGTGCCCGAGCCCAAGCCCGAGCCCAAGACCAAGTGACCGATCATGCGTGAGCTCGCGCGCGACTTCTTTCAACGACACCCCGAGCTCTCGCTCGCAGCGCTCGGCGCTACAGACAACGAGCGAGCGCTCGACCTCGCGCCGTTCGGATGCGAAGCGACGTTCTTCGCCGCCGAGAAGCACCCGGAGCTCGTCGCGCTCTACAGAGAAGCGAACGCGCTCGCGTTCCCAGGCGAGCTCACACTACCCGGATGGGTGCTGAGCGACCTCTATCTCTTGCCCGGAGCGATCGGGCTCCTCACTTGCGAAGCGCGCGTCCTCGACGTCCCGGTTCGCAAGCGCCTCGGCCTGCGGCCCGACGATCGCGCGATCGCAGCCGCGTACCTCGGTGCGCCCACGATTCATTCGGGTGCGTTCATCGGCGTCTCGCTCCTGAGCCTGGTGCCGAGGGTGCTCGCCGGCGCATGGGTCAAGGCGCTCACATTGCGGATGCTCGGCGCGAAGCGTCTTCGCGGCGTCGCGCAGTGGCAAAATCCGAGCGTGCGCGTTCACACCAGGATGGGACCTATCCGCGTCGTGTCCTCTGTCCCGGGGACGCACGAGTTCAAGGCGCGGAGCTTCGTCTACGAGAGCAACCTCGCCGATGAAGCGACGTGGAGCGCCTCGATGCAGCGCCGCGCCGACATGCGCATCGACGCGCGCATCGCAGCGTCGGACCACGAAGCGCTCGGCAAGGTCTTGGAGCGCGCCGAAGCAGGAGAAGCGATCTACGTCGTTCCGCCGGGCCTCGACGCGAGCGGCAAAGTCCTCCTCCGCTTCGGCTCTTGATCGCACGACAAGGTTGAGGAAGTTTGGGGATGGCCTCCGCGATGCGGGTGCTAGAAGCGCGGGATGAAGCTCTTCGGCTGCGCTTTCGTCCTGGCTCTCCTCGGATCGACGACGACCGGATGCGGCGACGACCCCGCCACCGACGGAGGCGGCGGAGCCGGCGGCTCGGGCGCGTCCACGGGTGACGGCGGAGCAGGCGGCGCGCCGCCCGTGTGTCCCGTCGGATCGCACGAGGCCTCGCCCGGCGTTTGTGAAGCGACCCTCGGCAGCTTCGCAGAGACCTCTCTGCTCAGCGACGCGCGCGATCACCACATGACGTTTTCGGCAAAGCGTCCGAGCGGAACGTACCTCTACGCCGGCGGTGGCTACCGCAACATGACGACGGCGGTGCGCTCGATCGAGCGCGCGACGATCAACGCGGACGGCACCCTCTCCGCGTGGACGACGGTCACCGCGCAGACGAGCTCGTCCGGCGCCGTGGTCGGCGCGACCGACGACACGGTCGTGTTCGCCGGCGGTTATCGCAGCCTGGGCCCGACGAATCGTGTCGAGGTGTTCTCGATCGACGACGCCGGCGATATCGCGGGCCCGACCCCGGGTCCGGAGATGGCGGTCGCGCGCTTCCACGGCGCCGGCGTGCTCGTGAACGGCTGGCTCTACGCGACAGGCGGGCTCGACGGGACCGAGACGAGCACCGAGACGGTCGAGCGAGCGCCGTTTTCGAACGGAAGCCTGGGGGCTTGGATCACGGACGCGCCGATGACCGATCGCCGCAGCCATCACGGCCTCGCCAGCGACGGCAAATTCCTGTACGCCACGGGCGGGCTCGAGCGGGTCGACGGCCAGTTCAACCAAGATGTCGAGCGGACCGACGTCCTTCGCGCCGCGATCAACGAGGACGGCTCGCTAGGCGCTTGGGAGAGCATCGCGCCGACGCCCATCGCGATCGCAGTGCACTCGTCGTTCGTCCACGCCGGCATGCTCTACCTGGTCGGAGGGCTCGACATGGGACCGAGCAAGTTCCTGGAGACCGTGCAGCGCGCGCCGATCGGCGCGGACGGCAGCATCGGCACGTGGGAGACGCTCGCGGCCACGCTCCCCCAACGCCGCGGCCACACGCACCAGACGCCGATCGTCGACGGCTTTCTTTATTCCGTTGCAGGTCATAACAACGGCACCTCCCAGACACAGACGTATTTCGCGCGTTTCGAGTGAGCCGGTACGCCTCGCTGAGACATTCTGCATCGACGAGAAACAAAACATCCGACCGCTGCTCGGGCTGTCTTGCGGCCCGCGCGCTGCGGGGGTCTCATCGATCTCGTTCGGGGGACGGGGATCGAAGATGGTGAATCGAAGCAACTCCGCGAGGCAGCTCGTCGTCGATGCGGCGTCGCGACCCACGCGGTTGATCCTCGTCGAAGACTCGGCCCGGTGGCCGCTCGTCTCGTCGACGAGACCTATCGAGACGATGGTGATCGCGCAGAGCGGCGACGCGTACGAAGCATTCGGCGCCCGCGCCCTCCGCAAGCTCGCGTCGCTCACGGCCGCGGGCCGGCCGGTGCGCTCTGCGTTCTTCGCAGTCGGTCACCGGACCGAGGCGGATGCCGAGCGCTGCCGTCATGCGATCGCGCGCGCGGTTGCTGCCCACATCGACGGGTGCGGCGGGGGCGAGCTCGTGTTCGTTTCGCAGCCGAGCTCCGGCGTTGAAGCACGGAGCTCGCTCGTCACGCTGGCCGACGGCCTCTTGGCAGATCTCGGCTCGGACGCCGTCTCGATCTCGATCCAGTTCGGAGCGCCGGCGCCTCCGCGCTCGTCCGGCATTCGCGCCGCGTCACGCAGCGGAACGCGGCTCAAGCGCGTCCCGCCCCAGCCGTAGAGCGCAGCGCCCCCGCGTCGTCGCAGCGCTTGCTCCGGCTGCGACAAGCTCGTCGCAGGCGCCGCTTGCGATCGGCCGAAGATCCGAGACTGGGCTCCGGTAGGGCGGGCCTTCTTCTTGCGATCCTGCCGACCATGCCCACCCCATCGTCCTTCGCTTCCCTTTCGAATCTTCGACTTCTCGGCTGTCTTGCTGTCGTTTCGTGTGGTCTCGCGTGCGGTGACAGCGCTGCCGACGGCGATCCCGATGGCGGAAGCGGTGGGAGCGGCGCGGGCATGACGGCGGGTCCCGGACCGAACGGCAGCGGGCCCGGCGGCACGCAAGCAAACACCACGGGCGCCATGTCGACATCCGGCCCGAGCACCGGAACGAACAGCGGAAGCGGCGGCGCGCCGCCGAACCCGGACGACGGTCCGCCCGCGGGCAACCCCAACCCAGAAGCGACGTGCACACCGCCGGCAGAAGCCGGGCTCGAAGACGTGTCGAATCCCACGACCGTCGTCGGCGACGGCACACCGGCGAGCTGCACCTCCGACGCGGTGGTGGGCGCCGTCGCGAACGGCGGCATCATCACGTTCGACTGCGGTCCCGATCCGGTGACGATCACGCTGAACCAGACCGCGAAGATCTTCAACGACACCGGTCCGGAGATCGTCATCGACGGCGGCGGGCTCGTCACGCTCAGCGGCAACGGCGAGCGGCGCATCCTCTACATGAACACCTGCGATCAGGCGCAGGTCTGGACGACGGCCAACTGCGACAACCAAGATCATCCGCGGCTGACGCTGCAGAACATCACCTTCTCGGGCGGCAACTCGAAGGCCGAGACCGAGTACGACGGCGGCGGCGCAGTCTGGGCCCGCGGCGGTCGTCTCAAGATCGTCAACGCGCGCTTCTTCAACAACGAGTGCGCCGATGTCGGGCCCGACGTCGGCGGCGCGGGCGTGCGCACCTTCAGCCAGTTTAACGGCTTGCCGGTCTACGTCGTGAACAGCACCTTCGGCGGCGCCGACGGGTACGGCAACACCTGCTCGAACGGCGGCGGCATCAGCAGCATCGGCGTCTCGTGGTCGATCTACAACAGCCTCTTTTCGCACAACCACGCGATTGGCAACGGCGGAAACCCCGCGCAGCCGAACACGCCGGGCGGCGGCAGCGGCGGCGCCATCTACAACGACGGCAACACGATGACGCTCTCTCTGTGCGGAACGCGCATCGAGCACAACGACGTCATCCAGCACGGCAGCGCGATCTTCTTCGTAACCAACAACCACACCGGCGACATCCAGATCGACAGCTCGAACATCACCAACAACATGGGCGGCTCGTGGTACCCGACCTACCCGCAGATCAGCGGGCACGACGATACGCCGATCAACGTGACAAGCTCGACGATCGGCGATCAGGTGATTCCGTAACCGCGAGATCTTTCAGAATGCGCGCCGCGGCGGCGCGGCCGCCCATCATCGCGCCGACGACGCCGTGGCCGGCGCGGGTCGATGCACCTGCCAGGTAGAGCCCGGGCACCGGCCCGCGGTACCCCGGGCGCGCCTGCATGAACTGCTCGGGCGTGGCGGCGAGGCCGTACCCGGTTCCGTCCGTCGCGCCGGTGAAGCGCGCGTGGCTCATCGGCGTCGCCGACTCGGTCAGCACGACGCGGTCGCGCGCGCCGGGGAAGAGCATGTCGAGCCTCTTGACCATGTCGGCTTCGACGGCGGCCTTTCTGTCGAGGTAGGTCGCGCCGTGCTTGTAGCCCCAAGACGCTGCATCGGCGCTCGCGCCCCACCGTGCGGGCGATCCGGGAACGATCGTCATCACCTCGACGTTGGTGTGCCCCAGCGGCGCGTGATGCAGAGCGTTCGTCGGATCTTTGAGCGACGCGCTCGTGACGTAGCAGCCGCGGATCGAGGGCGCGCCCTCGGCGGCCGCCGCCCCGCGGTAGAACTCCTCGACGTCGTAGCCGTCGAACTGCCACGTGTTCGAGCTCGTCATGCCGAGGTCGCGTCCGTCGCCGCGGAGACCGACGAAGGTGATGAAAAGCGCAGCCGCCATCTCGAAGCGTTCGGCGCGCGTGACCCACGACGCCGGGAGGTGCGCCGGCCCGACGAGCTCGAGGAGGGTGCGCTTGATGTCCGCGTTCGACACGACGAGCTTCGCCCGGACCTCGCGCGCAGACTCGCCCGCGCGCGGCGCGAGGCGCACGCCGCAAGCTCGGCCTCCTTCGATCAGGATGCGTTCGACGGGCGTTCGAAGGTGGATCGTCCCGCCGAGCGCCTCGATGCGCTCCGAGATGCGATCGGCGATCAGCTGACCGCCGCCTCTCGGATAGAAGGCGCCGCGGAAGTAGTGACCGGCGAGCCCCATGTGGAGCAGCGCGCTCACGCGGGATGGGGGCAGGCCGTAGTCGCCGCTCTGTCCGAGCATGACGGCTCGCACCTTGGGGTCGCGCACCATGCCGTCGAGCACCTGACCGATGGTCGCGTTGCGATGCGGTCCGAGCCGGAGCGCATCCAGCGCCACCCGCGCGAGCTCCAGGAGCGGAGGACGGCGCCCCTCATGGCGCTCCATCAACCGGCTCACCTTCATGACCGCGCGAACGAGGCGGACGTAGCCGTCGATGCCCTTCTTCTCGTGCGGGAAGGTCGCGACGAGCCGATCGCGATAGCGATCGAGGTCCGCCGGGATCCGGAAACGAAGGTCGGGGAAGACGAGCGTGTCGAACCCGTCGGGATCCATCTCCTCGAACTCGACCGGGCGCGCGCCCACCTCGGACAAGATGCGAGGAATCGTCCCATCCTCGCGACAGTCGCCGACGTAGTGCAGGCCCACGTCGAAGTGCCAGCGTGCGTTCTTGGGGCCGCGCGTGAACTGCGTAGCGCAGCCCCCCGCGGTGTAGTGCGACTCGAAGACGGCGACGCGCAGCCCGCGCTGCGCGAGCCGCGCCGCGGCGACGAGCCCCCCGAGCCCGGCGCCGATGACGGCGACGTCGATCTGGGACGGCACGTCTGCGCGAGCCCGGCGCCCGCTGTCGCTCCGACGAGCTCTTCGCGCTCGGGTCTCTACGTTCTCGGTCTCGAGCATCGTCACGGCGCCCCTCCAAGATGTGGACACTGACAACATTCACCGTTCACGAAGAGGCGGCAAGCAAAATGTTGGCACTGTCCACATTTGCGACGATCTTGCTACCCTCACGCCGTGCGCGCGACTGCAGCCGCCAAGAAGCATGGTTATCACCACGGCGACTTGCGCCGCGTGCTGCTCGACGCCGCCCTCAAGCGGTTCTCCGAACGAGGCGACTTCGACTTCACGCTCCGCGAGCTCGCCCGCGACGTGGGCGTCTCGCACAACGCTCCGTATCGTCACTTTGCTTCCAAGGCCGAGCTCCTCACCGCGCTGCGTGACGACGGGCAAGAGCGACTCGCGGAGCGCGAGCGCCGGGCCTTGCGCGCCGCGCCACCCGATCCGCGGGCGCGCGTTCGGGCGCTCGGCGACGCCTACGTTCGTTTCGCCCTCGAAGATGGGCTGTCGTTTCGCCTGGCGCTTGCGTACCCCGCACCTCTCGAGCGCGGGGAGAACCGCGTCAAGCCGGGCTTCCTCCTCCTCGAGCAGACAATCGCCGAAGGACAAGCGGCTGGGACCCTCCGCTCGGATCTCTCGGCGCGCGAGCTCGCGCTCGCCGCGTGGTCGTTGGTCCACGGCCTCGCCTCGCTCCTCTCGAGCGGGCAGCTCCCGCGCCGCTCGTCCCACGTCGCGCGCTACTCGGAGCTGTTTTCGGCGGTGTTCTTCGACGGCGCGAAAAGCTAGTCTTCCACCCTGCGGCGTTTCGTCCGGAGGCTGAAATGAAGGGTGTGGTGTTCACCGAGTTCCTCGAGATGGTCGAGGAGAAGTTTTCGCTGGAGACGGTCGACGAGATCCTGGCGAAAGCGAACCCCGCGCACGGCGGGACCTACACCGCCGTCGGGACCTACCCGGCCGCCGAAATGGTCGCGCTGCTCTCCGCCTTGGCCGAGATCTCGAAGACCCCCCCGGCCGCGCTGCTGCATGTCTTCGGCGAGCACCTCTTCGGGCGCTTCGTGCAGGGCTACCCGGCCTTCTTCACCGGCATCACCGACCCGCTCGAGTTTCTCTCGAAGGTCGACTCGTACATCCATGTCGAGGTCCGCAAGCTCTATCCCGACGCCGAGCTTCCGCGGTTCGAGGCCGCGAGGAAGTCGGAGCGCGAGCTCGAGCTCGTCTACAGGTCTCCGCGCCGGCTGTCCGAGCTCGCCTACGGGCTGATCGTCGGCGCCGGAAAGCATTTCGGCGTTCCGCTGCAGATCGCGACAGAGGATCTGTCCGAGGGTCGCGGAGAGGTCGTCCGCTTCAACATCTCTCGTCCATGAAAGACGAGGTCGAGACCCTGCGGCGAGCCCTCGAGCGAGAGAGGGCCGCCCGAAAGAACGCCGAGCATCTGCTCGAGGCGAAGAGCCGTGAGCTCTACGAGATGCACCAGACGAACAAGCTCGAGCTCGAGCGGCTCGTCGTCGAGCGCACCCAAGAGCTCGAGGTAGCGCGCGATCAGGCGCTCGAGGCGAGCCGCGCGACGAGCCAATTTCTGGCCAAGAT
>JBGTSH010000419.1:0-7971 GCA_041940405.1 Polyangiaceae bacterium
GCTCTCCCCGAGTCGTGCCCGTGCCCGTGCCCGTGCCCGTGCCCGATTGCTTTGGGAGACTTCCCAGGTATGAAGACTGCCCCTAGCCCTCGATCCGAACGACCTCGCCCAACGACGCCATCGATCCGCCGCGCAGGCCGGCGACGCTGCGCTTGCCGAACGTCGGGCCGCCCTGGACGCGCACCCGATCGCCGCCCGCGTCCTCGAGCGCGCGGGCGAGCACCTCGGCCGCGGACGCGGTGCCGGCGTCGACGAGAACCAAGACCTCACCGGTGAAGCGCTCCGGCACGGCTCGCGCAACGAGGGTCTCCTCGTCGCCGTCGACGTCGACGAAACGACCGACGGGCGCTCCGGCCTCGAGGAAGCAGCTCGCGAGCTCGACGGCGCCTTCCAGATCGCCGCCCGGGCAGCCGCGGAGATCGAGCACCACGCGGGACACCGGACGCTCTGCCTCTTGCGCGGCGAGCTCGTTGACGAGAAGGCGCCCGAGATCTCGCGTGACGAGGTGCACCTCGCAGACGAGGGCGTCACCGTCCCGGCTGAACGTGCCAGGCCGGGCGGCGAGCGACGCAAAGAGCTCGGCGGCGTCGTTGCCGACGCCGGCGCGCTGGGTGAACGACACCACCGACACGCTCGGAACGAGAGCCGCGTCGAGGCCGCAGATTCCGTTGTTTCCGAGCGCCGGCATGCAGAGGTTCATCGCCGGGAGCTTCTCGACGCTCACGATGGGGTTTCCGGCTACGTACGAGCCCTTGCCCATGTGGGGACCGGCCATCCCTGCTTCGTCGCCCTGGGTCATCGGCATGCTCGAGCCGACATTCAGCGCGTTGACCATCCCCACATACACGGTCATCGCGAAGCCGGTCGCGGTCGCGTTCTGCGCGAAGTTCGGATACGGGACGGGCACGGTAGCGGGGCCGACGACGGTGTTGACGACATCGGGAAACCCGAAGTTCATGCCGGCGCCGCGGTTGGAAGCAGGGAGCATGCGCGCCTCTCGATCAGCCGAGGTGGATCTTCTTGCCGTTGATGGTCATCGTCTCTTCCGTGACGATCGTCGCCGACTTCGAGACGTCGACGCTCGCGCCTTCGACGGTGCTCATTCGCTGAGACGCTTGCGAGGTGAAGAGCCCGCGCACCTTGCGCGTCAGCGAGCCGAAGGCTTCGAGCGCCGTCTCGGCGACGAGGCGGATCTTCTTTTGCGCCACCACCTCGACGTCGGGGCCGTTCACGCGGACGCCTCGATCGCCGGCGAGCGAGAGCACGCCGTCGACCGCGCGCACTTCGACGTCGCCGGGGATGCGCAGCGCTACCTTCCCACGGCCTTGCAAGAGGCCGATGACGTAGGCCTCGCCTCGCTTCGCGGCGACGAGCACGACGTCTTCGGGGCTCGGCTCGTAGGGGAAGGCGAGGGCCAGCGTCGCGTCGCTCGTGACCTCGCCGACACGAACCTTGATGCGCACCGGGCCTGTCTCGAGCACCTCGGCCGGACCGAGGTAGTCCTCGAGCACGTCCGCCCGGCGCGCGATGCGCACGGCCTTGTCGAGGATCGCGAGGTCTTCGGGTGTCGAGCTCATGCCTGATGCGTCTCCTGGTGCTTCACGCCTTGAAGCCTTCGGCCTCGAGCCTGTCGGGGTCGGTGCGCTTGACGTTGCTGAGAGAGGTCCCTGTGAAGATCGCGCCGCCGTCCTTGACGTCGTGCAGGTTGGCGCGGCTCATGTCGGCGCGGGAGAAGTCGGCGTTCGACAGATCCGCGTGGGAGAAGTCGCCGAACGAGAGGTTCGCCCCGCCGAAGCTCGCGGTCGACGCGCTCGCCTCGATCCACAAAGCCTTGGGTGCCGAAGCCGCGTCGAACCGCGCAGCGCCGAGCTTCGCCTTGGTGAACGTCGCGCTTGCGAGCGAGGCCCCGTCGAAGCGCGCACCACGCGCGTCGGCCTCGCCGAAGAAGGCCGCCTTGGCCTGGGCTCCCGAGAAGTCGGCCAGCTCGAGCTTCGCTTTGTGAAAGTTCGCAGCCCTCAGGCGCGCCTTGCCGAAGCGTGCCTTGGTGAGGTTCGCCTCGGTGAAGTTCGCTTCGCTGAGGTTGCAACCCGAGAAGTCGGCGCCCGCGAGATCGAGCCCCTCGAACGAGCAACGCACGAGCGAGAGACCGGCGAGGGATGCGCCGCCGAGGTCGACCCCTTCGAACGAGACGCGCTCGAAGCTGGCGCCGGCGAGCTTCGACCCGAAGAGGGACGCCGTGCGGAGCTCGCCGCTCACCACGCTGGCGTTCGTGAGGTTCGCCTTCTCGAGGCGAGCCTTGGAGAGCATGCACAGCTCGAGCTTGGTTCCTTCGAGGTTCGCGCCCTCGAGGTTTGCGTCGTCGAGGAGGCAGAGCTTGAGCTCGCGTCGAGACAGGTTGGCGCCGCGGAGGTTGGCTCCTGACAATACGGTCATCTCGAGCCGGGCCCCCGCGAGGTCCGCGCCCTCGAGGTCGCACTCGGCGAGGACCGCCTGGTAGAGGTTGGCGCTCCGGAGGTTTGCACCGCGGAGCGAGCAGCCGCGCAGCGAGCAGGCCGCGAGGTCGTGCCCCGAGAGATCGATGCGATCGAGGCTCATTCGCTCGACGACGAGCCCCCGAAGCTCGGCGTCTTGGTCGCCCTTGGCATCGCCGTCGAAGGGGCCGAGCTTGGCGCCGTCGAGGACGACGTTCACCAGCTTCTTCGGCCAGTGCGCGCCCCGGAGGTCTGCCGCGACGAGGACGACCTTCTCGAGCTCGGCACCCCTCAGATCGGCTCCGCGAAGGTCCGCGCCGTGGAGCACGACCTCGGTGAGCTTGGCGCCGCTGAGCTTCGCCCCAGCGAGGACGGCACCGGCGGCGCTGACCTGCGAGAGGGTCGCGTTCGACAGATCCACACCCGCGAGCCCCGCCTGATCGAGCTGCGCACCGGTGAGCTTGGCGCCGCCGAGCGCGGCGTGAGCGAGCTGGCAGGCCGCGAGCGATGCGCCTTGGAGATCGGCGTTGGTGAGGTCGGCGCCGCTGAGGTCGCTCTTCGGCAGCTTGGCGCCGCGCGCCTGGACGCCGCGCAGCTTCGCTCCCCGAAGGATGACGAGCGCCCCGCGCGTCGCGATCAGACGCGCTCCGTCGAGGTTCGCGCCCTCGAGATCGCAATCGGCGAGGTCGGCTCCCGCGAGGTCGGCGTTCGCGAGGTTCGCGCCCTTGAGGTTCAGCTTTGCGAGCTTGGCGCCCGGAAGCTTGGCGCCGCCGAGATCGGCCCCCGCGAGATCGAGATCCGCCAGCACGGTGCCCTCGAGCGAACGTCCGAGCTTCACCGCTGCCAGGACTTCTTCCCTCGTCACGCGCCCTCCAGGCTCGAGCGCTTCAGGTTGGCGCCGAGGAAGTCGCAGCCGGCTCCGGCGGTGCCCACGAGCTTTGCGTCGTAGAGGTTGGCGTCGCGAAAGCTCGAGCCCGAGACCTTCGCCCGGCCGAGGTCCGCCGAGAAGAGATTGGCGCGCTCGAAGGACGTCTCGGGTAGCTCGGCCCGGTAGAAGCGCGCCTCGAGCAGCGTGGCAGCGGTGAACTTGGCGCCTCTGCCGGTCGCCTCGGAGAAGTGCGCGCGCGGAAAGATCGCGCCCGAAAAGTCGACCCGATCGAGCCGCGCTTGCAAGAACCTCGGAGCCTCGCCCCTGGCTTTCTGGAACTTCGCGCCGGAGAGCTCGGCGCCTTCGAACGACGTCTTGCCGAGCTGTGCTCCGACGAACTTGGCGCCGAGCGCCTTCGCCTGCGCGAACGACGATGACACGAGTGTCGACTCCGAGAAGTCGGCATCGGTGATGTCGGACTCCGAGAGCTCACTCATCATCAGCTCGAGCCGCTTCGCGCGTGCGCCGCGCAGGTTGGCCGCCGACAGAACGAGCTGCGTCGCCTTGGCGCCTTCGAGGCTGCACCCCTCGAGGTTCGCGCCGATGAGGATCGCGCGGGTCAGGTTCGCTTCGCTCAGGTTTGCGCGACGGAGAGGAATGCGCGGCGCAATCACGCCCTCGAGGTTGGCGCCGGTGAGATCCGCTTCGTCGAGGTCTGCCTCGACCAGGATCGCCCCGCGGAGATCGGCGCCGCGGAGGTTGGCTTTTCGAAGGTTCGCGCCGCTCAGGTTGGCGCGCACGAGCTTGGCTCCGGACAGATCGCGACCGGACAGATCGCAACCGTGGAGGTCGCGCTCGGTGAGGTCTGCGTACGGGCCCGGCTCGGCAGGAGGCGGCGGTGGACTTTCGCCGAGCGACGGATCGAGGGCGACCAGCTCCGGCGACCGCAGCGTGCGTTCGACCTGGTCGAGCTTCTCGAGGTCTGTGGCTCGCTTGATCCCTGCCTTCTCGGCGGCGTCGGCGTCGGCCTTCACCTGTGCGACCGCCGAGCGAGTCTCGGCGGCGATGCCGGAGAGATCGAGCCGCGGCTGGGCGGAGAGCGTCCCCGGGAAGCCCTTCCTTTCCGTCGTGGCGCTCGCCACCGCTTTCGCGAGCTCTTCGTCGAGCGAAGGGGGCGGCGGCTTGCCCGCTTTCTTCAGCTCTTCGGCGGCCTGCGCCATCCCGGCGCGCGCCGGGGGCAGCGCCTCTTTCAGCGCGGCGATCGCTGCCTCGGCGGTCTTCGGCGCGAGGTAGCCGAGCTTCTCTTTTACGATCTGAGAGATCGGATCGAGCGAGGGATCCTTGGGCGCGGGACCCTTTTCGACGGCGTCCATGGCGTCGCGCGCATCTTTCGGCAGCGCGTCACGCCAGCCCGTCGGGTCGTCCACGAACGCCGCCATCTCGCGCTCGTAGTGGGAAGCTGGAAGCGGGCGATCCGCGAGCGGCTCGGACGCGACGATCGCGAACGCGAGGCTCGTCAGATCGACGTCGGCTGCTTTGCCGACGCCACGCCACGTGAGGTAGACCGACGCCTCGTCGCTCGCCACGTGGAGCGTGTCGAGCACCATCGCGACTTCTTGCGTGGTCCCGCTCTTGTCCCGAAGAAACGTGCGCAGGCGGAGGCGGGGAAGACGCGCCGTGATCTCGGGCGCTTCCGGGTGGAGGTTCACGAGCGTGATCTCCTCGTCGCCGCGCAGGTACCCCTCGATTTGCTGCTCTTCGGGGGCCGATTGGAAGAAGGACCAGTCGAAGTCCTCGGCGTAGAACGGCGCGCGCTCCTTCGCGTAGTCCTTGCCGTACGCGCTGCCCTGCTTCTTCGCGCGCGCCGGCCAGAGGGGGCTCACCGGACCGGGGCATGCGGGCTTCGGCCGATCCGAAGCCGAGCGAATGGGATCGGCCCACTCGATGTTGGGCAGCTCGGACGTGCCGATGCCTTTGCCCGACGGGTTCGCTTCGAAGCCTTCACCGCCGAAGGCGTTGGTCCATCCGAGCGGCATCGTGGTGAACGGCAGGGGATCGGTGAACGGCGCGCCGACCGCAGCGCGCGTCCACGCGCGAGGTCCGAAGATGCGGCGATCGATGGCGAGGCGGCCCTCGACCTTGAGCCGGATGACGCTCTCGGTCACGGGCCGTTTGCCCGCATAGCAGAGCCCGGTGACCAGGATGTCGGTGAAGAGCTTCACGTCGGCGAAGTCGCTGCCGCGAACGAGGCCGCCGATTCGCTCGTCGTCGTCTTCGGCCCAGACGTCGCCGGAGAGCGCGCCTTGATCGTCGTGCGGCTCGAGCGTCCCGTCTTTGGCGATCGAGAAGCGGCCGCGTACGACGCACGTGATCTCGGGCTGCGGCGGCTTTCGGCTCGTCGCCTTGTACCCGAACAGAAATGGCGTGAGGTTCTTCTTCCTCATCCAATCAGCCGAGCTCGATCTTGAGACCGGTCGTCTTCGAGGTGAGGGCGATGCTCACCTCCTTCGCCACCATCACCAGCATTTCGGAGTCGACCTCGGTCGTCTTTCCGAACGAGTAGCTGGTGGTGTCGCCCACGTTTACCTCGACCGTGCGGCCGACGTGGGTGTCATCGGCCATGCCGAGGTGCACGCCGGTCGCGAAGCCGATGTGAATTTCGGTCTGCGACCCGGTGTGCATCCCGACCGTCGTACCCGTCGAGATCTCCATCTTGTTGCCGACCGTCTCGATCGAGTTGCTCTTCGCACCGACCGTCACCTCGGTCGTCAGCGGACAGAGCGTGACCTCGGTGTTGATGCCGTTGATCGTGACGGCGGTGTGCGTGCCGGCGATCGAGAGCTCGAGCGCCGCCGCGCCCACGATCGTGCTCTCGAACTGCGCGCCGCCGATCGTCGTCTGCGAGACGCTCGCCCCGCCGATGCTCGTCGCTTCGGCCACCCCGCCGCCGATGCGCGTGTTCGACGCCGTGCCGTACAGGATGTCGGTCAGCTCGATCACGTTCTCGGCCCAGGTCTCGCTGTGGATGTCGGGCACGCGCTTCTTGGCGCTGCCTGTGTACTCCTCGATCTTGGTCGCCCAGGTCCTGTCGATGATGTGCGGGTTGCCGCGCGGCAGGCCCTTCGACGACGGCCGGAGCTTGCCGGCGATGTCGCTGCCGTCGACGGCTTTGTGAGCGGCCGAGATATCGGCGGCGCTCGGATGTCCCTGGTAACCCGCGTCGTCGGTCGTGCCGACGCGCTCGGGGTTCTCCGAGCCGACATAGCTCTCGACCAGGTCGCCCCACTGCTGCTCGCGGAAGTTGCCGGCGTTTCGGTCGTATTGGTAGACGCGCTCGGTCGAGTTGATGAGCAGCCAGACGCCGCCCTTGTAGTCGTCGGCGGCGAGCTTGGTCTTCTCTTCAGCGCTCGGCAGGTACGCGTCCTGGATCCATTCGACGGTGACCGACGCACCCGGCATCGTCGCCTGTCCGAAGTCCTGGACGTGGTTGCCGCTGAACTCGACGCCCGTCGAGTTCTCGGGGTCGTCCTGCCGACCCATGACGATGAGCTTGTAGTTGCCGCGGATGACCTCGACCTTGTCGCCGTACGTCGTGGTGATGCGGTTTCCGTCGGAGTGGTCGCGCCAGCCGCCACGAGACGTGAGCCACTGCGTGTGCCACTTCCAGCGCTCCTCGTTGGACATGCCGTGGCCGACAGAACCGTCAGGATTGTTCCCGCTGGTACCGCGGTTGCGCTCGTCGTCGATGAACACCGTCTCGACGTCGGTACCGCTCACCTTGAGCTTCCCGGTGAACCCCGCCGGGCACGCGCCATAGAGGTGCTCGAGCAGGTCGTCGCCACCCTGCGGGGAGCCGCTCTTGTCCGGAGCGCCGAGGCGGAGGTAGGTCGACATCCCGGCGCCGTTGCGGTCCTTGTTGGGCGGCGTCACCGTCGCAGTAGCGGCCGCGGGATTGCCGCACGGATCCGTGTCGAAGTCGGGAACCGCGATGAGCAGGTACTTCTTACCCGCCGCTTCGCTCTCGGTGACCTTCACCGTCCCGGTCGTGAGCTCGTTCTCGGGGGCCTCTTTCTTCTTCTTTTGGTCCGACTTGTCTTTGTCTTTCGGATTCGTCATCGAAGCCCTCGGTGGTCTCGCGGGACAGTGGCGCGACCGTATGGTCGGCGAACCGCGTACCGCAACACAAGGGCTCTCCTCGGGACCTCAGTCGGTCACACCGACGCGGCGGAGCTCGGCGAGCATGTCGGGCAGTACTTGCAGCGTGATCGTGCGCTCTTGACCGCCTTCTTTGTACGTAAGTGTCAGCATCAGCACGTCGACGCCGAGCGCCTTGACGCGCTTGGTGTCGAGGATGCGGTCCACGCGCCAGTCGACGCCGGTGAGCAGGCTGCCGTGGGCACCGATCTCGCGAATGGCGGCTTGCTTCCGCAGCGCGAGAGCCGCCAGCTCGAAGCCCCCGACGAGGAGCGACACGGTCTCGTCGTCACACGCGAGGCGCGAGAGGTCGTCGGCGAACCCGCCTCGGCCGAGGCCGTACCGCGCGGCGCCCCGAACGAGGGATCGCGCCGCGCGGAGGGCTCGCGCGACGGCGTCGGGCGGCGCCGCGTGCTCGGCGCAGAAGACGTCGATCTT
>JBGTSH010000420.1:0-7966 GCA_041940405.1 Polyangiaceae bacterium
CTCGATGTCGCCTCGGTAATGAAAGCCGCCGCGGCGATTTCGCGCGAGGTAGAGATCCAGCCCCTGCTGCGGAAGCTGGTTCAAACGTGCCTCGAGAGCGGTGGTGCCGAGACCGTGGCGCTCGTCCTCAAAGAAGGCGAGGACCTCGTCGTCGTCGGGCAGAGCCGCGTGGGCGAAGAGACCGTCGTCGTGCCGGCGAGCATCGACCGATGCGGCGTCGTATCGCCGACCGTCGTGCGTTACGTCCTGCGCTCGAGCAAGCCGGTTGTCGTCGACGATGCGACGGCAGACGCCACGTTCGGCGGCGCGGACGACATTCAACACCGCAAGCCGCGATCCATCATCGCGGTACCGCTCTTGCGCGGCGGCAGCGCGATGGGAGTCCTCTACCTCGAAAACAATCGAATGCCTGCAGCCTTCAACGCCGAGCGCGTCCGCGTGCTCGAGCTCCTGGCCGTTCAGGCAGCCATCTCGGTCGACAACGCGCGGCTCTACGGTGTCTTGACGGACAAGAACGCGGCGCTCGAGCAGGCCCTCGAGGTCACGCAAGAGGCGGCGCGATTGAAGAACGAGTTCGTCGCGAACACCTCGCACGAGCTCAGGACGCCGCTCAACGCGATCATCAACATTCCGATCGGCATCACCGAGCGCCTGACCGATCGCGACTCCTGGCGGTGCGGTGAGTGCGAAGCGACCCTGATGCCGCCCCCGGGCGCGCCGGCAGAGGCGCCGAGCAAGTGCCCCTTCTGCAATGCGAGCGCGATGGAGAGCGCGACCGTGTGCACGTTCAACGGCTCGCACGAGAAGGCGCTCAAGTACCTCGACGTCGTGCGCGTGAACGGCGAGCAGCTCCTGCACGTGATCAACGACCTCTTGGACATGAGCAAGCTCGACGCGGGCAAGCTCAAGGTGCGGCTCGAGCCGCTGGCGCTCGCCGAAGTCGCGCGCGACGTCATCGACGGGATGCAAGGCCTCGCCGAGCAACACCGTCTCACGTTCCGCGATGCCGGGGGCGACGAGAGCACCACGATACAAGGCGACCACCTCCGCCTCCGCCAGGTGGTCACGAACCTCGTCGCCAACGCTCTCAAGTTCTCGGATCCGGGGACCGAAGTAGCCGTCGAGGTGGAGAGGACCGCGGACGCGACGTTCCTCCGGGTGCGTGACCAAGGCGTCGGCATCGCTCCGGCGGACCACGAGAAGGTCTTCGAGAGCTTCTATCAGGTCGAAGGGAGCAACACGCGGCGCGCCAAGGGTACCGGCTTGGGGCTCGCCATCTCACGGCGCATCGTGGAGCTCCACGGGGGCTCGATTCGCGTCGAGAGCGCGCTCGGCGAGGGCGCCACGTTCATCGTTCGCCTGCCGCATCGGGGCGGTCCAGCCGAGGGCTCGTGAGGTCGGAAGCCATGGAGAAAGTAGCCCAAATGGCATCCAAGTCCGCCAAGCCCTGCCTGCTCTACGTCGACGACGATCACAGCAACATCGTCGTCATGGAGATGCGCCTCGAGAGCCACTACGAGGTCCTGTCGGCGACCAGCGACAAGGATGCTTGCACCCTCCTCCGCACGGAGGGGAGCCGTATCACCCTGGTGCTCATGGACATTCAGCTCATCGGCTCGCAGCTCGACGGCATCGACCTCGCGCGGCTCATACGCGGCACGCTCGAGAACAAGAAGAAGCCGGCCTACGCACGCGACGTCCCCGTGCAGAGCGAGCTCCCCATCCTGTTCGTGACCGCGTACGGCGAGAGCCACGATCTTGGAACGCTCTTCGCCGCGGGGGGCAGCGCTGTCGTCGCCAAGCCGGTCGACTTCGTGAAGCTCTCACGCGCCATGACCCGCCATCACCTCAAGACGGTGCTCGGGACGGGCGCCGTGTGACCAATCAGGTAGTGCGGCGGCTTCAGCGCGTGGCGCCGCTGCGCTCGCATGCCCATGGCGCGGATCCTACACGGAGCGTCAACGCTTCATATTCTTCCGCGCCCAGTCCTCGAAGCCGGTAAACCCGCCGGGCACGAGCGCGTTCGCTGCCTCGACGCGGCCCTGGGCGCTCGGGCCGAAGTAGGTAAATTCCTCGAAGTACTGGAACATCTCGCGGATCTCACGCGCACCGGGGAAGAAGCCGTCGTACGCCTCCGCCGGAACCCTGACGACCTTGAGGTCGTGTCCCAGCGCGTTCAGCGCCTTGGCAAAATCCTCGAACGAGTACTTGCCGCCGCACATGTCGAGGTAGCTGCCATTCGGCAGCTGGTCGGTGCCGAAGGCTGCCGCAACCACTCGGCCCAGCTCGGTGATGTCGCCGGCGTGGATGACCCGCGCTCCAGGATCGATCGGGACAGCCCAGCCACGCCCGCCGCCGGGAAGGGGCTGCGGCGCCATCATTCCCTGCAGGTTCTGGAAGTAGAACGGCGCCTCGACGAACGTGTGGCGCTCGAAGCCCGCGGACCGGACGACCTCATCCACGTGCGCCTTCATCGTGAAGTGCGCCACCTCGAGGCGACCGGCGCTGAGCTTGTCGACGTCGGGCAGCGTGGACCAGATCAAGTGCTTCACTCCGGCGGCGCGCGCCGCGTTCACCGCTGAAGCGCCGATCTCCTCCTCGCGCGCGGCTTGCCCGGGATCCCAGAAGTTGGTCACCACGAATGCGCCGTGCGCGCCCTGGTAGAAGGGCCCGAGGCTCTCTGGCTCGAGCAGGTCGGCCTTGACGACCTCCACCCCGCGAGCTGCGAGCGCCTTCGCTGCGTCGCTCGACGGATTGCGACTGCCTACCCGAACCTTGAACTCTCCGGCGGAGAGCAGGGCGTCGACGACGCCGCCGCCTTGTGCACCGGTTCCGCCAAGCACGCTGATGATGGGCTCATTCATGATTGTCTCCTGAGTCGAAGGCGAGATAGGGCGTCCCGGATGCCGCGCTCGCCGGTGACGAGCGCGTCGTTGCTGGTGTGCACGGAGTAGTAGCCGCAGACGAGGGGATGGGGGTGCTTGGTCGCGGAGCCCAAGACGAGCTCGGTCGCGCCCTCGGCGCGGAGCTCGAGCGCTGCGCTGCCCTCCTCGAACACGGCCATCTGTCGTGCGACGACGGCGCCGCTCGTGTGCAGCTTGCCCTCGTTGACGGCGAGCCAAGCGACCTCGTGCGAAGGCGGCGGCTCATAGCGCCACCTCTCACCGTCTTCCAACCGCACATGCAGATAGGTCATCGGGCTCGTGTCTGCGATCGGGCTCCGGAGATCACCGTGGCTACCGAGCAGCACGCGCACGCGGCCGTCCCCCGGGATCGCGCCGGGCTCCAGGTACTGGCTGAACGCAGGCAGGTGCTCGAGCGACTCCGGCAGCGCCACCCAGAGCTGGTAGCCGCGAATCCTCTCGCCAGGCACGAGGTCGCCGCCGTGCCAGACGCCGCCACCGGCCTGCATCCACTCGATGCTTCCCGGCGGCAGTCGTCCGGATTTTCCGGTCGAGTCCCGGTAGGTGACGCTCCCCTGAAGGAGCGTCGTGTGCGTCGCGATGCCGGAGTGGGGATGGTCGGCCATCCCTGGTCCGTCGAATCTCTCCGTCTCGAAGTAGTCGAGGAACACGAACGGCTTCACGAGCTCACCGAGGTCGCCGGGGCTCATGAGACGGGTGATGGGACCGTGGGTATGTCCCGCTGTAAGCTCCACGATGCGGCGCGTGCGCGATCGAAGCGCACCGATCGAGGACGCGGCTGTGCCAGGTAGTTGCGTCATGTGACTTCTGAATATATCTTGGTCTCAAGATACTTGATGTCAAGACGATCGCGAGAGATTCGAGACGGGGTGCCATGACGGACGGAGCTTCCAAAGACTCGGGCGTCCACCTCTGGCTCGTCTTGATGAAGGCCTACCGTTCCCTCGCGCGGCATGCGTCGAAGAGCATCGAGGACTCGGGCCTGGGCCTCTCCGACTTCGCGGTCCTCGAGATGCTCCTCAACAAAGGACCCCAGCGGGTCAACGACATCGGGCGCAGCGTCGATCTCACGAGCGGATCGATCACCACCGCCGTCGATCGGCTCGAGGCTCGAGGCCTGCTCGTGCGTGAGCTCGACGACGCCGACCGCCGGAGCCGCATCGTTCGGCTGACGCCCGCCGGTCGTGCGCAGATCAGTGCGATCTTCGCAAAGCACGCCGAGACGCTGGAGGCCGCCTCCAGCGGGCTCAGCAAAGCCGAACGCAAGACGCTGATCGCGCTCTTGAAGAAGCTCGGCCTCGCGGCGGCACGAAGCCAGGATCAGTAGCCCGCCGTCAGGACTTCAGCGCGCGCCGACCACCGTTACCACCTTGGGCTCTCGTTCGATGCGGTCGAGCGTGGGCGTGAGCGCCAGCTCGAGATCCTCTACCGCGGAGGGGTCGTCGTTCAGATGGACGTCGAGGAACGAGAGCGCAGCCCGAGCCGCGAGATCGTTCGCCACGCGCGACGAGATGAAGCCCTTCTCGGGCCCACCGCAACCGTCGACGGCCTTCTTGCCTCCGAACGCTTTGCTGAGAAAGCCGATCGAGTCACCGATCTCGCAGACATCGGTCGCGGTCAGGTGCCCGGCGTCGCGCAACGTGAGCAGATAGTGCGGCGACTTCAACGCGTCGTACGTGGGCTTCGCATACTCCGAGAACTTGTTCGTCTCGTCGCGCATGGCGCCGACGACCAGCGTCGGCGCGTCCACCCAACCGATTCCGTCGGTGCGATAGAGATCGAAGCCGGCGGGCGCGATCAGGATCGCGGCGCTGACTCGCGGATCGCGGTAGCGATAGGGCTCGGGCCCGAGGATGGGCACCATGGCGCACCGGCGATCCTCATCGTCCTTTTCGCAATCCTTCTTTTGGCGAGGGGCATCGAAACGGGCGCCCACCAATGCGAGCGCCGCGGCGCTGCCGAAGGAGTGCCCCGCGACGGCGATCCGGTCCGCGTCGACGAGGCCGCCGAGGACGAAGGAGGGATCGTGGGACTTTCGTACGAGGACGTCGAGAACCCGCGAGAGGTCGAGGGGCCGGTCGCGCATTGCCTGCGCTCGCTGGGTGTCGCTGATGCCGAGCACCTGGTCGTCGATGGTGTGCCCGTCGTGGTCAGGTGCCGCGACGATGTAGCCGTGGCTCGCGAGGACCTCACTGAGGGTCACGTTGCCGAGTCGCGTCGACCCGGCGCCGTGACTGAGCAGGACGACGGGGTACGGCCCGCCGTGTGTCCGCGCCTCGACGTCGCGGTGCGCGCCGAGCGGTGAGCGGAGGCGGGCCACCGTCCCGCCGAGGGCGCGAACCGAGTAGATGACGGGATCGTCATCGATCGAAGTCGTGGCAGCCGGATACCAGACCTCGACCTGGAGCGCGCGGTCGCGCGACGGATCCTGGACCGTCATGGTCGTAACCCCGACAGCGTGGGTCCCGAGGCTCTGGGGCTCGGGCACCTCGGGGCTGACGAAGCCCACGCAGCCGGCGAGTGAGAACAGGGTGACGAGGAGACCGAAGAAACGCGAGATCGAGCCCATCGATGGTTTGCTGCGTGAAGGTGGGGATCATCGGTTGGTAGGCGGGCAGTGCACACCGCGCGGTCCCGACGAGGGAAACCCAACGTACCGGTGGACGGTCCGCCCCCGCAAGCATTCAAAGCTTTCTTGGCTTCGGGACGCTCAGGCGCTCATCGCGAGCATGATCTCCCTACAGGAATCCGCCGGTCGACAAGCAGACGTCGTCGTACCAGAGCTCGAACGGCTCGCTGCCGTTCTGTGACCAACCGAAGAGCTCGACGTTCCTGATTGGCCCGTTCGTCGGGTGCCGATTGAAGAGGCCTTGCGCGTCGACGTAAACGGCGCCGTCGATCTCGACGTAATAGGCGCCGTCAGCGATCTCGTCGGCTTCGCTGGTGCCGCTGTTGAACTTCAGCCCTAGCCGGAAGTGGTGCCAGTCGTCGCCCCAGGAGCTCGACGCCCAGAGCGCGCCCTGCGGGGTCGACACCGTGGCCGTTCCGAACGACCTGCCGATCCACTCCGGGAACCCACCGTCGAAGTTGATGACGTTGGCGGTGTCATTCGCCACGCTCGAACCGTCGCCGAACGAGACCTGGTACATCGCGCCGAAGTCGACTCCCGTGTAGTCGAGCCCGAACGTGGTGTTGGCGTATCCACCGCTCTCGTCCTGCCCGAACACCTTGAGGAACTTGAGCCCCTGTTTGGCCGCCGGCATCCTTGCGCGAAACTCGATGAAGAGCTCGCTGAGGTCGAGGCTCGACAGATCGTAGCCGCCCCACACGTAGACCCCCCCCGACGCCGTCGGATAGGTCCCCCGCACGCTGCCGGGGCTTCCGCCGTAGTTCTGCGAGGTGTCGGTCGAGACCTCGACGCTGCCGCCGGCCTGTGCGCCGAACCCCCAGCTCGCCGGGAGCTCGCGCGAGTCGAAGGACTCGCACGCGATCATGGTCCCGGACCCGGCGCCGCCCGACCCTCCGCCGCCTGCGCTCGTCGACACGCTCGAGGTCGCGGACGTGCTACCTGCAGCCGTCTGGCTCGTCGCAGACGACACCGTCATCGTACCTGTCGTCGATGCCGACCCGCCGCCCGACCCGGTGCCGGCGGCGTCGTCGCCGCAAGCAGGCGTTGCGAGCAACGCGGCGAGCAGCCATGTGCATTCGATCCAAGTCCAGCGGCGTGCCATCTCGCGCCCCTGTGCACGACCTGGACCAGCCCAAATCCACGCAGGTTGGACCCTCCTGGATCCCGGAGATCGCAGGTCGCAGCGCTGGGACGATCGGCGAGATCCCTGCCCCACCGAGCAGACGCTCGACGCGGTAGTCTTCGAGGCCGAGCTTGCCATCGTCGGCGGCGTAGCTCGCGTTCACTCGCGCGGCAGGTGTTTGCACCGCGAGCTCGGTAGGGCCGCGGCGACCGGAGGCCGCTTTGCAACGCCGTCGACGACGGCCATGCTCGCACCAGACATCGAGCGGTGCGAGGTGACGATCAACATCGCCGCGGCGAATGCGGACGCCGCGACCGCCGGTGATCCGCCGGAACCGTACTCCTTCTACACGATCCTCGCGAATGCGGAGTCGGAACGGGTGCTGTTCCTGTCGTCGTTCGCGGCTGCAGCCATCGCGGTTCTCTCCGCAGTCGTCTCACGTTCGCTGTCAATCGGCGAGGCGATCGCCGCATGGGCGGCCGGGGCCCGCAGCATGATGTTCGCGATCATCATCCTGATCCTTGCGTGGTCGATCGCGACACTGTGCGATGGCGATCATCTCAACACAGCGGGATTCCTCGTCGAGCTCTCGCGGGGTCAGGTCTCGGTCGAGTGGATGCCGATGCTGGCGTTCGTGCTCGCCTCGGCCGTCTCATTCGCCACGGGAAGTTCGTTCGCCACGATGGGCCTGCTCATGCCGCTGCTGATTTCCGTCAGCTACTACCTCCTCGCCGACCTTTCCCAGGCCGACCCGTATCACCCGCTGATGCTGGCGACGATCGGCGCGGTGCTCGCAGGTTCGATCTTCGGCGATCACTGCTCACCCATCTCCGATACCACGGTCCTCTCCTCCGCGGCCGCTTCCTGCGACCACCTCGACCACGTCGGAACGCAATTTCCCTATGCGGCGACAGTGGGCGGAGTGTGCCTGCTGCTGGCCTACCTTCCGCTGGCACTGGGCTTCCAACTGGTATGGGTGCTGCTCCCGCTGTGCGTGGCGGCACTCGTGGTGATCGTCCGCGTCATCGGACGGCGGCCGCAAGCCGGGAACTGAGCGATCATCTTCGCGGTGCGGATCGCAACACCAGCGACGGTTGGGACGGAAACGCCACCTCTGCGGCTGCATGACTGTCCACACCCGGACGGTTTGCGCCGTTTTCCCCACCCCCCACGGTGCCCAGGCAGGCGGTCAGCAGGTTGATCAAGAGCCACGGCAGGCGGCGTTTGAATGACTGCCCCCAGGGCGTCAGGGTGCGCTCCTCACCGGAGAGGCCGACCATCTTCTGCATG
>JBGTSH010000421.1:0-7955 GCA_041940405.1 Polyangiaceae bacterium
CTTGCCCCCGCATTGCGTCTCTTCCGAGATCCGGCCCAGCGGCGCGCGATTGACGAAGACCGTGGCCGCGCCGGTCGCAATGACCTCGTCGTCGTGATCGACGATGTCGATGCCGGCGCGGGCCGCCTCGCGCCCCTCGATGAACGTGTCTTCGGAGCCGGTCTCCACGACGCCGCAGCTCGGACCTTCCTGCGTCTCGCCGAGGTGCAGGCCGAGCATTCCGCCGCCCGCCACCGCTGCCATGGCACCGCCCGTCGCCAGCATCGCGCCGCCGACGGTGAGCGTGGCGCCTGCTGCGACCGCCGCCAGGCCGCCGGTGAGCACGGTGGCGACGACCGCGCCGGCGATCACCAGACCGACCTTCATCCATTCGACGGCCTTGGTGTGGCCGATCTCGTCACCGGCGCGCGCAGCGAGCTCGATGGGCATGGCCAATCACTCCTTGAGCTCGTTCTTCACGACCTCGGCCGCCACCGTCTTCAGCGCCTTCTTCGGATCGTCGCGCCAAGCGTCGATGGTCTTCTTGGTGGTCATCACGTTGTTCGCCGCACGGTAGAGATCGCCGAGCCCCCGATCGGGGCCCTTGTTGAATCGGGCACCCAGCCCCGTGGTCGGCAGGCGCTCGACCAGCGACTCCACCGCCTTCTCGGGATCGAGCGCGGCGGTAAAGTCGGCAAGCTTCTTCGCGTTCTCGGCGAGGACCTTGCCGCGTGACTTGCGGCGCGTCGGAGGCGGCGCTTCGAACGGCGGCTCTGCTGGCTCTTCGAGCACGCGGACCTCGTCGAAGACCGGAGCGGTGCCCACCGCTGTCGTGTCATATGTGCCGGGTGGCGTGATGGTGACGTCCTGTGGCGTCAGCACGTAGGCCGGATCGATCGTCCTGCCGCCGCCGACGGGGGGCGCCGGGTGATCCGGCAGCTCCGACGGCGCGAGGCTCTTCGTGTGGATCTCGGCACCCACCGGATGCTCGCCGAGAGCCGCCGGCCCGCAGTTGATCTCGCACGTGCCGCCGTTCACCGCGTCCGCGCGGATCCTCGCGCCGGTGAGCTGAATGCCGAGCGCCGCGTCCAGGAAGATTGCGCCACCCTTCAGCGTGATGGTGGCGCCCGCGCCCGTGGTCAAAACGATTTCGTCATGCTGAATCTGGATCCCGCAGCCGTTGGGGCCGACGACGGTGCTGTGCGCCTCCATCGCCGAGACCAGATCCATCCGTCCGACGAACACTGCGCGATCGATCCCCACGTGCGAGATCTGCTGCTCGCCGACGCGGGTGATCTGCGTCCCGCCCACGTTCGACGTCTGATGAACGCCGACCATGCGCGTCTCCGAGCCGCCGACGCTGGTGGTCTTGCTGCCCAGGATCGTCGACGCGTAGCTGTTCTTGATGACCTCCGAGTAGTCCTTCTGCGCTTGAAGGTGGATCATCTCGCGGCCCTTCGCGTCGTCGAACATGAGCTCGTTGAAGCCCTTCGCGCCCTTCGAGCTGGAGCTCTTCCACCCGCTCTTGGTTTTGTTCTCGGGCAGCGCGTAGGGCACGGGGTTAGTCGCGTTGAAGACGCGCCCGACGATGACGGGTTGGTCAGGATCGCCCTCGAAGAACTCGACGAGCACCTCTTGGCCCACACGAGGAATGGCGACCATGCCGTAGGCGCTGCCGGCCCATCCTTGGCTCACGCGAGTCCAGCAGGAGCTCTTCTCGTCCAACCGGTTCTCACGATCCCAATGGAACTGGACGCGCACGCGGCCGAACTCGTCCGTGTGGATCTCGGTGTGGGCGGGGCCGACGACGGTCGCGCTCTGAACGCCCGAGATGTGAGGTTTCGGCGTCGTCTGCTGCGGTACGAAGGGATCGGCGGCGAAGACCGCCTCGAGCTGGTAACCGATCTGCTCCGTATTGCCATCGAGCCTGCTCTTCTCGACGAGGAGACCGGACACCGCGCTGATGTCGGTGCGAGGGTGGCCGTCGACACCGAAGACGCTTCCGGGCCAGAGCTCGAGCGCGTTGGTCGAGAGCTCGACGCGCCGGCGTCCCACGCGATGCGCGGCGAGGCGCCTCAGGGCCAGCCGGCTCGCCTCGTCTGCGTCGTAGCGCGCAATGCCCCGATCGTCGGCGACCGGCGTCGCTGTCGAGAGGCCTCCGGGCTCGTAGGTGAAGACCCCGGGTTCGTACGAATACCGCTCGTAGACGGCTTCGCAGTCCCTGCCCTTCACCTTGCTTTCGGCGACGAGCGGTCGGTCCGGCGGGACGCGGAAGTCGTGGCTGCGCACGGTAACGGAGCCGGAGCGAGCATCCTGGCGCAGGCAAAGCTTCGTCACGTAGGTCTGGCGGACGTCTTGATGAACCGCATCGAAGAACGGAAGCCTCACCGGCGTCTCGCCCTCTCGAGGCGGCACCTCGGGGCGGTCCGTGAGCACGAGCCGCGTCTCGTTGTCGGGGCCCCACTGGGCGCCCTCTTGCTTCGGCGGATCCGGGGCGAAGTAGTACGTGATGCCTCCAGCCTCGAGCAGTCGCGAGAGGAAGGCGAAGTCGGTCTCGCGGTATTGCACGCAGTACTCGAGCGCCGGGTACGTCGAGCGGAGCTCGAAGCGAGGGACGATGCCGAGCTCGGCGAGCACCTGCGTCGCGATCTCGGGGATCGTCAGGTGCTGAAAGATGCGGCAGTTCTCGCGCAGCGTCGCGCGCCACAGCGCCGGCACGATCCGAAGCGAGAACGTCGACAGCCCCGTCGGCTCGGTGCGGATCATCGAGGCGGTGGAGCAGATCCCGTTGAACGTTCGCGTCTGGAACAGGCCCGGTACAACTTCGGCGTCGATGCGCAGGGCCGCGCCGCTGGAGACGATCGTCTCGAGATCCAGGTCGTGCTCGGGCGTACGGACGACGAGGTCGACCTGGAAGAGCCGTGAGAGCCCCTCGCTGACGGCGACCTCGCGAACGTCGAGCGAATGTTCGCCGCGTGCGAGCGCGAGTCGGTACCGCGGGGCGTTCAGACGGAACAAGCTCATGACGAGAATCCTTCGAAGCGGAGGAGACGTGCGAGCGCGACGACGCGCGTCGCGATGGGGCTCTCTTCACGGTGATCCTGCCTGGGCAGGACCTCGAGGATCACCCGAGCGTGGAAGCTCGCGAGCAGCGGCAGCTTCTGGGCGAGATGGGCGGGCAGATACGTCGGGATCGGCGTCGCGCCCGAGCCGATCACGAGCTCGGCGCGCAGCCATTCGGCGTCGAGGAAGCTACGGCGCTTGTAGCCGCGCCGATCGAGCAGCACACGCTCGGTCTCCGACTCGAGGTAGCCGGCGTCGACGCTCCGCACACACGAACGGAACTGCTTGAACAGGTCACGGATGACCGCGCGGAGCGACGCCTCGCTGGCCACGTCCTGCGCCGACGCCGTCTCTTGGGCGCGGTCGTGAACCGGCTTGAGTCGCTTCTCTACCAGGACGAAAGGCGCCGCGATCTGGAGCGCGACCTGGAGGACCTGCAGCTCGTCGTACGACAGCTTGATCGTCCCCTCGGTCACCGCAATCGGAGCGACGAAGAACCCTGCCTCGGCGCTGCGCCGCACGAGCGGGAGGAGCTCACTCGGCGACGCGCGTCGGGCCTCACGCAAGATGGCGGCCACCTCGAGCTGCGCTTGCATCTCCTTGGGCGAGTCGAAGAGCGTCGCGATCGAGCTGTCGAAGGGCGCCGGCTGTATCCGCTCGATGACGGCCTTGTGCTCCAGCCGAAGCCGCTTCACGCTGCTGGAGTCGAACCACAGGACCTGCAGCGCGTCGTTCGACGCCATGCCGCGGTCGTCGTTGAAGGAGGGCGCGGGAGGCCTGTACGAGCTCGCCGGCGACGGGTGTGCATCGGCCGCAGCGTCCGAGGCGATGCGAGCATCGAGGTCGACCTGCGAGAGAGGCTGCGGCGCGAAGGACAGCGGCGGGGGGCGGCTGCTCGGCGGTCTCGCGCCGTGCATCACCGATTGCTGTCCGATCGTGTGCCCGGGCAGAAGCGTCACGTTCATCGCGGGCCGCGGCGATGAAGGGCTCTCGGTGGAAGAAGGCGCGTTCGAAGGCAGGGCGGCCACCTGCGGGACGGAGTCGGAGCCAGGCGGCGGGAAGATCGTCTGCGGCCGGCCCCACGCAGCGATCGCGTCGGCGTCCAGCATCATCGTGCGGTGCGAAGGGCCCGACCCGTCCTGCGGCGCCGAGCGAAACGGAAGCGCGTGCAGCGGCATGCTCGGGCCATCCCGGAGAACCTTGGTGACGGCGGTGATCTCGTCGAAACCTTCGACCGGGCCGGGCATCGTTTGCTGGGGCGGCCGGCTCGCGCTCGTCTGGCTCCTGTCGATCTCGACCGTCGCAGCAGCGAGGTCGACCTCCGGCGGGGCGACGACGACACCTCGCCACGTGATGGCGAGCGTTCCGCGATCGGTGTCGATAGCGATCGTGTCGATACGGAGCGTGAGATCGTCGCCGTGGACCCCGCCGATCCGCACCCGCGTTCGAAGGCCGGGAAGCTCGACGTCGAGGATGGCGTGGTCCACGTGCAGGTGCTCGAGCGTCAGCGGCTCGTCGTCCCGCACGAAGACGAGCATCTGATCCGACGGCGCTGCGTTGAAGAACGAAAATTCGTCCGCCGCGATCGGCCGCGTCCACCAGTTCGCTGCGCTCGAGCCCGGCGAGAGACGTGACCGGCGGAGCTCCCACGCCTCGGGGATCGGGCCGAACCCGATGGGCAGGAACCGAGACTGCGGGCTCGTCAGGGTGGCGCCCGGCGGCTGAATGTTCGGAACGCGCTCGCGGCCCGAGGCATCCCGCTCTCCGAAGCGGATGCCGATGGGATTCCAGCAGTGATCGCCCCCGGCGGTTCGTTCGTAGGCGAGGCGTGAGCGGAGGAAGGGCTCGCCGTACTCGAGCCGGCCGTCGTCACGCCATGCGCGATCGCAGTACACCGCGATCGACTTTCGAACGGTGGCGATGCCCACGGTGGCGACCACCGACTCCGCCGGCACGCGATCCGGGGCAAAGACGCTCCCGCGGAGGAACAAGTCGACGCGGGGTTTGAGCGGGACGACATCCGAAGGAAAGCCGTTCCTCGCCCCGCAGTTGATCTCGTCCTGCACCTTCGCGAGACGCAGCCGGCCCGGCGCCAGCACGAAGGTGGCCTTGCAGATGACCGTCGCCAGATGCTCGCTCGGCGAACGCTGCCAGCGAACGATCGCCGCAGGGAGCGGCGACGATCGCGGGATCACGAGGGGCGGACCTTCGAGCCCTTCCAGAGCCGTTGCCGAAGGGCGGGTGGAGCCCGGAGCCATTTCGATCGTCGCCATGTTGGTGGGCCCGCGATAGCAATCCCCGGGCCTGCCCACTTCCGCGGCCGTCACGGGATCCGCCAGTCGGTCATCAGCGCGAGTACGAGAGGCGCCGGCAGATCGGACGCCTGTAGCGCGAACGCGAGCTCGACCCGCAGCTCGTCGAGCGCGTCCGGCGCGAACCCACGCACGAGCTCGACGAGCATCGCCGCTGCCGACGGATCGATCCGACGCCACCGGAGAAGCCTCGCCAACACGACCTGAAGGGCGTCATCCGTCATGCGGTCTTCGGCGCCGCGGAGCAGGCGCAGCAAGGAGGGCTCTGCGCGCGCGACAGAGGCGGCGTGAATGACCTCGTCGCGAATGCCGGAGGCGGCGATCCTGCGCGCTTCCGAAGGCAAAAGAGCGCGGCCAAACTGTGCAAGGCTCGCGAACGAGCACGGCTCCGTCGGGGGCTCCGGCCAGAGCGCGGCGACTTCGTCGGCGAACGGCTCATGCGCCAGATCGCGCGGCCGGATGCGGCCCTGCGGCTCGAGGTGCCGCGCTGCGGTCCGCCAGGCCGCAATCCACACGTCGTCGTTCAAACGCTTTCCGGCCGCAGGCCATCCCGAAGCGACGCGCGAGAGCACGAACGGGCTCCACGCGGCCAGGGCTTCCACGTGCCCTTCGACCTCGGAAGGCGTGGGAGACCCGAGGACGCGCGCCTTGTCCAGACGGCTCGGCGCGAGCAGCGCGAGGGTATTCGCGATCGCCGTCTCGTCGCCTGCGGCCGTCGCGAGCATCATCGCCGCCGGCGTTCGGCCGCGTCGTCGCGCCGTATCCCGCAGCACGTCGGTTCGAGGTCGGGGCTCTAGCATGGTCTCTCGGGCTGCGGTCCACGAGACCGCACGTGGTCCGCGCGGCCGCGCCTACCCTGCGCGCCTCAGCTGGGCCTGGGTGCCAGGCGGATCGTCGAGACGATCTGGGAAAGGAGCGGCCCCTGCGTCTCGGCTTCCGCCTTCATGCTCGAGGTCGCGAAGCTGATGATGGTGTGGCCGTGCTGCACCAAGATGAGCTGCTGCGCGATGACGCCCGCTGGACCCTTCCACGAGAATCGGAGCGCGATCGCGTCGCATCCCGAGACTTGGATGCGAGCGCGCTCCTCGATGTCCAGCCCTTCGAGCTGCTTCGCCAGGAGCACCAGCTGCCGATCCGCGTAGGACTCGAGGTCGCGGACCGGCGGCACCAGCCGGTCCTTGGTCATCACGATGTTCGGCGCGATCGCCGACGACGCTGCCGGCGCCGAGAAGGTGACGAGCGACTTGTCGTTCCAGTCGGACGGCGTCTCGAAGGAGACGAGTTGGTCTTCATAGCGCGCCACGGGGAAACCTCCGGTCGGGGTGGCGGAGCACGGCGCGTACCAACGGCCCGATCCCCGATAACCGCGAACCCGCAGATCGGTGGGCGTGGTCCGAGAGACCGCACTGCGGTCTCTCGGACCACGTGCCGCTCGGTGCTTGGGATGGCCGCGGACCTCGAGTAGTTTGGTTCGGTGTCGCGCAGCTCGGACGTTTTTCCGGATGATCCGACCGTCAAACGCGCCGGCCTCGGCAGAGAGGTGCCGCACGTCAGCTCGTACGCGATCGTGGCGACCGAGGGACCGGAAGCCGGCCTCGAGTTCCACGTCGAAAGCACCCAACCCTCACGCACGCTCATCGGCAAGAGCCCCGCGTGTGAGGTAAAGCTTTCCGATCCGGAGGTCTCGCGCCGGCACGCGGCGATCGAGGTCGTGGGCCGGCGGCTCAGAATCACCGATCTCGGCTCGACGAACGGTACGTACGTGGACGGGGTCGCGATCGGCATCGCCTTCCTCCGCGGAGGCGAGACGCTCAGGATGGGCCGTTCGGCGTTCCGCGTGCAGCCCGAGATCGTAGCCGCTGCCTCACCTCTGCCGCCGCGCGGAGCGTTCGGCCGCCTGCTCGGCGCGAGCCCCGCGATGCGGAAGCTCTACCCGCTCTGCGAACGCCTCGCGGCGTCGACGGTGCCGGTCGTGATCGAAGGAGAGACAGGAACCGGAAAGGAGCAGCTCGCCGAGGCGCTGCACGAGCAGGGCCCGCGTCGTGACAAGCCTTTCGTCGTCCTGGACTGCACGACGATCGCCCCGAGCCTCATCGAGTCCGAGCTCCTGGGCCATGAAAAAGGCGCCTTCACCGGAGCGAGCGGGCCGCGTGAGGGCGTCTTCGAGCGAGCGAACGGAGGCACGCTCCTCATCGACGAGATCGGCGATCTGCCGCTCGAGCTTCAGCCGAAGCTCCTTCGCGCCATCGAGCGCAGCACCATCGTGCGCGTGGGCGGCAGCAAACCGATCCACGTGGACGTCCGGCTCTTGGCCGCGACCCGTCGCGACCTGGATCGTGAGGTGCAGCTGGGCCGCTTTCGCGACGATCTCTTCCATCGGATCGCGGTCGCTCGGATCGAGCTTCCACCGCTGCGCGAGCGCGCACGCGACGTTTCACTCCTCGCGCGGCAATTCTGGACGGAGCTCGGCGGCGCCCCCTTCGCGCTCGCCACCAACTCGGGCATCACCCTCTGGGCCGAGGAGCTGGAGCTGCACTTCCACCCCAACGCCCGGGCCTACATCCTACCCTGCATCGCCGGCCACGTCGGCGCCGACGCGGC
>JBGTSH010000422.1:0-7938 GCA_041940405.1 Polyangiaceae bacterium
TCGGGGTCGAAGCCCCGGCGACGGTCTGCTTCTCCAACGCCGGCGTGAACAACCCGTGGCGGGTCGTGGGCTACACGAACATGACCGAAGAGGTCGCCAACCACGAGTCCATCGCCGAATTCATCCATGTCGACGCCGAAGGGTCGGACGACAAGCAGATCGCCGACATCGACGACCTGCTCTGTGAGGTTGTTGCCGACTCGGAGGACGCCGATGGCTTCGAAGCGCAGGAAACGAAAGCGCGTTGGCGTCGTCGAGTGGAACCTGGTGCGGCTCGCAGCGCTCTCGATCACGGGCCTGCAGCTCCACCTGACTCTCCAACACGTACCCGAGCTGGTGCGGCAGTGCGCCAAGTTCGTGCCAGCCTTCGAGCTCGGGGAAGGGTTTGACCTTGCGTGCAACAACCTGCTGGCTCCGTGGCCGTGGGTGCTTCTCGTGGCTAGCGCCAGCTTTACGTCGCTTTCCTTGGTGTCACGCCCGCGTAGACTCTGGGCCGTCGTTGGCCTCGTTAGTCTCCTGGTTGCCACGCACGAAATGGTCGGCAGCTGGCCCTACTTCTTCGATTGCTGAAAAACGAGCGACGCGCCGTAGGCCGAGCCTTACGGCAACGTCAGCTCGACCTCGACCGCGACCGGCTGACCCTGCGCCGGGATCTCGATCGGCCCGAGCTCGGCCTGCATGCAGTTCACGACGCCGGGGCGGTTGCTTCCGCGGGGCTCCGTGATGCCGCGGGTCACCTGTTTGCCGTCGGGGCCGAAGTTGAAATTGAAACCGTATTTGACCGACGCCGGCTCGGGCTGGGTCTTTGCAGACGGTGCCCAGCACTTCTCGACGGCGATCTTCTTTTGCTTCTCCAACGCGGCTTTCACGGCACCGGTCGCGGCAGGGATGTCGGCGCTCTTTAGGGCGGGTGGTGGGTGGGCCTGAGCGGTCTGCTTGGCGTCGGTGCTCCCGGCCGACGCGGCCGGCGCGGCCGCCGTAGGCGACGGCGCTTGTGGCTGGCGCGCGCTGAGACCGAGGTAGAGCCCGACTGCGATCACGACGCTCCCGATCAACACCGCGAGAGGAGTTGAAACGAAAGGGGCCCGAGGGGAAACCTCGGGCCCCTCGTTGCGATCGACGCTCACGCTTCGGAGTTCAGTTGAAGACCAACGCCGAGGTGTAGCCGTACTCGTTGCTGTTCCAGTTCGCGGCGTTCGATGAGTAACCGCAGAGCCCGACGATGTAGGTGCCGGCGGGGAGGCCGGTGATGACTGCCGAAAGCCCAAAGTTGTGGCGCTGGTTCGCTGCGGCCGTGTGACCCCAGGACTCTCCCCCAACGATCGTAATGCCGCCGGATTGACGGCAAATGGCGAGGTTCAGCGCACTTGCTGCGGCCCCGGAAGCACCGAGCGCGACATGGGAGCTGACGAAGATCTTCTGCCCAGCGGTGATCGTCACGCTGACGGTTGCGCCGATAAAAGCCGTCGTGGTGGAGACGGCAGCGGGCCCGGTTGACGAGAACGCCTGACCAACCACGCCGCTCGGCCCCTGCGGACCGGCGGGACCTTGCACACCCTGCGGACCCTGCGCGCCGGTTGCACCCGTCGCGCCCGTAGGACCTGCGGGACCCTGTGGACCTTGCGCGCCGGTCGCACCCGTCGCACCGGTCGCACCGGCAGGACCCTGAGGACCAGCGGGACCCGCAGGACCAGCCGGACCCTGATTGCCCTGCGGACCCGCCGGACCGGCAGGGCCTTGAAGACCCTGCGCACCCTGCGGACCTGCGGGACCCGCGGGACCGGTGTTGCCCGTCGGACCCGCAGGACCAGCGGGACCGGTCGCGCCGGCAGGGCCGGTGTTGCCGGTCGCGCCCTGCGGGCCGGGCGGGCCTTGGGGACCCTGGAGACCGGTGGGATCGCCGACCCACTCGCCTTGATCGTTGATGACAGTACCGTAACCAGGGATGGTGACGGAGTTGGGGGTGATGTCGCCGGTCGCGTTGCGTGCGGAGATGGCGTACGGGACGCTGAGCACGGGGGCGCGGGGCGTCATCTCGGGATCGCTGCCGACGGTGACGCCGACCCAGCGGACGCTGCCGTCGAAGATCGACTCGTCGAGGGGCGTGACGGCGCCGAGCGAGACGGAGAAGAAGCCTTCGTCGAAGGTGATGTTGTGGACCTCGGTCCAGATCGGAACGGCGGCGGCTTCATCCGAGTAGATCGCGAACTCGACGGCGAGGGTGCCGGCGACGGGGTTGCCGTTGGTGTCGAACAAGCGACCCTGCTGGGTCACCGCGAGCGGGGCGGCCTCGGCGATGGCGGGCACTGCTGCGACGGCAGACAGAGCAACGGCGAACGCCGCGAGCTTGCGGAAGAGAGAAGAAGGCATGCGGACCTCGGCTGTGCAGGATATCCCGGGTCACACAAGTGGGGGAAGGGGCACGGATTGTTGCTCTAAAATGATGGGAGAATGGAGGCCGTCGGAGGGTTTAAGGCGACAAAAGCCGCTGGAAGTTCTCGCTGTGCTTTGGTCAAGAACGCGCTACAACCCCGAGCGATGAGGCCTTCACGCTGGAAGGACGCGCTTGCTTCGGAAATGCCGGAAGCGCTCGCGCGCGAGATCGACATCTTCGAGACGCAGATCCACCTCCGCAAAGAGGGAAAGATCGAAGAGAAGCTGTTCGCGGAGACGCGGCTCCGGCGCGGGGCGTACGGGCAGCGCTATGACAACGGGCAGCGTCACGACGGCGAAGCGATGCGCGACCTGGCGTTTCCGTCCGGCGCGCTGACCAAGGGGCCGGTGACGCTGTGGGACGCGCCCGGCATGCAGCGGATCAAGGTCCCGTTCGGCCGCGTCACGATCAAGCAGCTCGAGGTGCTCGCCGAGTGCGCCGAGGAGTACTCGGACGCGATCCTGCACGTGACGACGCGGCAGGACATCCAGCTCCACTTCGTTCACATCGATGACACACCCGACATGATGCGCCGCCTCGCGGCCGTGGGCGTGACGACGCGCGAAGCGTGCGGCAACAGCGTGCGCAACGTGACCGCGTGCCCGTACGCGGGCGTCTGCAACACCGAGTCGTTCGACGTCGCGCCGTACGCGCACGCGACGACCTACTTCCTGATGGGTCACGACGACACGCAGGACTTCGGTCGCAAGTTCAAGATCGCGTTCTCCGGCTGCGCGGAGCACTCCTGCGGCCTCACGAGCTTCCACGACGTGGGGTGCATCGCGCGCGTTCGTGAGATCGACGGCAAGAAGGTTCGCGGCTTCGAGTTTTACGTCGGCGGCGGGCTCGGGTCCGTGCCGCAGCAGGCGAAGCTGCTCGACGAGTTCGTCCTGGAAGAGGAGCTGCTCCCGACGATGCAGGCGGTCTGCCGTCTCTTCTCGCGCTTCGGCGAGCGCGAGAACCGGGCGCGCGCGCGCCTCAAGTTCGTCATCAAAAAGATGGGCATCGAGGAGTTCACTCGCCTCGTTCGCGAGGAGCGAACGAAGCTGCGAGACGATCCGCGGTGGAAGGCGTACCTCGGCGACCTCGACGTGGTGCGCGAGAGGCCGCTCCGCGGACCGTCGAAGCTCGAGACGCGCGGCTCGGAAGCGTTTGAAGCATGGCGCAAGTCCAACGTGCGGCCGCAAGCACAGCCCGGCTACGCCGTCGTCACGGTGACCTTGCCGCTCGGCGACATGACGTCGGATCAGGCGCGCTCGCTCGCCGAGATGGCGCGCAAGCTCACCGGCGACACGATGCGCTTCACCGTCGAGCAGAACTTCGCGTTTCGCTGGGTGAGCGAAGGCGATCTGCCGGCGCTCTACGCGGAGCTCGAGAAGGTCGGCCTCGCCGAGAAGGGCGCCAACACGATCACCGACATCACGGCGTGCCCGGGCACCGACACGTGCAAGCTCGGCATCTCGTCGTCGCGCGGTCTCGCGGGCGAGCTTCGAAAGCGCCTGACGGTCGTCCAGGATCAGCTCGATCCTGCGGCGCGCGCGCTCCACATCAAGACGAGCGGCTGCTTCAACGCCTGCGGCCAACACCACGCGGCGGACCTCGGGTTCCTCGGCGTCAGCCGCAACGTCGGCGGCCGGCGCGTGCCGCACTTCCAGGTCGTGGTCGGCGGCGAGTGGGAGAACAACGCGGGAACGTACGGTCTCGCCATCGGCGCCATCCCGTCGAAGAACGTGCCCGAGATGGTCGACCGGCTCTCGAAGCGCTACGTTGCCGAGAAGAAGGACGGCGAGACGTTCTCGAAGTTCATCCAGCGCATCGGCAAGAAAGAGGTGCGCGCCATGGTCGACGCGCTCTCGCCCGTGCCGGCGTACGAGCTCGACAAGTCGTTCTACTCGGACTGGGGCGATCCTCGCGAGTACTCGATCGGCGACATGGGCGTCGGCGAGTGCGCGGGTGAGGTCGTGCCGTATGTCATCATGGCGCTCTCCGCAGCCGAGCGTGAAGTGTTCGAGGCGCAGGTGCTCCTCGACGAGGGCAAGGCGGAGACGGCCGCCGAGCGCGCCTACAAGGCGATGCTCACGGCGGCGCGCGCGCTCGTTCGCGAGTCGGTGCCCGACGTGAGCGACGACGCGGGCGAGATCACGACGCGCTTCCGAAGCGAGCTCGTCGACACCAAGCTGTTCCACGATCCGTTCGCCGGGGCGAAGTTCGCGCAGTACCTCTTCCGGGCCGAGCGCGAAGGCTCGAACGTCGACGCCGAGAGCGCGCACCAACGCATCGAGGAAGCGCAGCTCTTCGTCGACGCGTCCCATCAATGTTATGAGCGCATGGTCCAGGCAGCCGCCGCCAAGGCAGCGGCTGTCGCTGCCTCCTGAAACGAGACAAGCGTGCTGAGCCCCCGCATTGCTTTGAAGCTGTTCGCCGACCCGGCGAGCGTTCCCCTGCACGCCAAGCTCGTCGAAGCGTGGCACGGCTGGATCAAGAGCGGCAAGCTGAGCGAGCTGCTCGTCGACGTCGTCGACTACGGGCACGTTCATCACGGCCCCTCGGTGCTGCTCGTCGGTCACGAGTCGGACTACGCGCTCGACTACGGCGAGGGCAAGGTCGGGCTCCTCTACGTTCGCAAGCGTGCCCCCGACCCGGGAGCCGACAAGCGCCTCGCCGACTCGCTCCTGCGCATCGCCAACGCCGCGTCGCTCCTCGAAGGCGAGCAGCTGCTCTCGGGGCTCAAGTTCCAGACGCAGGGGATCGTGCTGCGCGTCCTCGATCGCCTCCACGCGCCCAACGAGCGCGCGACGTGGGACGCCGACAAGGACGAGATCCAGAAGACGATGAGCGCGGTGCTGGGTCCCGGAACCGAGTCGACCTACGACGAGAGCGATCCGAAGGGACCGTTCACCGTGCGCGTGCGCGCGCCGTCGGGTCGGCCGCTCGGTGAGGTGCTCGCGGCCGCGAAGGCACTGTAGCCCCCACCATCAGCTGCGCGTGCGCCAGTAGCCCGGCTCGCGGTGTTGGTGCGCAACCGCCAGGATTCGCACCACTTCGCCGCGTACCTTGAATACCAGCATGAATGGGAACCGACGCCCGAGCGCTCGCCGCATCTCCGTTCCCCGGATGATTGGGAACCGGTTAGGCAGCGCTGCGATCCGGTCGGCGACGGCCTCCATCTCTTGCAGAAACTCGTCGCCGAGACCTTCGCGCTCCGCCTCGTAGTATGCGCGTGCCGAAGCAAGCTCCTGCTCTGCCTCAGGAGCAAGCTCGAGGATCATCGCTGGCGAAGACGGGCGAACGCTTCCGAAGCGGGCACGCCGGGGTCCCCGCGGTCGAACGAGGCCTCGCGTTCCTTGAGTACCGTCATCAGCTCGTCGTCCACCTCGGCCTCGAGGCTGGCGTCGAGCTCATCGCGAAGCTCCGCTCGTTGCTCTGCGGGGAGCGCCAAGACGGCCGCGCGTAGTTCGGGAGGCAACACGGGAGAAAGCGTAGCACGCCAACCGCGGATGGACTTGCAGGGCTCGTCTACCACGCCACCGACGACAAGGTCCCGGTCGTCGTGAAGAACACGCGGTCACGAGCGACGGACATCGATCCGATGACACCGGGGTGCACGACGAGCTCGATCATGACGTCGTTCTCGGGCTGTGTGGCGACGATGCGATCGGCTTCGCGGACGTAGAACCAAGCGCCGCGTGCGATCATCTCGTCGCGGTATTCGGGGAGGGCCCCGATGTCCGACGCCATCCCCCAGTCGTTTCGCTCGACGAACAGAAGGCGGCTGCCGCGGCCGAAATAGACGTAGGAATCGCCGAGCTCGACATCGACCGTCGCGTCGAGCGACGTGCCGCCGGTGTTCTCGATCTCGTGCTCGGCCCAGGTGCTCTTCGTGACGTGGTAGAAGCGCGGCACGTCGTAGAAGAAGCCTGCGAGCCAGAGCGCTGTATCGTCGACCTCGTAGTCCTCGATTTCGTACCCGTCGATGCTCACGACGGGCTCGACGGCGCCGCCGGCGACGGGTGCGCGAACGATGCCGCCGTCCTGTACCCAGTAGACCTGGTCGAGATCGAAGCGGAGGAGCTGCGCGTCCGATGGGCCGGGTGCGATGACCTCGGCCGTTGCGTCAGGAAAGACGTAGCGAACGACGTCTCCCGCCGGCGAGACGCCGTAGACGCTTCCGTCATGAATGGCGTGCTCGCGGAGCACGACGCCGAGATCGACGGCTTCATCCGTTTGCTGGGGTAGGGCGAAGGTTGAAGCCTCGGTCCGCCAGGCGAGGAGCGTCTCGTCCGCGGCGACGGCCGTGTACCCGGTGACCGCGCTCTGCTCGTGGACCGTCGCCTCGCAGAACCAACCGTCGTCGGTGTCGATGCATGCGTCCTGTCCGCAGTTGCGGAGGCAGTGCCCGCACGTCTCTGCCCGTTGCAGATGCGATTCGCAGCTCGTCGCGTCGTCGGGAGGACCGTCGCACGAGGCTTGGGGCCACTGGCACTTCTTGTCGGGCGTGCCGTCGCCTCCGTAGTCCTCGTACCAGGGGCCGTCGTCGTGTCCGCTCGCGCCGGGGTTGCCGCCGCAGTCGCAGCTCGTCGCGTTGTCTGCCGCGCCGTCTGCTGCGCTCTGGCAGGAGCTACATCCCTTGTTGCACGCGTCGACTTGCTGGCAGGCCGATGCGCTGATGAGCAGGAGTCCGAGACGGAAGAGATTCGAGCGTCGTCTGCGCTTTGGGCTCATTGGTTGGCTGAGGCGCGGTTGCACCGGTCGTGCCTCCCCCGCGTCTCTCGATCCTCACGCCGATCGCCGCGCTTCGTAAGATGATCGGTCCGATCGCGTGCGAAACGGCTCGCGCGCGACACCCGGGAACTTTCGCGGCGGCCGCGAATCCAATGCCCCATGCGTTCGTGGTGGCTGGCGGCCCTTGGCGTAGCGCTCGCGGCCTGCGGAGCGCCTCCTACCCCGGCGCACTTGCCGGGGAAGGCTGCCGTTCAGCCAGCTGCTGAGGACATAGCGCCCGTCGCCGCCTCGGGCACCGCGCTTCCGTTCACGACGCTCGTCGCGCCGTCCGAGGTGCGGGTCGAGCCGCAAGAGAGGGAGCATCCGGCGCCGCCGAGCGGCGTGGTGTGCTCGATCCGAGGGAGCGGCAGGCCGGTTCAGAGCGACTGCAGCGACAGCGAGGTGGTGGTCTCCGAGGGGCGCTACGGAAAGAACCCGATCGCACGCGTGAAGCTCGAGGGGCTCTCGATGACCTGGGGGATTTTCAAGGGTGGCGGCTCCTCGTGGATCCACGCCGAGGATGCGAACGCGCGGGTGACGGGCTACGCGCCAATCAGCGGACAGACCTTCACGGTCAAGACCGAGATCCCGGTTCTTCCCGACCACGTCTGGCTCCTCGAAGAGGCTCCCGTGAAGATCGCTCGCGGGCTCGAGGACGGCGTCGTCGAGGTGTCCCTCTCGGGTGACCTGATCGACGGCGTCGACGATTTGAAGTGGAAGCTTTCGTGCGATGCGCTGGGCTT
>JBGTSH010000423.1:0-7835 GCA_041940405.1 Polyangiaceae bacterium
CGTCTCGTCGGGGGCAAGAATGTCGTCGAAGAGCATGCGCTCGAAGTCGTGCTGGGTCATGCGCACGATCTCGCGCCCGGGTCGGTGTACGAGGACGCGGCGCAGCGGGCCGATTTCGGAGTGGATGCCGATCTTCACGCGGGGGTCACGGCTTTCGCCGAGCGGTCGACGACGACCGGGCTCTTTCCACCGAGCTCGAGCGTGACGGGCGTCAGATGGCGAGCAGCAGCGGTCATGACGATCTGCCCGACGGTGCCGTTGCCCGTGTAAAAGATGTGATCGTATCGCTGCGCGAGGAGCTCGGTCGTCTCGGGAACGCCGCCCTCGATGACGCGGACGGCATCGGCGTCGACGTAGCGCGGCAGGTACTTCGCGAGGAGAGCGCTCGTCGCCGGCGCAACCTCCGACGGCTTGACGATGGCGGCGTTGCCTGCGGCGAGTGCGCCGATGAGCGGACCGACCGCGAGACCGAACGGATAGTTCCAAGGCGCGATGATCAGGACGAGCCCGAGCGGCTCGGTTCGGATGAAGCTCTTGCCGGGCTGCAAGAGGAGCGGCGTGCCGACCTTCGCCGGCTTCATCCAGCCCTTGAGGTGCCGCCTGGTCTCGGCGATCTCTGTCGCGGTGTACGCCACCTCGGTCGAGTAGCCCTCGAGCTTCGGCTTGCCGACATCGCTCGCGAGCGCGGCGAGGATGTCGTCCTCTCGCTCTTTGACGAACCGTGCGAGCCCCTCGAGCTGCGCCATGCGCCACTCGAGCGAACGCGTAACGCCGCGGTCGAAGGCGTTGCGCGCGCCGAGGACGGCCTCGCGAACGGCCGCGAGCGAGGTGCTCGGCTCGGGAGCCTGATGGGTGGAACGCACGACGTCCTGCATGGCCATCCCGAGACTTTGCCGCCCATGTCCGGACGCCGTCAACCGTGCGCCTCAAGAAGTCTCACACCGGATGAATACGGGGCCCTGTTCGCTCAACTAGAGGGGCACTCACACACGAGGGGACGATGATGCGACTCCGAACCGCAGCGCTGGTTGCGGGCGCAGGGCTCTTCTTTGCCTGCGCTTCGCCCGACGACGACAGCTGGGAAGGCGCGGCCGACGACGAGCTCGGCGAGGGCGCCGGTGGGTCGGGGGGCGCCCCATCCACGACGAAGGGAGCGACCCAGGCGACCAGCACCGTGACGACCGGGAGCGGCACGACGACTGCGCCGAGCACCACCGGTGCGAACACCAACACCGTCGCGACAACCTCCGCTGTCACGAGCGGCGGCGGCTGCGACGTCGGCACCTGCGAAGACTGCCAGGGCTGCGCGATGAACGGCGGGCCTTGCACCGCGGCGGTCGACGCCTGCTTCGCCGACACCGCGTGCTACGCGCTCATCGACTGCTTGAGCAATTGCTTCGACGACGCCTGCTACAACCAGTGCGCCGTCGATCATCAGGCCGGGATGACGCTCTACAACGCCGTCGGAGAGTGCGTCTTCTGCGACGTTTGCTTCAACTCGTGCGGCGCCTGCTGAGCTGACAACTACGTCTCGCCGCCGCCCGCGCCTCCGCCGATCCCGCCTTCGCCGCCCACGCCACCGCTGCCGCCTTCGCCGTCGCCGTCGCCGCCTACGCCGCCACCGCCGGTTCCGGGCGGCGGCACGTCGAGGCAGGGGTGCGGCTCGGGGTCCCTCGGGCATCCGCTCGCGAGCGAGAGACCGGCGATCGCCGCCGTGATGAAGCGCGCGCGTCGCGCGAGGATGGCGCGACGGTTGGCATCGGCGTCGTCGTCTCGCACTCGGCAAGTCTAGCCCGGTTCGTGGCGCTCGGCCGCCCGCGCCCCCTCATCGGACCTGCCCCAACTTCGTGGCGTCGACGATCTCGGCGGCCCGACCTTGGCCGCGCGCGTAGAATGCCCTGCGTGTCGACAGAGCTTCTGGGCTTGAGCGTACGCCGGCTGCGGAGCACCGACTCGTTCGAGGAGCTGACCGCTCTCCTGCACCGCGCCTACGCGCCGCTCGCAGCCGCCGGCATGCGGTTCTTTGCGACGCACCAAACCGTCACCGATACGAGAGAGCGCGCGCTCCAAGGCGAGTGCTACGTGATCGACGATGGCAAGCGGCTCCTGGGCACGATCACGCTGCGGCACCCCGCGCGAGCCGGTGCTCCGCCCGGACGCGTCAGTTTGTACAACCGCCCCGACGTGTGCGTGTTCAACCAGCTGGGCGTCGAGCCCTCGAAGAAGGGCAAGGGGCTCGGCCGGCTCCTCATGGAAACTGTCGAGCGGCGTGCGATGGATCTCGGTGCCCGCGGGATCGCCTGCGACACCGCCGAGCCTGCCGAGGAGCTCCGCGCGACCTATGCGCGGCGCGGCTTCGTCTTCGCAGAGCACGTCCAGTGGGACGAAACGAACTATCGCAGCGTCGTCTTGGTGAAGTGGTTTTGATCGGAAAACGCCGCCCCATTTCACTCTTCGCCAAGCTCTTCATCGGGCTCGCCGCCGTGGGATGCGACCGAGAGACGCCGCTCGAGCTCACCCCGCGCCTTCCGCCGTGGGCGGTAGAGATGCCGACAGGGAGCTCCTCCTCCAGAGCGCCGTTTCCCGGCCGCCTGGACGATGCATGCTCGTTCGACTGGGTCTCTCTCGACGAAGCGTTCCGCCTGTGCCCGGTGTTCGACACCGAGGAGCACGCGTGGAACCGCCGCGTGCGGATCTCGCCGGAGAAGCCGACGGTGCGCTCCGGAGAGACGCTCCGGATCGTCGTCGGTCTGGGCAGCCGCGATCGCGGGCCGTGGACGGCGGAGCTCGACGATCGGTGCGGGGTCGCGATGCACCCGCTCCTCTATGACGCCCGCGGAGCGCAGGTCGATGACTCCGCGTTTTGGCTCACGCCCTCGTGCCCCTCCACCCGGGCACGCGTGACGCTCTCGGGCAGGGGTGAGGTGACGACGGCAATCACGATCAAGGCCGTGCGCCGCACGCAGGAGCGCGTCCTCGTCGGCCATCGCACCTTGCCCGGGGGCAAGGTGGAAGAGGTCGCTCAACTAAGGCCCAAAGAAGTTCCGCTCCCGCCCGGGATGTACGCCGTCGAGCTCGAGCTGCCGACCACCGATGGCGCCTCCGAGACGGTGCGATTCGAGGTGACTGCCCCCTGAGCCGGGGGTCGTTTTTTCGGTGTGACAATCGCAGGCGGCGCGAGACTAAGAGGGCGTGACCCTGCCGAACGTCCTCGCCGCGGCGCCCGATGACGCCCGAGAAGGCGACGAGGCCCGCTTCGCCGGGCTGGTCGCGCGGCACGGTCCGGCGATCGCGCGGCTCTGCAGCTACAGGGAGCGCGACGACCAGGCCAGGCTCGATCTGAGGCAGGACATCCTCATCGCGATCTGGGAAGCGATGCCACGCCTCGTCGACGTCCGCAGCGAGCGCGCCTGGGTGCTTCGCATCGCGCACAACGTCGCGGCGACGCACGTCGAGCGAGCCGCGCGCGGCAAGCGCGCTGCGCGCATCGAGCACTCCGAGGTTCAGATCCCCGATCCGGTGAGCGCCGAGAAGCGCGCCGAGGATCGACTCCGCCTCGAGGCGCTCTTCGCACGCCTTCGCACGCTCGACCTCCTCTCGCAGCAGCTCGTGCTCCTCCACCTCGAGGGGCTGGACGGTGCAGAGATCGCCGAGGCGACAGGCATCACGCCCACCAACGTGACGACGCGCCTCTCGCGGATCCGCAAGTGGCTCGCCAGCCAGGAAGAAGCTCCGAAGGAGCCAGGAACATGACGGAAGAAAAGGACCCCCTCGCCGAGCTCCAAGGCGCGTACCAGGCGCAGCCGGTGGCCGCGGTGCCGGTTCCGTCGCGCGACGAGCTGGAAAAGGGCGCCAAGAAGTTCGCCCGTCAGATCTGGTGGCGGAACGCCCGCGAGTGGCTCGCCTGCGTCGTCGTGCTCGTCCTGTTCGGTCGCCAGCTCCTCGATCCAGAGTCGACGCGGCTCGGCTTCATCGGCAACCTGGTAATCGTCATCGCAACGCTGTTCGTCGGTGGGTATCTGTTCGCGCGCGGCCGCGTACGTCGTCCCCCCCTGAACGGTCCGACGACCGAGCTCCTCGAGCACCACGCGAGCGATCTCGAGCGTCAGGCGCGCCTGCTCCGACGCGCTCCGTTCTGGTACTTCGGTCCACTGGGTGTCGGGCTGGCGATCAGCGTCACCGATACCATCCGGCGGTTCGCGGACGGCGGCTTCGATGCCCACGAGACTCGATGGATCGTCACGATGGCAGCCCTCTTCCTGCTCATCTTCGTCGGCGGCATCTGGCTGAATCTTCGCGGCGCCAAGAAGCTCGCGCGCGATGCGGCCAAGGTGCGCGAGGGGCTGTCCTAGGCTCACGCGTCTTCGAAGCGGAGCCCGGCCCGCAAGAACCAGCGCGAAACGACGCGCGCGAAGGCGTAGAGCCCCGCCACGAAGGACGCGCCCAAGACGAGCCACCATACCGACGAGACGAGCCGCACGAGGCCGGGGCCCGCGGGCCCACACCAGATCGCAGCGCCGACCCCGCCGACCAACGAAGCCGCGATCTGAACCTCCCAAACGCGCCGGACGAAGCGATGCGGGCCGCCCTCGAAGGCGAGGGCGGCGTGATAGACGACGCCGCCGAGCGCCTGGACGCCGAGCGAAACGCCGGCCGGCGCCAGCCATCGCATGTCGCCCGCGAGCCCGATGGCGAAGGCGAGCGACGCCGCTCCGAGCGCGAGCGATGCGACGGCGACGTTCGACCAGAACCATATCGACCAACGATCCGAGCGCCGATCGTGATCCGGCGCGCGAAGCCACCACGATTGAATGGGGAACGGCAAGAGCGAACTGAGCCGGACGATCTCGCGCAGGGTGCCGACGATCTGCGCTCGGGATCGAACGACGGCGATTTCTTGCTCGACGATCGCATGAGCTTCGCCGTCATAGCGTTCGAAGGCGTGAGCCCGCGCGTCATCGTTCGCCGCACCCAGCCATTCGACGTGCACCTTGGCGAGGCTGCGAGCGCAGCCTGCGAGGGCCGACATGCCCCGCTGGAACGGCAACGAGATTCCCGCGTCACCCACCAAGAACACCGTCGCACCGATGCTCGGGACCCGGAACGTCAGCCGAGGCATCACCGCATGCTCGAGACGGAAGGTCGAGGTGAGCCGCACCTCGCGCCGCGCGCCGTTCGGGCCGTGCTCGAGGTGCTCGACGATGGCCCGAAAGAGCGGAGCTCCGACGCGGCTCAGGATCCCGGACGACAGGAGCACGGGCTCGGATGGCGACGCCCCGAGCTCCCCGACCAGCGCGTGCTCGCGCGGCGTCAGAAAGAGATCGACCTCGGCGAAGCCATTGGCGTTGAGACGATAGTCGACGACCGACCCGAGGACCTTCGACAGCCGCAGCTGATCGATTGCGCCGAGCCGCTTCGAGAGCCCCGGCCCGTCCACGCGCAACCGGGCGAGCTGCTCGTGCGTCTTGCGCTGCGGCTCGAGGTCGCCGCGCACCCAATCGCGCACGACGCTGTGCACCGAATCCGCGGCGACCACCGTGAAGCCCGTATCGGGACCGAGGAGCTCCGCGTCCCCGAGGCGCCTCCTGAGATCGTCGAGCGAGGCCTCCTCCGGTCCGTCGCCCAGCGACAGCTTCTCTTTCTTCACACCGAGATCGTCGACCAGCGCGAGGAGTCGCTCTTCGACGACGTTCACCTCGGGAGAGAAGTCACGTTCCTGGAGCACCTCGATGAAGGCGTCGAACCTCGGGTCGTCGACTTCGCGCTGAATTGCGAGGTACGCCTCGGGCGCCATTCGCAGCCTGTGCGAGCGCATGTACCTGTCCCGCTTATCGTAAAGGACAATGGCCCAAGCGTCCGGCCCGACGCCCGCGCGCCGCGCCAAGAGAACGCCGACGACGATGAAGAGGAGCCCCGCCGGCCCCGCCCCGATGACCGCCGTCGTGAGACGAGGGGGACTCATCCGAGCGAAAGCTATCTGTCGGAGGCGGGAAGCTGAAGCGGGTTCAACGAGGTCACCGCGGCGATCGCTTGCTCGAGCCTCGTCTCGCCGCTGCCGCGGACCCGAGCCCAGCGAGCGCCCTCCTCTTCTAGAACCCGTTCGCAGATGCCCATGAACCGCGCCCTGTCTGCTGCACCGGGGTAGTACCGGCTCCCGTCATCAGTCCACGGGATGTCGATGTCGGTGAGCAGGTACAGGTCCGCCCGGCGAAAGCCTTCCATCACGCCGTTCGGGACGTAGCCGAGCATCATCTGTGACCACGCAGCGGTCGTCAGCGCGTCGGTGTCGGTGATGAGCCTGCGACTACACCAAGGGAGCGACGCCGCGATGAGCGCGCTCTGTGTCCTACCGATCGTGACGAGATCGTCAGGGCTGACGTCGGCGCCAAACAGCTCGGTATGCGTTCTGGCGTATTCCGGAACCCATCGGGTCGAGAACCGGGCGGCGAGCAGAGGCGCAAGCGTGGACTTGCCGGTGCTCTCCGGGCCGTGCAGGCAGATCGACTTTGCGTAGCGCGGACGGACGACGTGCGGAAGGTGATCCCAATGCGCCCACGGATCGCTTCGGACGGCCGTGCCCGAAATCGGAAGGCCCATTCGATCGACGATGGTCGGCTCGGCCCCGAGCTCGGCGGCGAGCCGGCGGCCGTACGCTTCGCCCGCGAACACGCGATCGATGGGCTCCGGGTGCGCCGCTCGCACGATGTCGCGCCAAATCGACCAGAAGTCGGGATGCTCCTCGGGCGCTTGTGGGACAATCTGGTCGTGCCCGACCACCCGGCAGTCGGCGAAGAGCTTTTGCATCCATTCGAGGCGCAGAGGTCCCGGGATCGGGTCGTCCGGCAACCAGCAAACAAGAATGGTCAATCGATCGACGAGACGGCGCGCAGCCTCGCAGAGAAGAACATGACCGCTGTGCGGCGGCATGAACTTGCCGAGGAGAAAGCCGCGGGTCACGCCGGCACCTTCGAGGCGCGGAGGGCGCGGGTCCAGCCGATCAACCCCCCCGTGGCGAGCACCAGAAACACCGCGTAGAGCGCGCTGGTGACCCGCAGGTCACGGCTCCAGTAGAGACCTATCGCAACGATGTCGACCAGGATCCAGAGCACCCAGTTCTCGATTCGGCGGCGAGCGAGGAGGATCTGCGCAGCCACGCTCGTGCCCGCCACGCCGGCGTCGACGAGCGGTGCGGCTGCGTCGGTGAAACGAGCCATCGCCAGGCCCCAAACCAAGCTCGCGGCCGCGGTGCCGGTGCCCCACAGGACGCGCTCTCGCCTATCGAGCATGCCGACCGGCACATCACCCGAGGCGTTCTTCGCCGCAGCCCAGCTCCGCCAACCGTAGATCTGGACGACGAAGAAGAAGATCTGGAGCAGGGCGTCGCTATACAGCTTCGCATCGTAGAAAATGACGGCATAGAGCGCGACCATCGCGATGCCGAACGGGTAGTTCCACAGGCTGCGCCGCGCCACGAGCGCGACATTGAACAGCCCCAGCGCCGCCGCGGCAAGCTCGACCGGGTTCAACTTTGTGGCTTCAGTCGCAGTCGGCGCACTTGCCGCGCACCTCGATCACCGGACGCTCGGGCGAGAAGCCCGCACCCTTCGCCGCCGAACGCACGGTGCGGGTGATCGTGTCGTCGTCGAGATGCGTGGTGTTGCCGCACGAATCGCAGACCAGAAAGATGCAGTCGTGAAGGCAATCGGGATGCGCATTGGCGACATAGGCGTTCGCGCTCTCGACGCGCCGTGCGAGGTTCGAGGTCACGAACAGGTCGAGGATGCGATAGACGCTGTTCGCCGCGACCCGCCGCCCCTCCCGCTTCGACACCGCCT
>JBGTSH010000424.1:0-7817 GCA_041940405.1 Polyangiaceae bacterium
GCTTCACGAAGGAGTCGAACTCCTTCTTGGCGAAGTCGTGTGCCGGACCATAGTGAGACGCTTGATGGCTTCGCATGTCGAAGCCAGGCTCGTAGAAGTCGGTGTTCGGAAACCGGCTCATCACGAGCTCGCTCGTGTGCTGCGACGCTTGGATCACGCCGACCTTGGTCAGCCCACAGGCCATTGCGAGCACTGCCAGATCCATTTGCGCGCGGAGCACGTCGGGGAAGAACGCGGGATCGCCGAGCGTCGCATCCTCGACGCCGGTCGTGTCGAGCGAAGGGGTCTCACAGGTCGCGCCGCCCGGACCGCCCGGGACGCCTGCCTTGATGCGCTTTTCGACCTCGCGGAGCGCTTCGAGGTGAAGGTCGAGCTTCATCTTCTCCGCATTGCCGAGCCTCGCCCGCGTCGACTCCATTTCTGCAAGCACGCCGTCGATGACGCTCACCTTGACGGGATCGGGACCCGACGGCGCGTCCGGGCCGGGATTGTTCGCCGGTGCGTCGAAGAGAAGGTCGAACGCTTTTCGCGGATCGTCCTCGGGGGCGATGCTCTGCCCGGGCGCAACGTACGAGATGTGCTTGTCGCCCGAGGCAGCGTTGGCGTTCGCGTGCGCACCCAGATAGAGGTGCGAAAATGGCGCCGACGCGCCGACGCCGTTCGCGAGAACGTGATCGATCGAGACTCCGTTTCCACCGTCGGTCGCGGTGAGGAGCTTCTTCGCGCCGCCCGGATGGCTCCCCGAATCGGTGGGGCCCATCGACAGCCCATTGAGGAAGACGCAATCGCTTTTTCGGGCGGCAAGCGGCGCTTGAAGCATCCCCAGCGAAAACGAGCTCTCGCTCCCTGACGCATGCCAGAGGCTCGGCTCACCATTTTGGCTCGGGCCCGCGGTGCCGTCGGGATAGTAGAAGAAGAGGATGCGCTTGGCCGTTCCCCCTGCCGCGCGGGACGAGGTCGTGCGACCCAGCGTTGCGAGAGGAAGCGCGAGACCCGCCGCGCCGAAGAGGCGCAGCAGCGACCGCCTGCGGTTCTTCACGAGACTCATCGCGCCCTCCGGTGGGTGAAGCCTTTGACTTGCGTGAGCGAAACGAGAAGCTCGCGGACGTCGTGACCCGAGGCCGCGAAGCGCTCCGAGAGCGAGGCGATCGTCCCCTCGTCTTCTTCCGTCTCCATCGCGCCCGACGCGCGCCGATGGAGCTGGCGTACCAGGCACGTCTTCGCCCGCTCGCTCGCCACCAGGATCGCGCCCAGCTCGGGGAGCCCGTTGAAGCTTTGTGCGGGCTCCGCGCCCAGCTCCTCGACGCCCAGCACCACCCCAGAGACGTCGACGGGCTTGCCGGCGTCGCTGTCGCGCGCGCGACCAATCGCGTCGAATCCTTCGAAGCCGAAGCCGACAGGATCCAGGTGCCGGTGACACCCGCTGCACGTCGGATCCGCCGAATGCTGGCTGAACCGTTCACGCGTCGTTGCGTTCGGGTCGACCTCGGGGATGCCGCCGGCATTCGCGGGAGGCGGCGGGAGCTCTTGGCAGAGGAGCCGCGTACGCACGAAGACGCCGCGTCGTACAGGCGAAGTCTGATCCGAGTGCGACTGCGCCGATAGAACGCTCGCATGCGCGAGCAGGCCCGCTTGCCGAGCTTGTGGCAGGGAGCCGTCAGTGCCCGCTCCGTACAGCGCCGCGAGGCTCCCGGTCGCCGAGGTCGTGGAGGCGAGGAACAGGTCGCTGAAGGGTGCGCCGTCGAGAGCAACGCGCGCGACGAGGTCTCGTGTCTCGGCTTTCATCGACTCTGCAAGATCGGCCGTGAGCTCGGGATAGAGCGATGGGCTCTTATCCGCAGCCTCGATCGATTCGATGCTGAGCCACTGCTCGGCGAACACGCCTACGGTCTCTCGCGCGCGCGGATCGTCGAGGAGATCGCGCGCCGCCGCATCGATTCCCTCCGGCGAGTCGAGGGCGCCGCCCTCTGCCGCGTCGAGCAACGCGTCGCTCGGCGTCGAGCCGGTGAATGTGTAGGCCAGCGCGGTCGCGACCTCGTACGCGGTCAGCTTGAACGAGCCGTCGCCTGCGTCCTCTCCAATTTCCGACCGATAGAGGAAGCTGGGCGACGAGAGTACGACCTGAAGGTACACGCGCACGCCCGTTTGCAGGTCGCGCTGCGCGGAGAGCAGCCCCGCCAGCCTGTCGGCCTCGTCTGCGGCGAGGGGCCTTCGGAACGCTCGGCGACCGAAGCGCTCGACGAAGTCGCGGACACAGGGATCTTCTGCACTCTCGGGTTGGCATCCGAGCAGCGCTTGGAGATCTCCGGTAGCCAGCTCGGCGATCGTCTCTCCCGCTCGAAGGTATTGCTCCACGTGGACGCTCGTCACGAGCCCGGCGATCGCGGCGTTGTCGAACGCATACCCTTCGGGACGGCTCTCGACCGGAAGGTCGGCAGCGAAATCGGCGATGACGCCGCCGGAGGGTGGGGGCGCCTGCCCGGCGCACGATTGCGCGACGACCGAGTTGAAGCCTCCGAAGCCGTCGGGAACCGAAACCGGATTGTCAGGATCCGTCAGCCATGTGGTCCCATCGACGACCAGCTTGTAGGTGTGCTCTCCGTCGGGAAGGGGTCGCTTGGTCACCCACGCTCCGATCGATGGCTCGAAGGTCATCGCCCAGCCGCCGGCTTCGGCGCTTGCGGCCCAGTCGTTGAACGATCCGGCGACCACGACGCCCCCTGCCGACTCGTACCCCTCGAGCACGAACGTCACCAGCTCGCACGGGTCCGCCTGGCACGTGCCCCCGACGCATGACTCTTCGCGGAAGCTACAGCCCACGTCGGTCTCGCAGGCCGCCTTCGGCGAGGTGCCGGCGAGGAGATCGTGGACGGTCGCGTTGTACTCGCGCCGGGTGAGGAGCCTGAGCTGCTGCGGCCCGAGACCCTCCTCGGTCACGGCGTCGTCCGACGGCCCGGGCGAGCGAGGGCTTGCGCCGTCCTCACAAGCGATCACGAGCAGCGACCCGAGCGCGAGAGCGAGCGAACTTCGCATAGTGACTCACCCCTGAGTGACTAGGCTAGGTCGGCGGGAAACCGAAGGCCAGGAAAAATTATCGAAGCCGGTAGACTTGGAGCCACGACATCGGCGGCGCGGCGACTTCCAGCTCGGGATACCGCCCGAGGTCGAGCGCCCCTGCGCACAAGAACCGACCAGCGGGCCGCCGTGGCCAGACTCGGGCGCTCGCCAGGAGGCGCGTCATCACCGCGGCCAAGGCCTCGCCCGTGAAGGGCAGGTACATGAAGATCACGTCGGCCTGGTCGAACGCCGCGTCGCGCGCGTCGCCTCGCCGAAAATCTGCGCTGCCGATCCGCAGGGCATCGGCCTCGGCGACGGCGATTGCGTGAAGCTCCGCGTCGAGCTCGAGGCCGGCGCTCGTTGCCCCGGTGAGGAGCGCTGCGAGCATCACGGCTTTGCCCATGCCCGACCCGATGTCGACGAACCGGCCGGTAGCGTCCAATCTCGTCGCGTCGAGCGCGTGAACGATCTCGTCGTACCCGCTCGGCTGGTACGTCACGAGCTCGGCCCCGAGGCGCCGCTCGTCGAGCGGCGGATAGGCGATCCCAAGAACCTCCTCCACGAAATGATCGCGCTCCGCGGACGGCAAGTCGTCGAAGCGCGTCCGCAGCGCAGCACCGCGCAGCGTTCCTCGAGCGATCGCCGCGCGAAGCTCCGCGTGCGCAAGGAGCGCGGCTGCCTTCAGCGCTGCGTGCCGCTCGCCCAGCTCTCGGCGCACGCCGTGATCCGTCGCGCGAGCGAGCTCGATCCGGATCATCGCGTCGGCGAACGCCCGGTCGCGGACTTCTTCGGCCGTGGCAATCAAGGGCCGATGCGCATCCTACTACCGGCGTGCGGCCGAAGACCCGGCAGAAGATGCGACGACGTCATGTCCCTTGGCGACGCGCGTGCCGAGCAGATCGTGCCTGCCTGCGACCCCGGCAAAGAAGAACGTGTTGATGCCCGGCTCGTCCAGCGAGGTGTTGTTCCCGGTCGTGGTGTTGAGGTCCCAGGGCAGCACGTTCACGTCCGCGCTGAGCAGCGGACCGAGCGCGAAGTCTTCGTTGATTCGGATGTCGATCGCCAGATCCACCTTCAGCGCTTGGAAGCCGTGGAACATGTGGTTGTCCCGCTCGTCTCCCGGCGCGACGAAGAAGAGGCGATAGCCCGCGCCGAGCTGGAGGACGGGGTCTACCCGCTGGTACGGCTGCATGTGAAAGCTCGCCGCGACCCCGCCGGTGCCACCGAAAGCCTTGCCGTCGTTGAGCTCATCGGCGCCGGTCCAGTGTCCCCAGCCGCCGTATCCCACAGCTGCGAAGTGCGGGTTGATGCGCCACGCCAGCGCCCCGCCGCCGGTGAAGCCCGGGCCGGCGAGCTCGCTCATATCGACCGTGTCGGTCAGCTCGCCGAACGGCTGAACGTAGCCGAAGAGGAACTGGAGCTCGAACGCGTTGCGCGGAGCGAGGAGCGTACCCTCCGGCGGGATGGGCTCCGCGGTGTCAGCTTCGCTTTCTCTGGGTGGGGGCACGCTACCAGGGGGCTGTGCCCACGCCTGCGTCGTCGCGAGAACGCAGGTCGATAGAGCCACCACAGACGCGCCCCTACGCCACATAGAGCACCTCGGCATCGAGCTACGACGCAGCATCGGCCGTGCCATCCCGATCACCGCTTCGCGAGGCAGTTCGGGCGCGCTCGTCCGCCGAAGGCGCCACGATCGACCGACAGGCAGGTCAGTCGCGCCACATCGCGCCGGCGGGTCAGCGCGGGCCGGTCCCCAGCACCTTGCTTCGAAGGCCGTCCACGCGCGAGAGCACCTCGGCAACGACGTCGGGCTCGACGCCGATCTCTCGCAGCGCTCCCCCGAGGTGAAAGGCCACCCTGTCGAAGTGTTCGTCGCTCAAGCCTTGCTTCTCCACGAGCTCGCGATGCGCGGCGCCGAGATCTTTGCCCCGGTACTCGACCGGACCGTCGAGCGCCCACGACAGGAACGCGATCTGCTTTTGCGTCTGCGCTTCGATGTCGAGCGACACGAAGAACCGGCTCGTGAGCTCGTCCTTTGTAAGCCGCTCGTAGAGGTAAACGACGATCGCCATGACCGCGCGCTCGCCGCCGACACGTTCGTAGAGCGAAGGCATGACCGGGGACTCTACGACAAGTCGGGGCTACGCCGCCTGTGCTTCTTCCACCGGCGGCGTCATATCTTCCTTCTCGTCCCGAGCGCTCGCTTCACCACGGTGGTCCTTGGCGATGAGCACGTAGACGGCCGGGACGACGAAGAGGGTGAAGAGCGTGCCGATCGCCATCCCGCCGACGAGGACGATGCCGATCGAGTTGCGCGCGACAGCGCCTGCGCCGGTCACGAGGGTCAGGGGGAAGTGACCGGCGACCGTGGCGACCGTCGTCATCAGGATCGGACGGAGCCGCGTGCTCGCCGCCTCTTTGACGGCGTCGATCTTCGACATGCCCAGCTTCTGCTGCGCGTTGGCGAACTCGACGATGAGGATGCCGTTCTTGGAGACCAGGCCCACGAGCGTCACCAGCCCGACCTGCGAATAGATGTTGAGCGTCGTCGTCCAGCCGTCGGTGAGGCCGAACTTCATCCCAGGAGGTCCCGCAAACTTGAGGAACGTGAAGATGAGCGCGCCGAACATGGCGAGGGGCACCGAGCCGGCGAGAATGACGAGGGGGTCGCGGAACGAGTTGAACTGTGCGGCGAGCACCAAAAAGATGAGGAGGACGGCCATGCCCATGGCCGGGAGAAACTTGCCGCCCTCTTCACGCAGTTGGCGTGACTCGCCCGTGTAGTCGAGCTTGTAGCCCGGCGGCAGCTTGGCAGCCGCCTTCTCGAGCACGCCGAGCGCGCCGTCGACCGACCGCGTCGAGACGCCCGAGAGCTTGACGGCGTTGAGCTGCTGGAACCGGTTCAGGGTGCGCGGCTCGACGCCCTCTTTGAGGGTGGCAATGGCGCTCAGGGGAATGGGCGTGCCGTTCGGCCCGCTGATGTGGATGTCCTCGAGCTGCTCGGGCGTCAGGCGCGCGGCGCGCTCGATCTGCGGGATGACCTTGTAGCTCCGTCCCGCGATGTTGAACCGGTTGACGAAGTTGCCGCCGAGCATCGCGCCAAGATCGGCGCCGACCTGCTGCATGCTGATGCCCATCGCCGCGACCTTGTCCCGATCGATGACGATCTCGGTCTTTGCCTGATCGATGCGCACGTCGGTGATCGGCGGAAACGCGTACTGCCCGCTCGCGGCTGCTTCAGCGACGAGCTGGTCGGCGAACTTGAGGATCTCTTCGTGGCTGGCGGTGGACGAGAGCACCACCTCGACCGGGAAGAAGCCCGCGCTCGGGAGGGCGGGGGGCAAGAAGACCGGAGCGCGCATTCCGGCGATCTTCGAAGCCTCGGCGCTCACCTCGGCCTGGATGTCGAAGATGTCGCGCTCGCGATCGCCCCAGGGCTTCGTGATCATGCCGCCAAAGCCGCCGTTCGAAAATGTGATCTGGAACGAATGATCGAACTCGGGCTGCGACTCGAAGATGCGGTTCACCTCTTCGGTGTAGGTCGTCACCTGCTCGAGGCTGGCGTTCGCCGGGACGTCGATCGCCGTGAACACGGCGCCTTGGTCCTCGTTCGGCGCGAGCTCCGCGGGGGAGAACATGAACATCGGCACGGTCACGATCGAGAGCGTGATCCAGACGAAGTAGACGAGACCGCGCGTTCGAAGGGTCGACGCGAGCATGCGGTTGTATCCGCGACGGATCGCCTCGAACCCGCGGTCGATCAGGCGGCTCAAGAAGCCCTGGCCGTGGTGCTCGCTGAGGAGGCGCGAGGCCATCATCGGCGACAGCGTCAGCGCGACGATGCCCGAGATGAACACCGCCCCGGCGAGCGTGAACGCGAACTCACGGAAGAGCGCGCCCGTGAGGCCGCCCTGGAAGCCGATCGGCGCGTACACCGCGGCCAGCGTCACGGTCATCGCATTGCCTGTGCCGGCTGCCAGGGTCTCATATCCGAGGAATAAACCTGAACTATCCGGAACAGTATTTTCAACCAGATCAACCGTGGCCTGCAATCCCCGCCTACCGGCCGATACATTCGCGCTCGCGGTCACATTCACGCCGTTGACGGTGATGGATCCGGTTGCGATATCGATCGCGTCTTCTCCGCCTATGGACCAAATCTTGATCTGATGGGTGATTGCCGCTGTGATGGAACCCTCAACGGGTCTATTCAGCGTAATATCGGGCAAGCTGAATACCTTGACTTCAGCCGAGGCCTCCGCCTGGCCGCCGTGAGCAACCCGGTCCGCACCACCCTGAGCGTCAAAAGCCGCCGCTATTCCAACCTGTTGGGCAACCGGCGGTTTACAGGTGTAAACCAGGTTTGGAGCAGCGATTTGTTCTATTTCCAGGTTGGGGGCAGACACTACTATGTAGTGCTCATCATGGATGTTTATTCCCGGCGCATTGTCGGTTACAGCGTAGCCGACAACATGCGGGCAGAGAACAACCTGGCTGCCCTGCGCATGGCGCTGACCCTCCGGGGGGTGTCCGACTTTGGGGGCAAACTGGTGCACCATTCCGACAGGGGCTCCCAATACATCAGTGATGATTACACCGGCTTGCTGGAAGATTATGGAATCCGTGTCAGCATGTGTATCGAAGTCTATGAGAATGCCCATATTGAGCGGGCAAACGGAACCATCAAGAACGATTACCTGAAACGCTGGAACATACCTGATGAGCGAACCTTGTTCCGGTGTGTGCCCAGCGCCATAGAA
>JBGTSH010000425.1:0-7800 GCA_041940405.1 Polyangiaceae bacterium
CGCCACCTCCGGAGGATCACCCCGAGTGGGCGCCCAAGAACCTCTCGTTTTCGATGCGCTGCACGGCATCGTCTTGCAACTAGGAGCGTCTGACAGACCATGAAACCGGAGGCCGAGATGCGAGCGCGCGAGCATCGAGAGCGAGGTAGGCACCGACTGACGGCGAAGCCGGAGGGAGCGGAATGAAGCTTCCGATCAAGTGGCTGCTCCCCGTGCTCGCGCTGGCGCTGTCATCCGTCGCGCCCGCGATCGCGCAGCAACCCAAGCCAGAGGACGACGGCATCAGCGGCTTCACCGTCACGCCGGAAGCGTCGACGATCCCGCTCCCGAAGATCGCGGTGCTTCCGTCGCTCTCGCCCGACATGGAGGACGTCACGCTCCGCAGCGTCGTCCGTCGCGACCTGGAGCTCTCCGGTGAGTTCGAGGTGATGCCCGACAGCGCCGCCCCCGAAGGCGCGTTCTCGGACACCATCGACGTCAAGGCGTGGCAGCAGAAGGGCGCCGAAGCGCTCGTCCGCGTGATCGGTCGCAAGATCGACAAGGACAAGGCCGAGCTCAAGGCGATCGCGTACCTCCTCAACCAGGGCAGCTCGCCCGTCTTCGAGAAGCGCTTCGAGGTCCCGCTCGATCGCATCCGTGCCGAGTCGCACTACGTCGCCGACCAGGTCATCGGCGCGCTCACCGGTACGCAAGGCGGCTTCTTCAGCCACCTGACATTCGTGTCAGGAAGCGGAACGCTCCGCCGCGTCTACCGCATCGACTCCGACGGCTTCGACGCCAAGGCGATCTCGCCTTCCGATCACGTCGCGATCGCTCCGGCTTACGGCGCCGGCGGCGAGCTCTTCTGGGCCGGCAGCAAGAACAAAGAGGAGTACAAGGTCTACAAGGCGAGCGCGCCGGACAAGCCGATCAAGCTCAACGTGAAGGGCAGCGTGTACGGCATCGCGTTCAACAAGGACTACTCGCAGGTCGCCGCCTCGATCGGCGTCGGCAGCAAGATCAAGGTCTTCACCGGGCCCGCGTTCGATCAGCTCAAAGAGGCTTCGCCGATCGACACCGCGCTCAGGCCCGGCTTCACCCCGACCGGCAAGCTCGCGTTCGCCGGCGCCGGCAAGTTCAACCAGCGCGTCTACGTCGACGGCAAACCCATCTCGCCCGACGGTCTCTTCGCTTCGTCGCCCACGTTCTGTCGTCACCCCGACGGCATCCGCGCGGTCTTCGCCGTTGGTGCGGGCAAGAACACCGACCTCGTCGCGACCGGTGAGACCGGCGGGCAGCTGGTCCGCCTGACCCAAGGCGCGGGCTCGAACGGCTATCCCGCCTGCAGCCCCGACGGCCGCATGATCGCTTTCATGTCGACGCGCACCACCGGCGAGGGCCCCGGCATCTACGTCATGCGTCTCGGTGGCGGCGCCAAGCCCAAGCGCATCTCGTCGCTCATCGGCGACTCGCTCCGGTGGGATCGCATGCCCCCGACCAAATCGGTCGAGAAGAAGTAACTCTCGGCAAGTGGGGTTGGGGCCCCACGCGCAGGGGTTGCGAAAAATCAGCGCGCGGCGGGCGCGGCGCTCGTCGCCGGCGCGCCGCTCTTGCCGGGCGCTGCGCCGTGACTTCCGGGCCCTGCGCTCGGCGGGTGGTACGAAGCGCCGACCAGGTAGATGAACGCGCCGGCGATCACGATCGTGATGATCGTCGCGACGGCCGCAGGGTACTGAAGATAAAACGGCTGGTCGGAGTAGTCGGCGGAGGGCGCGTGAGACATCTGTGCTGGCCCTTCATACCGGAGCTTGGGCCGGGCGACCATGGCCACGACGCGCTAGCCTGGCCCGCGTGACCCAGACGCTCAAAACCGTCTGCAACCGCGACTGTCCCGACGCCTGCGGCATCATCGCCACCGTCGAGGGCGGCCGCGTCACCAAGATCGCCGGCGATCCCGATCACCCGGTGACGCGGGGCTTTCTGTGTTGGCGCACGAACCACTACCTCGAGACCCAGTACGCGCCCGAACGCCTGACGACACCGCTCCTTCGCAAGGACGGTGAGCTCGTACAGGTCTCGTGGGACGAAGCGCTCGACTTCATCGCCGAGCGGCTCCTCGCCATTCGCTCCGAGTCGGGGCCCGCGGCGATCTTCCACTATGCGAGCGGGGGATCGCTCGGTCTCGTGAAGAAGACCGTCGAGCTCTTCTTCGAAGAGCTCGGGCCGTGCACCAAGAAGCGCGGCGACATCTGCTCCGGCGCGGGCGAGGCGGCGCAAGAGGCCGACTTCGGCGTATCGGACTCGAACGATCTCTTCGATCTGCTCGACGCCAAGCACATCGTCATTTGGGGCAAGAACGTCTTTACCTCGAGCCCGCACACGCTGACCGTCCTCAAGGACGCGAAAGAGCGCGGCACGGAGCTGGTGCTCGTCGATCCCGTCTTCCAGCGCACGGCCTCGATCTGCGACAAGTACGTTCAACCACGGCCCGGTGGCGACTTCGCGCTCGCGATGGCTGTCGCGCGCATCCTCTTCGAGCGCGGCTGGACTGATCCCGAGGCAGCTTCGTACTGCGACGGGCTCCCCGAGTTTCGCGCGCTCGCTTTCGAAAAAACGATCGACGCTTGGTGCGCCGAGGCAGACGCATCGGTCGCCGACGCCCACGACGTCGCACGCCGCCTCGCCAACGGTCCGACGGCGATCCTCGTCGGATGGGGAATGGGCCGGCGCAAGAACGGCGGCGGCATCGTGCGCGCCCTCGACGCGCTCGGCTTGATCAGCGGCAACGTCGGCATTCGGGGCGGGGGCGTGTCGTTCTACTTCCGGCGGCGCGGGGCGTTCGACGTCGGGTTCGTCGGCAAGAAGCCTGCTCCGCGCACGATCTGCGAGCCCCTCTTCGGCTCGGAGATCCTCGCGGCGACGGATCCCCCGATCCGCGCGGTCTGGATCACGGCAGGCAACCCCGTGGCGATGCTCCCCGACAGCGAGACCAACGCGCATGCCCTCGAGACGCGTGAGCTCGTCGTCGTCGTCGACGCGTTCCTCACCGACACGGCAAAGCGCGCCACCGTGGTGCTGCCGACGACGACGCTCCTCGAAGCGGACGACCTCCTGGGTGCGTACGGTCACCATTGGCTCGGCGTCGCACAGCCGGTCGTCCCACCGCCCGATGGCGTGCTCAGCGATCTCGAGATCATGCAGCGGCTCGCAGAGCGCGTCGGTCTAGGTGACGCGCTTCGCGGCAGCGCGCGCGACTTCAAGCGCCGCATGGTCGAAAAGAAGCTCGTGCCACTCGGCGTAACGCTCGAGAAGCTCGAAGCAGGACCTGTGAAGAATCCACTCGCGCCGCGGGTGCTCTTCGAGGGTCGGACGTTCCGCACCCCGAACGGCAAGGCGCGCCTGATCACGTCGGCGCCGCCCGCCGGTGCGATGCCGTCGAGCGAATACCCGCTCCTCCTGGCGAGCCTCTCGACGCCCAAGTCGCAGTCCTCGCAGTGGGCGCGCGCTCCGGAGCTCCCGCTCGAAGTGACCGTCCACCCGGACGCCGCGGAGGGCATCGCGGACGGTGAAGCGTGCCTCCTGGAGTCGTCGATGGGCTCGATACGCGTTCGTGTGCGCTACGACGACCGCCAGCGTCGCGATGTCGCCATCCTCCCGAAAGGTGGGCACCTCGCCACCGGCTCGGCCGCCAACGCGATCACGCGAGCCGCGCTGACCGACCTCGGCGAGGGCGGCGCGCTCTACGATGAGCCGGTGCGCCTCCGTTCGGACCGATAGCAAGCCTCGCCGGTCGTCGACTTTGTGCTCGACCTGCCGGGCGACCTCACCGTAATCTTGAAGCGCGGGTGGAACGATGGCGTCGAAGAAACCCAATCCCACGCCACGAGGCTTTGAGCCGCTAGAGCCGCTCGAGCCGCCGAGCAACGTCTCGGGCACTCGCCGCATCACCCACGAAATCGACACCAAGTACGGCGCGGGCCGGGTGAGCGGCAGCTCCATCCATCCGAGGGCGGTACCCGAGCGTCTCGAGCGCAAGCCTGCGCAGGTGCCGACGTGGCGCGCACCGACGGTGCTCGAAGCGCCCCCTCGCAGTCAGTCGCGGCCCAAGCTCAAGAAGACCCTCGACATCGGAGCGCTCGAGAAGCCGAGCTCGCAGGTGTGCTTCCTCGGCACGCACCTCGAAGCGCTGATGGAGCTCGAAGCGCTGCCCGGCTCCGTTTCGGTCGACGACAAGACGCTCTCGCCGGACGAGCAGATGGAAATCGCCATCGAGACGATCGGCGGCGTCGACCGCGTCCCCCATTCGAAGGTGCGGTCGGGAACGCTCCTCAAGCTCGGCCTCGATCCGTGCGAGGCGTTCATCCTCTCGCTCATCGACGGGCGCGCGACGGTGGACGAGATCGTGGACATGTCCGGCATGCACGAGCTCGATGCGCTCCTCGTGCTGGTCGAGCTCCGCAGTCGCGACATCATCGACTGAGCGTCGTGCTCAGCCGGCGCGCCTCGTCGCGCGCTCGTCGATCTCGGCCAGCGCCTGGGCGAGCTCGGCCTCTGACGTCGACTCGTCAGCTGCTTTCTCCACGGCGATGCGCAGTCGTGGCTCGGCGATCGTCTCGGCGGCGACGCGGATCCGCGTGCGCTCTTCCTTCGAAGCCGACGACGCGAGCGCGGCGGCTGCACCGGCGCGTGCCGCAGGTGCAGCGCTGGGATCCTCGACGATCGACCAGAGCCGGTCAGGATCGATGTGCGCTCTGCGCAGACTCGAGCCAGCTCCGGCGCCGAGCCCTCGAAGCGCGGTGAGCCATTCTGCCGGTGTGCGCCCGCCACGGGCGAGCGCCTCGGTGTCGGCCGATCCTTGGCGCGCCTGGTACGCCTGGAAGGCTTGCAGGATCCGTTGATGAGCGAGGTCCTGCTCGCCGTCTTGTTTGCTCACCGGCATCGACGTCGTCGTTCCGTCGGTCCGGACGAGATCGACGAAGCGCTGGGTGTTCTCTTCGCGCATCCACACCGAACGCACGGTCGAGAACGGCGTGAACTGCGATACCCACAGCCACTTGAGGTGCACGCCGTCCACACCGATGCGGATCTTGCTCGGACGGCTGCTCACGATGTGGAAGGCGGCGAAGAGGGGGACCCACCACCACGCGCCGAGCACCATCGAGAGGGTGAACACGGTGATGACGACGCCGAGCGACAGCGCAACGCGTTCGCCCTTCGGAAGCAGGAGCGGCCCCGCTCCACCACGCAGCTCGACCGTGGTCTGCGACGCATCGAGCCCGAGGGCCATGAGGAGCTTTCGTCCGGCGGCTTCGTCGTAGACCGCGAGGTCGAGCGGGCCCTTCAGCCAGGAGCGCTCGAGCCGAACCACGCAAGCGTCTGCCACCGGCAGCGCGAGGCCTTGCTTGATCTCCTTGCGCAGGGCGAGCGCCCTGCCGTCGATCCGCAAGCCTGTCTCGTCGGCTTCGACGAGGCCGTGCTGGAAGGACGGCCAACGGCGGTTGCGCGCGAGCGACATCGAGCTCGCCGCGGCGAGACCGAACAGGAAGACCAGCGGGATCGCACCTTGGCCTGCCATCAGGAAGATCACGGCGAACGCGAGCGAGACGAACGACAGCGCAGTCAGCACGCGGTTCGGCCTGACCACTGCCGCGCGCTTGCTCTTGAAGATCACCGCCACGAAGTGCAGTTTACGCGCACCGTGATTTCGTGAGCCCGCGGAGATCCACGTGCGCGGAGCACGTTGTCGCGAGAACTCGCCGAACGCGGTCGGATCCTGAAGAATTTTCCGGCCACCAGTGCGCGACCATCTCCGATCGGAACACGATCACTTCATCGCTCGACGGAAACACAAAATCGATCGCGTGGCACACGCCGTGCTGAACGGCGCGACGTGCCGATCCGCCGAAAGCTCACCGCCGCCGCCTCCTCCGCGCTCGCCATCGGGCTCCTCGCGTGGGGTTGTGCACCTCCTTCACCTGAAGATCAGGAGCTCGATGGTCACGAGCCCACCGAGGAAGCTGACGCTCCCGTCGGCAACGGAACCGTCGAGCAGGCGATGAACGACAGCTGCTCGACCGCGTCGATCAAGCCGCTGTCGCAGCAGATCCTCGACGAGATGGCCTGCATGGAGCCGGACAGCTTCGTGAAGGTGCCGTCGCGCCCCAACCTCGTCCTCTCCGACGCGGTGTTCCCGTATCTGATCAAGCCGGCACGCGACAAGCTGGTCGCCGCGCTGGACGCGAACCCGAACAAGACGATGAGCGTCAACTCGATGTTCCGGACCGTCGCACAGCAGTACATGCTGCGCCGCTGGAAGGAGAAGTCCCGCTGCGGAATCAAAGCGGCAGCCACGCCGGGCAACTCGAACCACGAGACCGGTCTGGCGATCGACATCAACGATAACGCGAGCTGGCGCAGCGCCCTCGAGTCGCGCGGCTTCGATTGGTTCGGCAGCGGCGACCCGCCGCACTTCGACTACTTCGGCACCGGCGCCGTCAGCAAGAAGGGGCTCGACGTCGAAGCGTTTCAGAGGCTCTGGAACCGCAACAACCCGAACGACAAGATCGACGAGGATGGCGCCTGGGGACCGCAGACGCAGGCCCGCGTGAAGAAGTCGCCGGCCAAGGGCTTCCCCGTGGGGGCGGTCTGCAACGAGCCGCCGGCCGATCCGGTCGAGGATCCGCCTGCCGATCCGCCCGGCGAGCCGTGGTCGTGCGACGGCAGCACCGGAAAGACGCAGATCGAGGGCGGCGAGTACGTGGCGACGTCCTTCGGATGCTCCGTGCTCGAGGACGGTACGGTCATCACCGATCCGGGCGACAACTGCATCCCTGCGTGCTTCAACCAGCTCAAGCAGCAGGGCATCTGCGCGTCGAACGCGAGCGGACCGAGCTGCGAGAAGTCGATCAACTGGTACGCGGCCGACAAGGATCGGTTCGGCTGCGCGACCAAGCTCAAGGTCACCGAGCCTACGAGCGGCCGGAGCGCCGTGGTGATGGTCATCGACGCCGGCCCCGCCTGCTGGGTCGAGCAGCAGGTCGACACCGGCGTGCTCGATCTGTCCTATCGCGCTACCGAGCACCTGTTCGGCGGCCAGGTGGGCGTCTCCGAGAAGGAAATGGTCAAGGTCGAGGTCGTCTCGGCCGACACCCCGCTCGGCCCCCAATGACACCCGGCTCCCCCCTCACGCAGTGTGGGGGGGCGGGGGGGTGAATCTACAGGGACGGACCTTCAAAGGTCGGCAGTGGTAAGGTGGGCGCTTCGATGCCGCTTCCTCCGCTGCCCGGTCATCGGCTTCGCATCGTCTCCGAAGAGCTTCCGCCGCAGAGCGAACGAGGCTTCCTCTACGTCCGCAAGCTCAAGGTCGTCGCAGCCTGCGGCAACGGCACCGCCGGCCCCGTCGCCCGCACCCAGCTGCGCCGCCGCACCCGGTCGGCCCATGGAGGCATCGACACCTCCTCGGCTTGCCGCGCTTGTTGCAAGCGCTCGTTCCCGGACGTTACGATTTTTGGTGAGATAACAACTCCTTCGGGGGACGACAATGGCGAGGAACGGGGTGCGCGAAGGGCTCGCGGACAAGCTTCGCGGCAGCATGGTGGCCATGGTCACGCCGATGCGCGGCGATGGCAGTATCGACGATGCGGCGCTTGCGCGCCTGGTCGAGTTTCATGTCGACGCAGGTACCGACGCCTTGGTCGCCGTCGGCACCACGGGCGAATCAGCGACCCTGTCGCACGCCGAGCACGACGCGGTCATCGCGCGGGTGGTGGAGCTGGCCGGCGGGCGGATCCCGGTCATCGGCGGCACCGGGGCGAACTCGAC
>JBGTSH010000426.1:0-7787 GCA_041940405.1 Polyangiaceae bacterium
TCCCGGCTGGCGAGATCTCGGCCATGTCGCGTCTTTCCCTCCTCGTCGACCTCGCGTCGCTGCTCGCCCGAGAGGTCGACTTCGACGCGTTGCTCCGAACCGCTTGCGAGCGGCTGGCCGCGGCTCTGTCCGCCGACCGCGCGACGATCTGGCTCGTCGACGGGGAAACCGGGGATCTCCACACGCGGGTCGCCCTCCTCCCGGAGCTGCCCGGGCTGCGCCAGCCGATCGACCGCGGCATCGCCGGCTATGTCGCGCGCACCGGCGAGGTCGTGCGCCTCGACGACGCGAGGGCCGACGAGCGGTTCGATCCCTCGGCCGACCGAGCGACGGGCTACACGACCCGAACGGTGCTCGTCGCCCCCATCCGAGAGGAGGAGGGCTCGCCGGTGCGTGGCGTCGTCCAGGTGCTGAACAAAGACGACGGTCCGTTCGACGTCGAGGACGAGCGTTACCTCGCCGCGCTGGCGACGCAGCTCGGTCGCGCGCTTCGCATGACGACGCTCCGCGGCGGTGGCGCCCCGGGGGTCATCCTCCGCGGTCCGTTCAACCGCATCGTCGGCCGGGGCGATGCGCTCGCCAAAGTCTACGAGCGGGTGACGCTCGCCGCGCAGACCGACGCGACGGTGCTGCTTCGCGGCGAGACCGGGACCGGCAAGGGCCTCTTCGCGCGCGCCATCCACGTGAACTCGGCGCGGCAGAGCAAACCCTTCATCACCGTGGACTGCACCACGCTGCCCTCACAGCTCGTCGAGAGCGAGCTCTTCGGGCACGAGCGCGGGGCCTTCACGGGCGCAGATCGCCGGGTGCCCGGCAAGGTCGAGCTCGCCGACGGCGGGACGCTCTTTCTCGACGAGCTCGGTGAGCTGCCGCTCGAAGCGCAGGGCAAGCTCCTCAGGTTCTTGCAGGACCGCGTCTTCGAGCGTGTCGGCGGGCGCTCGACGATCGGGGCCGACGTCCGGATCGTGTGCGCCACCAACAAGGATCTCGAGCGCGCCGTTCGCCGCGGTGAGTTTCGCGAGGACCTCTACTATCGCGTGCGCGTCGTGGAGATCGCCATTCCACCCCTTCGCGATCGCGGCCCCGAAGAGATCGAAGACCTCGCCCGTCACTTCGCCGACAGCTACGCCGCGCGCTACGGCCGGCCCGAGCCCGAGCTGACGCCGGCTGCGCTCGCGCGCCTGCGGTCGCACGACTTCCCCGGCAACGTCCGCGAGCTGGAGCACTGGATCGAGAGCGCGGTCGCCCTCGCGCCCGACGGCCGCATCGTGCCGGACCTGTTTCCGCAGACCGCGCGCATCGTCGACTCGACGCCGCCCGCGGGCGCCGGCGACGACGGTATCGTCAGGATGCCGCTCGGCCTCTCGCTCGACGACGCCCAGCGCCGCTACGTCGAAGCCACCGTCAAAGCGTGCGACGGCAACAAGAGCGAGGCGGCCAAGCGCCTCGGCGTCGGGCGCAACTCGATCGGCCGCTGGCTCAAGGAGTGAGGCCGGGGCGCGGAGCTCACCGCGCTCGAGGCCTTTCGCGAGCTGCCTGGCACACCGCGCGCTGGACCGGATCCTCGGGCAGATCGGGCGGGTCCTTCTCTTCGCAGGTCACATCGGGATCGTACGGGGCGATCCCCGTCGCGATTCGGATCGCCTTTTGCGGCTCACCGATGCCGAGCGCGGCGCGGATCGACCACCACCGCGCGTCGCTGCTCGAGACGTCGCCGGCTTCGGCCACGAGCTTCGCTGCCTTCTCTCGTTCGCCCATCCTGAGGAGCGACTTGGCGAGGAGCGCGCGCGTCGAGGCGTCGCGAGGCAAGAGCGTCTGCCCGCGCTCGAGCTCCTTGACCGCCGCCGCGTGATGCCCGCGCCCCGCCATCAGCTCACCGAGGCGGTAGCGGCGTCGGGCCTCTTTCATTTCCTTCGGAGGGGGTGCGCCGGGCTTCAGGTCCTCGGGCAGCTCTTTGCCGGTTCGCTCGAGGTGACCCTTCCACTTGTCCGACCAAGCGCCGAACGTCGCGCCCGATGACTTCTCGATCAGATCGTCGATCTTGGTGCCTGCCTGAGCCGTCTTGAGCTCCGAGAGGAGCTTGGGCATCGCGCCCTCGCCGGCCTCGCGCGCGTAAAACCGCATGAAGCTGTGGACCTTGGCGTAGGTGACCTCGGCCTCGACCGCGCTCGGCAAGAGCGCGATCGACGGTCCGATCTGGTGGATCTCGGGGCCGATCTTCTTGCGGATGCCGAAGAGCGCGACGTCGTCGGCGGCCGGGACGTCGTCGAACGGCGTCGGCTCGCGCCAGCGCGTCTCCTCTTCTTTGGCGACGCCTTCTTGGAGCCAGAGCGGCGCGTTGTCCGCCGAGCCGCGCGTGAGCGCGAGGTGCGTCAGCTCGTGGGCGATCGTATCGAGGATGGGATAGCCCTTCGACGTCGCGCGCGGCGAGACGACGATGACCCTTCCCCATTTGGCGATGCCGATGGTCCCGGTCGTTCGCGCGGCGGAGAGCGGCAACCCCGTCATCGCCGAGAGGCCGAACTGATCGCGGACCAGCTCGATGCGGATCGGGCGCGGCATTTCGACGCCGAGGTCTTTCTTGAAGATCTCGCGCGACTCTTTCACCACGTGGTTGAGGAGCGGCGCCAGCGCCACGTCGAGCCCGTCCTGGAAGCGGATCCACGAGCCGGCCTCCTCGTTCTCGACGACGACCGCGCCCGCGACGGTCCGCTCGCAGCCGCGCGAGACGCCGCCCATCGCGGCGACCTCGTCGCTCTCGGCGAGATCCGGCCGCGAGAGGATCGCCGCCGCCTCGGAGCAGCGGCCTTCGTAGAGGAGCGCGCGAGCCTTCTCGACAGCGATGAGCTGGTCGGTCTCGCTCGCGCCGGCGAGCTCCTTGAGCGCCTCTGCGGACGAGAGCTCGAGGGTGAGCGTCAGGAGCTTTGCTGCACGCGGGGCGTCGCCCGACAGCTCCTTCGACGATGCGTCGTCGGCGCCGATCCCGAGGACCACGCCGAACGCGCACAACGCGGCGGCGAAGGTGGAGCGCTTCATGCTCATTTGAGGAGGTCCTCCGCGTAACGCTTCACGGCGTCCTTGAGGCGCGAGTCACCCGGCCGGCCGAGGCCGTTCATCACGCGCTTCCGGAACTGCTCGGGCGTCTTGTGCTTGTCCTTGTCGGGCACCTCGGCGTCCTTGGCCATGCGCTTGCCGTCGCCGTCCTCACCATCGCCTTCGCCTTCACCTTCGTCGCTCTGCTTCTTGGACTCGTCCTCGTCGCCTTTGGCCATCTCCAAGAGGCGCTGCGCCTCGCGCTGTTTGCTCTGGCCCTTCGGCGCGTCGCCCTCTTCGAGGGACTTCTGCGCTTCGCGCATCGCCTGCTCGGCCTCCTCGAGGCGGTCGAGCATCTCTTCGGGCATCGACGCGTCGCCCTTCTCCCCGCGCTTGCGGAGCTCTTCCACCTTTTCGGCCAGACGCTTCTCGTTCGCGCCTGCATCGGAGAGCTCGCCCTTGGCGCGCTCCTTCGCCGACTCCTCCATTTTCTCGAGCGCCTTCTCCAAGCTCTCGAGCGCCTCTTCGACGCGGTTGCCGGCGCGCTTGGCGTCCTTGCCCACCTCTTCGTTGTCGAAGAAGTCGTCGGCCTCTTTCTCGCCGCGCTTCTGCGCTTCGCGGAGCGCTTCGAGCGCCTCTTTGCCAGCCTTGAGCGCGTCCTTTACCTCACCCTGCTCCAGCGAGCCGGCCATCGAGCCCGCGCGCTTCTTACCCTCGGCCGCCTTCTCGGCCGCCGAGCCGGGCAGCCCCGTATCGGGAAGGTCCTTCACCGCTTCACGCAGCTCGTCGGCCTTTTCCTTCGCGAGCTTCTTCAGCGCCTCGCGCTCTTCGGGCGAGGTTGCGTTCTTCAGCGCTTCCTCGACGCGGTCGAGCTCGTCTTGGTGCCGCTTGATGAGCTCGTCGAGCTCCTTTGCGCCGCGCTCCGCCGCCTGGTCGGCCTCGGAGGCTTCGCCCTCGTCGACGCCGGTGCCGTCGCCCGAGCCCGACTCGACGCCGGGCCGCCCGCCGCCGCCGATCGACGCGACCGGATCGCGCAGGCGCAGCGCGAGGTCCTTGGCTGCGAGCTCGGCGCCCGCGTAGCGCGCGACGTCGCGCTCGCGACCGATGCGGCTTCGGCCTCCGCGCACGATGTCACCGAGGTCCGCACCGAGATCGGAGAGCACCGACAGTTGCTTGCCCCCGCCCTCGAGCACCTCGAGCGCTGCCGCGAGGCGCGCGCGCCCGCGCTCGAGCTCGGCGACGTCGAGCGCGACATGCGCCGCCGCGGCAGCCTCATCGGCAACGTCGGCGAGCCGCTTCGCGACGCGCTTCGCGTCCTCGACGCCGAGCGCGCGGATCGCCGAATCGACGGCGAGCACGACGTCCTCGGTCGTCGTTCGGAGCTCGCCGTACTTGATCGGTGTCGGCTCCTTCTCGAACGCGGCGAACGACAGACGCAGCCTCCGCAGCTGCCCCGCGATGACGCTGCGCGCGCGACCGCGGACTCCGAGACCGCCGTAGGAGGCGCCGATCACGTCCTCGACGACGTCGACTGCTTTGTCCTGAGCGTCCTTCTCGCCGGCGACGAAGTCCTTTGCGGCCTTCGGGCCGGTCACCTCGGCCGTCACGCGCCGCGCGGCGAGATCGACGAGCGCGTCGCGGGCCTTGATGAGCGCCGTGAAGCGGAGCGCCTCGGGCTCGCCGACGAGCGGCGGCATGACGATGAACGCCGCGCTCTTTCCCCATTTGGGGCCCAGGAACGCGTCGTTGTCCTTGGCCTCGATCGAGACCTCGACCGGGACGTAGCTCTTGCGAAAGAACGGCTCGCGCGTCGAGAGCTCGTGCGCGCCGCGCTCGCTCTTCACGTCCGTGGGCTTCGAGAGCGTTCGCCGATCCTCTTTTGCGCCGGACCTGAGCACGAGCGCGATCTCGCGCAGGCCATGGTCGTCCTTGGCCTGGTACTTGAGAGAGACGCTCGGCGTGTCGACGAGGCGAACGGTGCGCGGCGCGCCCTCGAGCTCCACCGTAGGCGCGAGATCCGGGATGCTGTCGATCGACAGGGTGTCGCGTTGCGGAATCCGCACGTCGCCGAAGCGCGCCGCGACGCGGAGATCGACCGACTCGGTGATCGTCCAGCGTGCGAGGAGCATCCCCTTGCCGTCCTCGACGAACGGCTCCTCACGCGTGCCGTCGGTGAGGACCAGCGTGCGCCCGCTGCGTTGCGGGCGGCCGCGCAAGGTGATCACCGTGCCGCTCGCTTGCTCGGTCCTGTCGAAATGGTCCAGCGCCTCTTCGTGACGGCCGATGTACGCGGGCGGCGCCGCCACGACGTCGATGTCGTCGAGGTACACGAGCCCGAGCGGGGCTTCGCCGTCGTGCGCCGCCAGCACGTCGAGCCCTTCGACCACGCGGAAGGGATCGGCGGCGACGGTGGCCAGCGCTGCCGCGGCGAACGCGAGCGACGCAGCGCCGATGGTCCGCGCGGTGCCGCCTGCGCGATCGGTCATCTTCTCGACGTCGATGCGCGACAGCTGGCGGAGCAGGTGGAGCTCGGCCAGCTCGCGGGTGTCGGCGTCGGTCTCTCGCTCGCGTTCGGTGCGCATCGCGAGCCCCGCGGCGCGGTCGATCGCCGCGCCGAGCGCCGGATCGTCCCGGCCTACCTCACGCCGGATCGCCGCGCGCGAGTCGCGCCACCGCGAGTGGAAGTACAGCGCGAGCCCGACGGCGGCCACGACGACCGTCGCGAGGATCGCCGCTGCCGCGATCCGCGGCGTCGTCGTTCCGAGGCGCGCGAGGTGCGCGACGCCGAAGACCGCGAGCGCCAGGACCGAAAGAAACAACGTGACCGGCGCGAACCCGGTGGCCCCCGACTTCGCCGCGCGGAGGCGACCCGCGAGCGCGATGATGAGGTCGTTCGTCACCGGCGGCCCCCGCGGAGAAGCTCGGTCACCGCCTCACCAAGACCTTCGAGCGTCAGGTCGAACATCGGGAAGATCTGCGAGATCGGATCGATCGTCGTACCGCGGTAGCTCCGCCAGTCTTCGGGGTTCAGCCACACGGCGCGATGAAAGTGCTCGCGGAGCATCCTCAGCCAATCGATGCCGGGAATGCGCCCGTCCTCGCCCGCGTAGCCGCTCGACCCGAGGAGCTCGTACGGCGCCATGAGCGCGTCGCCGACGAGGACGAGCTTGTAGGTCGAGTTGCACTCGGCGATGAGGTCGCGCACGCTGATCGGCTCGAGAAACGCTTCGGTGCGGTAAACCTTCCCGTAAACGCAGTTGTGAAAGTAGTAGGTGCGTAGCTCTTTGAAATGCGTGGCACGCTTGGCCGCGCTGAAGAGCTGCGACATGACGTACGTGTACGGGTCCATCGACCCGCCCACGTCCATCATCAGGATGACACGCGTGTTCGAGCGGCGCGGCGGCCTCACGACCACCTCGAGCTCGCCGGCGTTCTTGGCCGTCGCGTCGATCGTTCCCTCGACGTCGAGCTCCTTGGCTTCACCCTCATGGGCGAAGACGCGCAGCTTGCGGAGGGCGACCTCGATCATCCGCGTGTCGAGGAGGACGTCGCTCCTGTACGGCTTGTACTTCCGCGCGTCGGCCGCGAGCATCACGCCCCCCCGGCCGCCTCCTCCGCCGATCGAGACGCCGTTGGGGTTCTTGCCCTGCGTCCCGAACGGTGACGTCCCACCGGTACCGACCCAGCGGTTGCCACCGTCGTGCCGCTCGGTCTGCTGCTTCATCCGCTCTTCGAGCTGGGCGAGCACGTCTTCGAGATCGAGCTTGGACAGGGCTTCGCGCTGCTCGGCCGAGAGCTCGCGCCATTTGATCGGATCGCGGAGCCACGAAAGGAGCTCTTCGGCGATCTCTTTTGCCGCTACGTGCACGCCTTTGAAATAGGACGCGAAGGCGACGTCGAAGTCGTCGAGGTGCTTCTCGTCGTGAACGAGGATGCTTCGCGCGACGTAGTAGAAGCCGTCGAGCGACGAGCTGTGGAGGTCCTTGGCGAGGGCGCTCGCGAGCGCGACCGCCTCTTGGGCGCCGACAGGCACCTTGCGCTTCCGCAGCTCGTAGAGAAAGTCGACGAACATGACGTTTCAGCCGCTCTCGAGCACTCCAGCGTTGGTCCCTGCTCTTTCACCCCCCCGGCCCCCCTCAACTTCGTTGAGGGGGGAGTAACTCGCCTCGGGGGCACCCCCCTCACGAAGTGAGGGGGGATGGGGGGGTGAATTGGTGGCCATGAGGTTGTGGTCAGCTCGAGGTGGCTGTCTTGTCCATTACGACCGGTAGCGCTTACCGCCTGCAAGCTGGTCCGCGAAGGCCACGATGTCTTGTTCCTTCTTCAGGAGCGTGCCGAGGAACGGGATGTTCTTGTCGAGCTTCACCTCGGCGATGCCGGCCTTCTTGAGGACGGCGATCCAATCGATGAGCTCGCTCGTCGACGGCCGCTTGCGGAGCCGCATCCCGTCGCGGATATTGTAAAACGCCTTCAGGGTCTGATCGACGAGCTGCTTGTCGAGGCCCGGGTGGTGGACCTCGACGATGCGGCGCATGAACTCCGCGTCGGGGAAGTCGATGAAGTGAAAGACGCAGCGGCGGAGGAACGCGTCCGGGAGCTCCTTCTCGTTGTTGCTGGTGATGACGACGAGCGGCCGCTCCTTCTTGATCTTCTTCTTGTCGAGCCCGAGTCGTTCGGCGTTCTCGCGCAGCCACTTGTTGAACTTGTCGGAGTACTGGAAGCGCTGGCCCGTGATGCGCTCGACCGCGGTCTGC
>JBGTSH010000427.1:0-7722 GCA_041940405.1 Polyangiaceae bacterium
TGACGAGGTAGTCGTCGGCGCCTCGCTCGAGCCCCTCGAGCCGCGACTCCTCACCGGCTCGAGCAGAGAGGAGCAAGAACGGGATCGATCCGAACTGGCGATCGGCGCGCAGGGCGTCGAGCAGACCGAAGCCGTCGAGGTTCGGCATCATGACGTCCGACAGCACCAGATCCGGCAGCCACTCCTTGGCCTTGGCGAGCGCCTCGACCCCGTCGGCCGCGCACTGGACCCTCCAGTACGGGCGCAGCAGACGCTCGAGGTAGGAACGCATGTCCGCGTTGTCGTCGACCACGAGCACCTTCTCCTGAGAGGCACCCACGACCTCGGGGAGCGGGGGCCGGGAGCTCGCCGGGACCGACCACTGCGCGACGTCTTCGAGGAACGCTTCGCGCATCCCGGCGCGGTGACGTGGCGACGGCGCGAGCTCGAGCGAGATCGCCGGGCTGACCGGGATCTGGATCGAGAAGGTGGTTCCGGTTCCCTCTTGGGTCGCGACGGTCACCCGGCCCTGGTGAAGCCCGACGAGCTCGCTCACCAGCGCGAGGCCGATCCCGCTGCCCTCGTGCGTCCGAGCCTGGAGGCTCGGGATGCGGTGGAAACGCTCGAAGAGCTTCGGCACCTCGTCCTTGGGAATGCCGACGCCCGAGTCTCGCACCTCGAGGACGGCCTCGTGCTCGTCGGCTCGGAGCCGCACGCAGATGCAGCCCTGAAACGTGAACTTGAGCGCGTTCGAGAGCAGGTTCAAGACGATCTTTTCCCACATCTCTCGGTCGACGGGGATCGGCGTGCCGAGCTCCGGGCACTCGACGTCGAACGCGAGGCCTGCGCGCTCGATGGCAGGACGGAACGAGTCGGCGATCTCGCGCGTGAGCGCGGCGAGGTCCAGCGCCTCGCGCCTCGCGCGAAGACTGCCGCCTTCTATCCGGGCGACGTCGAGCAAGCTGTTCACGAGCTTCTGCAGGCGGAGCGCGTTTCGCTCGACGATCGCGAGCTGCTCGCGATGCCGGGGGTCGAGCGGACCGTGAACCCCGCGCAGAAGATCTTCGGTGGGTCCGAGGAGAAGCGTGAGCGGCGTTCGAAACTCGTGGCTGACGTTGCCGAAGAATGCCGTCTTGGCGCGGTCGAGCTCGGCGAGCGCTTCGGTACGCCGGCGCTCGTCTTCGCGCGCGCGGGCGTTCGCGACGGCGACGCAGATCTGATCGGCGGCCCGACGGAAGAACGACTTGTACCGCTCATCGAGCGGCCTGGTCGGGCTTACCCCCACGATCAGAAAGCCGAGCGGCTGGAGCTGGCCGTGCCGCAACATCGGAACGCACACGGCGCGGTGCGGGCGATCCGGCCATCGACCACGCGGCAAGAAGGGGACGCGCTCACCGAGATCGGAGACGACGACCAGCGCGCCCCGAGCCATTGCTTCCTGGAACCCCCAGCTCGAATCGGAGGAAGGCATCCCGGCCATCGCGACCGTCGCGGATACCTGCGGGGCGGCGACACCGAATCCCCAGCTGGCCGCGAGCGCAGCCTCGACGCCGGTCGAATCGACCAGGTACACGAGCCCGTAGGGAGCATCGGCTTCGTTCTGAGCGAGGATCTCCGCAGCGGCACGGCAGCTCTGCTCGGCGCTCCCCGCCTCTGCGAACGCGCGGGCGCCGAGCTCACCCAGCGTGCGCAGCTGGCGCTCGTCCTGCACCTGCGTGGTGGTCTCCTGCACGGTGACGAGCACACCGCCAACCTCACCCGAGTCGGTGGTCACCGGGCTGTAGGAGAAGGTGAAGAACGTCTCCTCGATGAAGCCGTTCCGCTTCATCTCGAGCATGAGGTGCTCGTTCCAGGTGGCGGGCCCGCCGGCCATCACGCTCTCTGCCTGGATTCCGACGACGTCCCATATCTCGGCCCACACTTCACGCGCGGGCGCGGCGAGCGAAGCGGGGTGCTTGGCGCCCAACACGGGCCGATATGCGTCGTTGTAGAGCTGAACGAGATGCTCGCCCCACAACAAGTTCATCGGGAACCTGTTCCGGAGGACCACCGAGAGCATGGTGCGAAGGCTGGTCGGCCAGGTCTCGATCGGTCCGAGCTCGGTGCGCGCCCAGTCCGTCTCGCGCATGAGCTCGGCCATCTCTCCTCCCCCGGAGAAGAGCTGGCGGGCGTCGATGGCTTGAGAGGCACGACGTCGCGGCGCATGCGCATCGTCGACCCGATCGGTCGGTTTCATGCGGGCGCTCCGCCCCTTGGACCATGCCGCGACAGCACGCTCACTTCCCCCTTGCGAGCATGTTCGTACCCGCAAGTTAGGGAGTAGCTTCGCGGTTTGCCGTCAGCAAGGGGGAACGATGCGGCGCCCCGCTTCTGATGCGTACAGCGCTGCCACACAAACGAGCGCGCAGGTCAGCCCGACGTCAGCCGGAGGAGGGGCGCGACGACCCGCGCGACGACGGCGGCACCTCTTCACCACGGATTTGCCCGCGCAGACGACCGACGAGATCGAGCGCGATCGGAAACATCGCCGTCGTGGTGAAGACCGTGGCCACAATCCCCAAGACGCTCAATTCTGCGACAGAGCGCAGCCCGCCGTTCCGCGCGACGAAGAGCGCCGCGAAGCCGGCGAGGTTCGTCGAAGAAGAGAGGAGCGCGGCGGAGCCCGTACGCCGGAGGACGTGGGGTATCGAAGCCGGTCCCTCCTCGACGAAGCGATGAAAGATGTGGATCGCGTTGTCGAGGCTCACCCCGACGATGATCGGCAGGACCGCTGCGTTCATGAAGTTCAGCTCGATGCCGAACGCTCCCATGCCGCCGGCGACGAAGAGCATGCCGACGGCGACCGAGCCGAGCACCGCAAGCGCATGCGCGAGCTTCCTGAACTCGAACAAGAGGACGAGGAAGACCACCAGGAACGTCACGCCGAGGATGCGCCCGCCGCTCTCGGTGATGATGCGAAAGATGCGACCGGCGATCGCGTTCTCGGACGCAAGCGCGCCCGACACCTTGCGCGACGCGAGCTCGGCGCGGAGCTCGGCGACCTGGTTGGACCAGTCGACGAGCTTGCTCGACTCCTCGAACACGCCGTTCGTCGTGATGACGCCCATCGTGCCGGTTCCGTCGACGGTCAAGAACCGCTGCTTGAGCGAGCGCGGGACGTCGTCGAGCGTGAAAGGCGCGGCAGCCGCCATGCGCTTGGCGCGCTCGAAGAGCGGCCTTTCTTCGTCGGTGAGGCGTGACTGCTTCACCCGCGCGAGCTGCTCGCTCAGCTTGGCGAGGGCCTTCGCCTTCTCTTCTTGCCCCGCGGGCACCACGTCGTCCACGCCCACGACGCGCACCACGTTGAACGGGAGGTTTCGTTCGGCGCGCCGCGCACGGACGACCTCGACCGCGTCACGAACGGCATCGATCTGGCCGGGCTCTTCGAGGTAGAGCATGACCTGGGTGACCGACTGGTCGAGGGTCTTGATGACGTAGGCGTCGAGCTTCGCCGCCGGGCTGTCGGAGCCGAGCTCGCGCCAGTCGGTGTGGAAGCGGACCTTGCCGGTCGAGAGGGCGTACGCCGAGTACGCTGCGAGCACCGGGACCGCGGCGAGCACGGCGTAGCGGACCCAGGCCGGCAGGACGAGGGGCGCGATGCGCTCGCGCTCTCCGACGAAGACCGGCCAGCGCCGATCCATCAGGTAGTTGAGCGCCGGGAAGAGAAGGAGCGTCGCGCCCATCGTCAGCAGCATGCCGACGGACGCGATGAGCCCGAACTCCATGAAGCCGCGGAAGCCCGCGACGGCGACGACCGCGAAGACCGACGCGTTCACGAGGCACGCGGCGAGGAGCGCGCCGCCTGTCGATCGGAGCATGCGGAGCGTCGACTCGTGGGGATCGCGCCCGCGACGGCGCTCCTCGACGTACCGCTTGTAGAGATGGATGCCGTACTCGATCCCGAGCCCCGAGAGGATGCTGACGAGGAAGCCGCTCACCGCGTTCAAGTGGCGGACGGTCAGGTACGCGAACGCGAACGTCCACGAGAGACCGAGCGCGAGGGGCAGCGAGAGGAGGAGCACCGGGCGGCGCTTCCTCGTGGCGATCAGGACGATCCCCACCACGCCGACGAACCCGAGAATGCCCGCACGGCTCAGATCTTGTCCGAGGAACTTGGCGTCATCGCGACGGTTCACGATCGGGCCGGTGAAGAGGACCTCGACCCCCGGAGCGACCTCTTTTGTCGTCTCGCGGGCGACGCGCTCGACCTCGGCCTGGCCGCGCACCGTCGCGTCGAGATCGCCGACCGACCCGCCGAGACCGAGGAGCACGTAGAGGTAGGCACCGTCGTTGCCGACGAGGAACGGCGCGAGCCCGAGCCCTTTCTTTTCGCCTTCCTTCTTGATTCGATCGAGAGGATCCGCGGGCGGCGCTTCCTCCTCGTCGAGGAGGAGCCCTGCCTCTTTCTTCACGCGATGATCGATCGCCGCCTGGACCTCGGTGGTGAGATCCTCGAGCTCCTTTGCAGACAGGTAGTAGAGCTGGCGGTCCTCGACGAACTCGACATCGAGCCGCGCCTGCACGAACTTCACCCCCGGGAGCTTCTCGAGGCGGGCCGCCATCTCGACCGCCAGCGCTTCGGCCTTGGGGCGGTCCTTGGCGCTGATCGCGATCGTGCTGAAGCCGAGCCCGCCGGTCTTCTTGAGCACGAGGTTCAGATCCTGAACCTCGGGATCGTCGGCAGAGAGAAGGTCGATGAAGGAGCTCTTCAGCTCGAGCTTCGAGGCCAGCCACACGGCCGGAAGGAAGGAGAGCAGCGCGACCGCCACGAACGCCCACGGCCGCCGGACCGTCGCCCCCGCCAGCCGCTCCAGGAGCGCTGCCCACGCGTGAATGAAGCCTTTGGCCGAAGGCGGGTCGGCGTCGCTCAAAGCGGGACCCTCTTAGGCATGCGGGCCGCATCCTTGCCGGCTCTTTTGCCCGCGGTCAACTCCGACGCACGACCGCGCCGCACGCGATCGTGCGCGCCAAGCCGCCCGGTTGTGCCCATTATGTGGAGGGCCCATCAGGGCCGATTGTCTGGAGGAGGACGTCGAGCTCGCGCTCAGACAGTCGCGCCGGAGAGACCGCAGATCTCCGACGTGACCGTCCAGAGCTTTTCCTGCGCCTGCGGATCGGCCGCGCGGCCGCCCGCGCGGTGCACTCGACCACGCCGTAGGCAAGCGCCGGTAATCGATGCGTACGCCGGGTCGAGCACCGCCGTAGCGACGTCGCGCGCTACCACCTCTGCCGGGCGGAGCAGCGCTGCTTGCATGACGTTGTGCCAGAGACGAAGCCGCCACGTCTCCGGCTCGCTGAACGACGGACGTGACAGGCCCGCCTCGAGCAGGTTGACCATGACACCGTCGTCTTGAAAACGACGGGCGAGCGCCATCGCCGAAGTCGCCATCGCGAGCTCGGACTGGCGGAACGCATCTTCGGGCGAGAACCACCGCTCGGCGCCGAGGTCGTCCCAACGCAACCGACCGAAGCGATGCGCCACCGATGCGACGAAGAGCACGCGCGCCGGCGCCGAACGACGGAGCAGCGGCGCGAGCAGGCGCGTGAGGTAGAACGGCGCAACGTGGTTCTGCGCGAGCGTCTCCTCGACGCCGTCGGCGTTGACGTAGCGCAGCCAGCGCTCGATCCCGCCGAACACGACCAGACGATCGAGGCGCTCGAAGCGTGCGAACACGTTCGACGCGAGGGCGCGTACGTCCGCGAGCGTCGCAACCTCACCCGTGACCGTCGAGAACGACGCCGACGGCGCTGCGGCCGAGAGGCGAACCAACGCGCTTCGACAAGCCGATTCGGAACGTCCGTGAACGATGACATGCGCGCCGCGACGCGCGAGCTCTTCACAGCTCGCGAGCGCTGGACCTGGCGCGATGCCGCCGACGACGAGTGTCGTAGTCATCTGTCTTACGATCTCTCCAATGCGAAATTCGCGCCCGTCAGGGTGTGAATCAAAAAGTAGTTTTCCGAGCCATGACGGTCGTCGAATCGCGGACGTGGTTCTGTCACGAAATGCCACCGCACGCACTCGCGAATCGACTCAATCGCGTCGCGCACACGCCACCAAATCCCCCACAGAAATGCGCATCTCGGAGTAACTGTAAGGATGAAAGCTCGCGCCGTCGACAGCGAGCAAGAAGCCTTCGCCGTCGTCGTCGATCTCGATTCCGAGCACTCGCCCCGCTTCGACGTGACCGATGAACCGCGCGGTGCCGTCGACCTCTGCCATGACCGGCACAGGTTTGGGACATGACAGCCGTGTAGGCGCGCGCACCGTCGGAGGCACGCTGGACGCTCGGTGTGACACAGGAATGCGCGGCCTCGTTTCCGTGGCAACGAGGTGCTCGTCGTCGACCCAGCCGACGACGACGGATTCGTCGAGAACCCAGGCGATGCGCGTCGCGCCGTCGCGCCGCTCGAGGACGTGAACCGACGGAGGGTCGTCCGGATCCGGCCACAACGTGAGCGCGGCTTCGCCGCCGGGACTCGTGGTGAGCAGGACTGCCTCACCTTCGACGCGGGCGAGACCGAGGACCGGTCGCGGAATCGCGGCCGCGACCGGGAAGGCGCCCTCTACCAACGTGAGCGTGTCGCATCCCGCCCGGCCCTTCAGCGGCGCTTCGTCGAGGCCCGTCACGAACGACGGAAGCGCGTCGGGGCCGAGCGATATTTCCACACCTTGGGATCCAGTCCCTACGAAGCGCAGCTCCGACCAGCCGAGCGGGATCACCGTCCCTGCGAGGAGGAGCGGCGCCGTCGCAAAGAGCGGTGTCTCCGCGGGATCGGCAAACCCGGAGAGGGTGACGCCGCCGGCGTCGAGCGTGACGGCCATGACGCCGTCGTCTTCGAGGCGGACACTTATGGTGCGCGCTCGGCTCACCTCGACGAAGGGTTTTCCCTGAGGAGCCAGCGCGAGCTGCACCCGCCTCGTGAGCTCGGTCGCCCGAAGCTCACACCCGCCGGAGATCTCGGGAGCGACCCCCTCACCAGGACGGACAGGTGCGGGCTTGGGGGCATCGAGCGCGACGTCGACGGACGGACGCCCGCCGCCGGCGCACGCCGCGACGAAACATCCGGCCATGACGACGCGCAGACGAGCCCCGAGCCATCCGGTTCGGACGGTCGGATCGCGCGCGGGCATGGAGGGCTCGCTCTGAGACGCACAGCGCGTGCCGGCCTTGGATAAGGCCGCGCACGGCCGCCCGGATCCGCCCTTTGCAGCGGACCATCCGTTACGTTAGACATACCCACCCCGGATGATTCGCGCGGAGAGACTCGTAAAGAGCTTCGGGGGTCACCGCGCCGTCGACGGCGTCTCCTTCGACGTGGACTCGGGCGAGTTCGTCGCCCTCCTCGGCCCGAGCGGCGGCGGGAAGTCGACGGTGCTTCGGATCGTCGCCGGCCTCGAGGCGCCCGACGAAGGGCGCGTCTTCATCCGTGACGCCGAGGTGACCGGCGCGCCGGTCCAAGAGCGCGCGCTCGGCTTCGTGTTCCAGCACTATGCGCTCTTCCGGCACATGACGGTGCGCGACAACATCGGGTTCGGCCTGATGGTCCGCAAGCTGCCGAAGCGCGAGATCACCGAGCGAGTGGACGAGCTCCTCGAGCTGGTCCAGCTCCGCGGCTTCGGAGAGCGCTATCCGTCGCAGCTCTCGGGCGGACAGCGCCAGCGCGTGGCGCTCGCCCGAGCGCTCGCGCCGCGTCCTTCGA
>JBGTSH010000428.1:0-7715 GCA_041940405.1 Polyangiaceae bacterium
GGCGAGGAGCGCGTGCTCTTCTTTCATGCGCGTCTTGATGAGCGAGTGGCCGGTCTTGGCGTAGAGGGCACGGCCGCCGTGCGAGCGGATGTCCGCGAACAGCGTCTCCGAGCATTTCACTTCGCCGAGGATCGTCGCGCCCGGATGCTCGGCGAGGACGCCGCGCGAGAAGAGGATCATGAGCTTGTCGCCCCAGATGATCTCGCCGTTGTCGTCGACGGCGCCGATGCGATCGCCGTCGCCGTCGAAGGCGATGCCGAGGGTCGCGCCGGTCTCGCGTACCCGCGTGCGAAGCGCTTCGAGGTTCTTCGGCACCGTCGGGTCGGGGTGGTGGTTCGGGAAGCGGCCATCGATGTCGCAGAACAGCGGATCGACCTCGAAGCCGAGCGCCTCGAGCGTCCTGACGCCGAGCGGACCCCCGGCGCCGTTGCCTGCGTCGAGCACGACGCGAACGTCATGCCGACCAGGCGGGCGAATGCTCGCTTTGACGGCGTCGACATAGGCGTCGGAGACGTCCTTCTGCGTCATCTCTCCGCGGGTCGCGTCGGAGACCAGCCTTTCGGCTTCGATGCGCGCCGCAAGCGCTTGGATGTCGCGGCCGAAGAAGGAGCCTTTGCCGCGCATCATCTTCAGGCCGTTGTCTTCGGCCGGGTTGTGGCTGCCGGTCACGTGCACCGCGCCATCGGTGCCCAGGTGATGCGCGGCGAAGTAGAGGAGCGGCGTCGGTCCAACGCCGACGTCGACGACGCTCGCCCCTGCATCGAGGAGCCCGCCCGAGAACGCCTCGAAGATTCGAGGGCTCGACAGCCGGCCGTCACGGCCGAGCGCCACGCGCGGCGCGCGACCGAGCTCTTCGGTCAGCTGAGACGCGTACGCGAGGGCGACGCTTCGGACGAGCTCGCTTGTGAGGTCGCGATCGGCGACGCCTCGAATGTCGTACTCGCGAAAGACGTGGCGGGGGAGCTGCATGTATCTCCGCCGCCTTTTCGCATGCCCGTGACCTGGGCAGAAGCACGATGTGCGTTATTGGCCGTAGGGCGCCTAGGCGTCGTCGCGGAGGACGTCGTGGACGGCCACGTCGTCGAGGTAGAAACCGTTCAGATCCACTCCGATCGTGACGATGACCTGGTCGACGAGCTTCATCCGCTCGCTGATGACGTCGGCGGCGGTCATCGCGCCGAAGACAGCTTCGAGCGCCTGATCGAAGCGGGGCGTGAAGTGCTCGGTCACGTACTCCAGGCTGTTCGCACGCTCCACACCGAACGTCTCTGCTACCTTGAGGATGTCGTCCTCGTTGCGGCTGATCCGAACGACGAAGTTCGCCGTGGCATGCATGAAGACACCGTCGCGCGTCACGAGCGGGTTCTTCGGTCCGCGCTCGATTCGAATCGTCTTCGCCGTCAGGTCGACCAGCTCGGCGCTGTTGAGCCGCGGATAGACGACCGCGCTCGTGAGCGACACCGTCCGCCCCTTCCCCATCCTGTCGACGATCAGCGCCTTGCCCGAGGGGACTTTGCGATAGGCCCCCAGCATGAGGACGAAGGCGCCACCCATGAAGAGCGCCACGACGCCGATGAAGACGATGATGGGGATGAAAGAGGGCGGCACGCCGCAAGACTACACCGGTCCCGGTGACGGACAGCCCGTGCGAGCGGAGCTCAGATCTCCTTCGAGGCGCAGCCCTCTGCGGGCTCGGAACCGCAGCCTCACTCGAGAAAGATCGGTACATCGAACACCGCCTTGGTCGGGGTGCGCACCGGGGTCCACGCTCTCATGGTCACCAGGTAGTCAGCGATGGCGATCGAGCTCTTGGTCTCGACCGTCGCGGTCAGCCTCGTACCAAAGCTCGGATACAGACGGCCGAGGACCTCGGGGGGAATCGTCCCCGAGCCGTCCTCGGCGTTGAACCCGCAGGTGATGGTCGCACCGCTCACGCCATCCAGGGCACTGCCTCGCAAGGTGAGGAGCACCTCACCGCTGCCGCCCGTCCAGGTCACCGTGAACGGCTCGCTACGATCGACCGAAGGAGGCTCCGTAGGATCCGGGACGATCGGAGTGAACGGCGCGACCACACCGATGTCGTGCGCCGGCACCTCGCTGCTGCCCGAAACCAGCGCCGTGACCTCGTCGCCATCGGTGAAGAGCACCAGATCCGAATAGGTTTCCTTGTAGCTGTCGGGGTCGGCCGTCAGCGTGACCTCTTCCGAGTCGCCGGTGACGCGAATGGCGCCAGCCGCAACGTACGAATGCGGCGCGGCCTCCGGAGACCCGGGGGCACACGTCACCATCGTGCAGAAGGCCAGCTCTTCGGTCACGCAGGACGCCAGCTCGTGTCTCCGCGGGCCGATTTGATAGAAGGCCTCGACAGCCGAAATGGTGTGGAGCGTGCCGTCCTCTTCTTCGTACGACCCCACGTAGACGTCGATGTATCCGCGCTTCTCGTACGCCGATTCATCGAAGCCGCCGCTGCCGTCTCGAGCCGGAGCGCCATCGTCGTCATCCACGCCTCCCGACCTGCCCGACGGATCGAGATCGGTGCGGCACGCGGCGAGGAGGAGCACGAGCCCGGCGAACGAAGGGGTGCGCGAGGTCATCGTCAGGCGAAATGCCCGGACGTCGCGATGCCGATCGCGCTTCGAAGTCGACCGCTAGTCCACTCGCGCGTGCTTCGAAAAGGCCTCTTTGAGATCTTGCGGGCTCTGCGTCGGCCGTCCGAGATCTTTGCGAGCGCCTTTTTTTACGCGGATCTCGACGAGCGCTGGACCGGGCTCGTCACGGAGCTTGGCCAACTCGCGATCGACGTCCTCTGCCGTAGAGACGCTCACCGCGCGCTTGTAGCCGCAGGCCCGCGCGACCGCGCAGAGGTCGGCCGAGAAGCCGGCGGTCGGCTGGCCGCCGACGCTGTCGTGCGCGCCGTTGTTGACGACGACGTGCTTGTAGTTCTTCGGCGAGAGCTCTCCGATCGTGGCCAGGCCGCCCATGTGCATGATGACAGCACCGTCGCCATCGAGGCAGTAGACATCGCGCGTCGGACGAGCGAGTGCGACACCGAGGGCGATCTGCGATGCGTGGCCCATGCCGCCGACGATCAAGAGATCGCCGTCGTGCGCCTCCTTGCGCTTCTCGCGCACTTCGAAGAGCTCACGCGAAGGCATTCCGGTGGTGGACACGACGCAAGCGCGCGCGGGCAGCGCGCCGACGAAGCGCTCGATCGCCGCCTCTCGCGTGAGGGCGTACGGCGACGCTGCGTCCTTGAGCGAATAGGCATCGAAGGTCCCCTTTCGAACGACGAGGGCCACCGGCCCACGACGCTCGTGGGCTTGTTGGAGCGACGTCTCGACCGCCTCGCGTGCGGCGTCGATCTCATCCGGCAGGATGCTCGCGGGCACGCCGAGCGCGGCGAGCGACTCGAGCGTGACCTTGCCCATGTGTACGTGCTGCGGCTCGTCGTGCTCTCCCGGCCTGCCGCGCCAGCCGATGAGCAGGAGCATCGGCACGCCGTAGATCGCAGGATCCGCGAGCGACGTGATCGGGTTCACCGTGTTGCCGAGGCCGGAGTTCTGCAGGTAGACGAGGCCCACCTGTCCCGTCGCGAGGTAGTGACCCATCGCGAGCGCGATCGCTCCGCCCTCGTTGGCCGTGATGATGTTCCGCTCACGCGGCGTCTTCTCGGTGACGTAGGCGCAGATGTCCTTGAGGAGCGAGTCGGGAACGCCGCAGAACAGCGTCACGCCGGCGGCGTTCAGCGCTTCGTAGAAATCCTTCGGAGACAGCACAGCGGCGACGTACCTCCGCCGCCGCTGCGCGGAAAGCGCGGACTTTCCGTCAGTCGCAGGGCGCGATGTTGAGACAGTCCATCCGGGCTCGGCCGGCGTCGTTCATGCCCAGCCCTAGATGAGAGCCCGCGCCGATGGCGATCTGAACGCTCTCGAGCGCGATAGGGGATGGCCCGAAGGCGCGGGTGATCCACATGACGCCGTCCTCTGACGTATCGAAGGCGATGTTGCCTTGATCGTCACCGCGGATCCGCCAGTAGACGTCGATGAACTCGTTGTAGCTGGCGTTGTCGTCGATGAACGGCACGCTCCCCGACCCGTCGGCCAGGCTGAGCTGAAAGCCGGCGCCCTCCTTGAGGAGGTGAAGACGCTGGCCGCTGTCGAGGTCGTCCATGTAGAAGAGCGTCTGCGCGCCGAGCGTGGAGATGGTCGCCTCGTTGACCCGAACGCTGAACGACCCGCAGGCCAGGCGCCGCGGACCCGGGAAATCGAGCCAGCAGTAGTCGACTGGTGGGCCGGGCTCGAACACGGCCTCTCCGGCTTGGTTGGAGACGCACGACCCGCTCACGACCATCGCTCCGTACCCGGCGTCGAAGGTCTCGACCACGGTGTCGGCCGTCGGAACCGGCGACATGCCGCAGTCGAGCATGCCGCCGGCACCGGATGTGGTGGTCGCGCCGCTCGACGTCATGGACGCTCCCGTCGAGCTGGAACCGGTGCCCGCGCCGGTCGTCGACCCGGGCCCTGTTCCCTCGTCGTACTCGCGCAGATCGTAGACCACCGAGCAGCCCACGCAGAAGATCGCGACTATCGCGACAGCGTGCTTCACCACCAGCCTCCGACGGCGATCGATGCTGCTTGCGTCGAGAGCTGCGGCGCGATCCAGGCCTGGCCGACAGAGGCAACGGGGACCTCCGGGCTCGTGAACCACAGGATCGGCGTGATCGCGAGCGCGGTGAGACCGAGGCCGAGCGAGACGTCCGCGCCGAGGAAGAGCGAGCGCACTTCGTCGACGTCTTCGGTCGGGCAGCCGGGCGCGCACCCGCGATCGTCCAGGTCGCTCTTCTTGGCGAGGCCGGCGCCGGCGAGCCCTCCGAAGAGCGCGAGCCCCGCGATGCCCGCTGCGCCGACGACCCAGAAAGCGGGCGTCACGTCGCGCTCCGTCTCGGTGCTGTCCGGCCCCTTCTTCACGCCGCCGAGCTGGACCTCGACACGGCGGAGCTTGTCGCCTTCGCGCACCACGAGCTTGCGTTCGACAGGCGGAAGCCCGGCGCGCTCGATCCGGAACACGTGCTCGCCGGGATCGACCTCGATCGCTTTGCCGTCGAGACGCTCCAGAATCAGGGTGCCGCCGTCGAGCACGCGCGCGTCGGCGATATCTTTGCCGTCGGGATCGCGCGCGACGAAGACCAAGCTCGGCACCGCGCTGTCGAGCTTCGAGAAGAGCTCGGTGCACTCCTGTACGAGGACGGTCGGGCATGCGGGATCCGAGCAGCGGACGAGCGCCGCACGCGCCTCGCGCAGCTTTGCGCTCTTTTGGAGGCGCTGCGCTTCGACGTGCGCCGCGATGCATTGCGACGTGGGCTGCTTGTCCTGCGCGGACGCGTCCATCGTGGGAGAGAGACCCAGGACGACGAGACAACCGATGAAGAGACGTCTCACAGACACTCGGGTTTGTACTCGCGAACGCCGTCGGCGGTGATCCGATAAGGGGGATTGCAGCCCGGCTTGGGTCCACCACCCGAGCTCGGGGGGACTCTACCGCCGCCGTGGGGTGCGATGGGCGGCGTGCTGCGCGGTTTCGCGGTGGCGCTCGCGACGGGCGCTTCGCTCGCGGCGGCCTGCGGTGCGCTGGAAGCAGCAGGCGGAGCGACGGGCGCGCTCGCAACGGCCGACACCGCCGGCTCGGGCTGCTTCAACGTCGTGGGCTCTGCGGCGGGGGCGCGCTCGGGCTGCTGCGCTTGGGACGGCACCATGCGAGCGAGCAAGAACCCGAGAACGCCCGCGACCAGGAGCGCGGGGACGGCGACGAAGACCGTCCTCGAGCGGCGCGGCGGCGCGGCGAACTCCGCTTCGAGGATTGCCGGATCCGCCGAACGCTCGGCGGACGGCACGCTCGCGGGCGTAGCCTCTGCGGTCTTGGCCGAAGCGGGTGCCGGCTTGTCCCCTTCGGAAGCGGCCGGCGACGGCACGCCAGTTGCAGTCGGCGGCGTCTTGCCGGAGTCGTCCGGCGGCGGGGGCTTCGAGAGCGAGCTCCTTCCCGGCAGCTCGGTCGCGATCGAATGATCGAAGCTCGAGAACTGATGGGCCCGAAAGCGCAGCGCGTCGCCTGCCTTGGCGTCGACCCAACGCGCGACGTCACGCGCGGCCGCGGGCGGCGAGACCTTCTCGAGCGCCTGCGCCATCTCACGCGCGGTCGCGTACCGCTCCGCAGGATCTCTGGAGACACCCTTCAAGATCACCGCGTCGAGCTCGGGCGTGACCTCGGGCCGGACCTTGCTGGGCGCGACGGGCTCTTTGGTGAGCGTGCGCAAGACGACCGCGGCGTCCGAGCCTGCCTCGTCGAAGTAGCGCTTGCCGGTGATCAGCTCCCACAAGACGACGCTCGCGGCGTAGATGTCGGCGCGTCGATCCACCGGCTCGCAGCGGATCTGCTCCGGGGCCATGTAGGCGACCTTGCCCTTGATCTGTCCGTCGCGCGTCGCCGACGCATTGCCGACCGCTTTGGCGACGCCGAAATCGATGAGGCGCGCGACGCCGTCGGATCCGATGAGGACGTTCTGCGGCGAGACGTCGCGATGGACGATCGAGAGCGCCTCACCGTCGTCGCCGCGAGCTTCGTGCGCCGCGTGGAGCCCCTCGAGCATGCCGACGCCTATCGAGCTCGCGATCGAAGCAGGCACCCCTTCGGGGGTCTTTCGGAAGAGCTTCGAGATTGCTTCGCCCGGAACGAACTCCATCACCAGGAAGAGCTCGCCCTCGTCGGCGACGACGTCGAGGATCGGGACGACGTTCGGGTGCAGGATGCGCGACGCGAGGCGCGCCTCGTCCAGGAACATCGCCACGAAGTGCGGGTCCTTGGCGAACTGCGGATGCAGCCGCTTGATCGCGACCCCGCGCGTGAAGCCGCCGGGACCCAGCAGCCTGCCATAGTGGACGGTCGCCATGCCGCCTGTCGCGATCTCTCCTTGGATCGCATAGCGGCCGACCTTCCCCTGCGGCTGGCGGCGTTCGGAACGCATTGGGACGAAAGCCAGTATACGAGAGGGCCGGGCCTCTCCCTCTCGCAAAGAGCGTGTGACGATCAATCCGTTTCGCCGTCGTCGTTCGCCCGCAGACGGAAGCGCTGGACGGCGCGCTGAATGAACTTGCGGTTGACCCCTGCCAGACGCGCAGCGTGCGAGACGTTGCCGCCGGTCTCCGAGAGCGCCTGGCGAAGGTAGGCCTCTTCGAAGTCGTCACAGAGCTTCTCGCGCGCCTCTTTCAGCGGGACCGACAGATCGATCTTGGCGGTGACGACGGGCCCGGGCGGTCCCACAGGCGCCGGGTTGCCCGTCGTCCCGTGCGACAGCGCCCGCGTGACTGCGTTCTTCAGCTCGCGGACGTTGCCCGGCCACGCCTGGCTCATCAGACCCTTCAGCGCGCGGTCCGAGAGGGGTGTGACGGCGCGGCCTCGGTCGGCGAGGTCGCGCGTGAACCGCTGAACCAGCAGGGGGATGTCGTCGGGGCGCTCGCGCAGCGGCGGCAATGCGACGCGTACGACCGCGAGCCGGTAGTAGAGGTCCTCGCGGAAGCGCTTGTTGGCCACCTCTTCCGCCAAGTTGCGGTTGGTCGCGGCCACGACACGCACATCGACCCGGCGCGGAGCGTTCGAACCGACCCGCCGGACCTCGAAGCGCTCGAGCGCGCGCAGGAGCTTCGGCTGGAGCTCGAGCGGCA
>JBGTSH010000429.1:0-7638 GCA_041940405.1 Polyangiaceae bacterium
ACGGCCTTCGCCGACGCGACGCGAGACTGGGTGGAACGCGGCGCCGACAGCGAGTTCGTCTGGTCGGCCGAGGAAGTGCGCGAACACTTGAAGCCCGACACCGACGATCAAGAGCCTGAGGAGCGGTGAGCCGGCGTAGAGCGGTTCGATCCGGGCCATCAGATAGACGCCGGCGTGCACCGAGAGGCCGCCGTAGAAGATCGCGCTCGAGGCGGTGGGTCCCTCCATTGCGCGCGGCAGCCAGCCACCCACGGGAAACTGTGCGGACTTGCCCATCGCGGAGAGCAGGAACCCCAACACGACGAACGCCCCAGCTGCACCCGCGCTCGCGCCGAGCACCGTCACGAACACCGTCGAATGCACCCTCTCATGAAGCAGGAGCGCCGCGAGCACCAGCCCGACGTCGCAGAGCCGATAGGTGACCAGCAGGCGGATTGCTGCCCGAACGGGCACGATCCGGTCGTGGAAGAAGCCGACCAGCAGCACCGACGTCATGCCGACGAGCTCCCACCCCGCGAAGAGGAGCTCGACGCTTCCGCCGAGCAAGAGCAGCTGGATCCCCGCGCCGAAGGTGAGGACGAGCGCAAAGAAGCGGACGAAGCCCGTCTCGCGGTGCAAGTAGTTGATGGAGAACTTGCACGTCGCCAGGAGCAGCACCGAAGCGGTGAGCGAGATTGGCACCGAGCGCGCATCCAAGAGGAACACCAGCTCGTAGCTCGCGTCTCCTGCTTGGTACCAATGGCCGACCCGGACATCGACGGGTCGAAAGAGATTGGCGGCCCACCTCAGTGCACCGAAGCAAGAGCAAGCGAACGAGAGCACCAGCGCGGTCGTCGTGATGACCGCGACGGCGCGCTCGGACGGCTTGCGGGCTAGCCCGACGAGCGCGCCGAGCATGAGCGCTCCGATCGCCGGCCAAGCCGCCGCGAAGGCTACGGCCACGTCAGACCACACCGCCGACCTCCTCGAAGGATGTGCCGGTATCGATCAGCGCCGGCGAGAGGAGGCCCTCGTGGCCGGCATACCAAGCGGTAGACGAGGCAGCGCGCGGGAGCGACGTGTGCACCGACGACCAGGGCCGAAACCGCGTGGTGGGGGACCACACCAGGACCGATCCGTCGTTCGGGTCGAGCGCCACGACGTGCACCCACTCGTTCTCGACGAGCTCTCGGATCGAGGGCTGGCGCTCGAGCACGGCGTTGATCGTGGCCGCCGTGGCCTCGATGACGAGCTGAAGCCGGACCGGCTCGTGAATCTCGATCATCTGCCGTGGCAGGCCGGTTCGGAGATCGCTCAACGAGCCGTTCATCACGCCGATGAGCCCCGTCACGTTGTGCGGCAGCTTGGTGCCCGCGCCGAACCGCTCACTATCGGTCGTCGAGAAGAAGTACTCCAGGTTGATGCCGGCGCAGACCGGACCGACAGCCAAGAGGGTGCGTTCGAGAACAGATCCGTCATGATCGCCGGTCGGGTCGTAGGAGACCAGGAAGGCTCGCCGGTCGAGGAAGAGGCCACGCGTGAGATCGCGCCGCCCGACGATGCATGCCGCGTTGGTCGCGTGGCCGAGCTCCGGCCGCGCCTGGCTCAAGTCGTACGAGCGAGCTTCGACGTGCCGCAGCGCCTCGTCGAACGACGGACGGCGCGGAGCCGATGCGAACCTCCGGCAACGTTCGTGGGCCTGCCTACCGAGCCCGCGCTCGAGCAACTGCTCCACGTACTCGACCTCTGCCAGGAAGCTCGCCGGCACCTCGTCCAGGTCGAAGAGCCTGACGGTGTCCGCGCAGGTGTCGTGCTCCCCTCCGATGAACCAGGTCGTCGCAGGAATGTCGATGCCGCGATCACGAAGCAGCGCGCGCACCTCGCTTCGGTTGGCCATTTGAGCGAAGAGTCGAGCGTTCGGACCACCGCTGCGACCGCCGCACGCGCCGCACGAATAGGCCGCGAGGTGCGGGTTGTTCGTGCTCGTCGAGTCGTGTCCCAAGAGGACGACCAACCGAGCAAAGCCCGAGGTGAGGCCGACGTTCTCGAGCAGCGTCGCCACGCGCTCCGCCTTCTCGCGCGTCAGGAAGCCGAGCGAGAGCGACTGAGCTTCATCGACGTCGGCGCGCGTACCGGAGAGCCGCGTGCGCGGCGCAGGCACGACCCAGCTCGCGACCTTCTTTCGCAGCCTGCCGGCGACCCAAGGCATGAATACGGCAGCGAGCAGCGGGAGCGCGGCAAGGACGCCTGCTATCGCCGTCACCACCGCTCCCCAGAAGATGGACCGGGAAGCCGTGTCGAAGCGCTGCGACATGAACGTGAGGCTTTGTCGGCGCCGCCGCCGTGCCTCGGCCAGCGGCGCGTGATCCGAGAGCGGCTCCTCGGCGACCTTGTGGTGGGGCGTCAGGACGACCGGGCAAAGCGGGAACGTGGATGGATCGTCGAGCCCTTGGTAGGCGATCGCGAGGTTGAAGAACCCCGCGACACCGTAGGTCGCGGTGTCGGGTGCCAGCTCTTCGAGGTGGCGGCGAAACGACTCCATGCGCTCGTCCAGACAGAACATCATCTGGAGGCGCGGGGCTTCGACCCTCACCGGCTCGGCCCGCCTGGCGACGATCGCGCCCAGCAGACGGTCACGGTAGTGCCGCTCGTAGGCGTCGTGCCAAATGGGAAGACGAGCCGCTCCGCGCAACGAGCGGAGCCTTCGAAGCAACGACGTCACTTCGGCGTCGGTCATCCGCACGAGATCCGGACCGGCGAGGCCGATGTGCTGCGAAAGCAGAAAGAGCGGCCAAGCATCGTCGTGATCGCCCGGCGGCTCGGGCTTGGAGATGCTCGGAAGAGCGGCGCAGTAGGAGCGCAGGTTTCGGAGTGCACCGGTGTGTGCGAGGCGACGGCCGATCTCTGCCAGGGCGAGCCGGTCGAGGCACAATCGCACCGCCAGGAAGTCCACGAGCCGTATCCGGGGCGCGGACCGACTGCTGCCTGCGGGTGCCTGCTCGAGTCGCCGGAACATGCCGGCCCATCCCGGCAATCGCAGCAGCGTGTCGCGAAGGAACCCGGCCCGCTGGCTCGGTCCGATGCCGAGGTCCTCCATCACGCTTGCGACGACTTCCTCGGAGCCGACATGCGTCGCCTCCCAGCGCCGGAGCAAGGTGCCCAGCTCGCTCTGCCAAGCCGGTCGAATGGCGTGGCCCGCGCCGAGGACGCGGCGGAACGCGACGAAGAAGCCTTCTTCGCGATCCGGCATCGACCAATGCGATTGGCCGCGATCCAAGAACGCAGCGGCAAACGTGGTCAGGATGGGGACGACGAGATTGTCAGGATCGTCGCCCGTAACACGAAGGACGGCGTCTCTCGGCAGGAGCGACGCGACGTCCTCGGGCACCGAGCGCCGACGCGCGGCGACTGCGGTCCGGCGGCAGACGCGCCGGGCCGCTTCCCAGAGGCACGCCACGGCAGCGAGCTCGGGGGCCCGTTGAAGGATCGCTCGAATGCTCGCGGCAGACGCCCGCCGGCCGAACCGCTCCTCGAAGGTCGACGCCAGATGCGCTTCGTCGCCCGGGCCGGTCAGCAGCGCGACGAGCTCGGCGGAGGGGCGCGCGTCGAGCTCTCGCCGCAGAAACGTCGCCGTCTCGCGCACGATGCGGTCCCTGGCAAACGCCGCGACGCTGCCTGCGAAGCGCGTCGCGGCCCGATGCTCGTCGAGGAGCCACGCGAGCCGCGGACCGCTCTCCGCGTCGATCCCATGCACGAGGATCTCGCGCGCGAGCTCCAAGTCGTTCGGGATCGCGGCGGTCGTGACGGTCGGCTCGCTCTCGTCGAGGGCGGCCGCGAGCGCCGCCCTCAGGTCGGCGTCGCCGATTCGCCCCGTGCGGAACGCGTCGCGGTACTCCTCCTCTCGGAGATAACCGCGCGCGCCGAGGGTTGCCTCGGCTCGCGCCACCGCGTCGGCGAAGGGAGACGCCTGGAACGCGTGGAGCGGGTTGTGATGGACGAAGACCTCGAGCGGCGCCTGCGCCGGCAACAGGTGGGCGGCCTCCTCCAGAATCGGCTGGAGCCACGAGCCGGACGCTCCTACGTCGTCGCGTGGCGCCGTCATGCTCGGTCCGCCAGGTCGATGACGTGGTCACGTAACGCATCGAGGATGGTCCACCCGAACGACGGTTTGGGCAGGACGACCGGCGGAATCGACTTTCCGTCACCTCGAATCGCCGACCCGAAGCGGTGCGGGTCCCGCGTGATCAGCAAGATGAGCAAGCTCGGTTGCGTGGCGCGCAACCGCAAAATGGCCGCGAGCATCTCGTCGGTGCGGAATTCGTCGGGAAACAGCACGACGGCCACCGCGCTCGACGCCAGATCGGGAAGCTGGTCGACGGTGCACGAGCCTCTGGTGGGCACGCCAGAGCGGTGCAGATAGTCCGCGAGACCATCGACGGTCTCGGGGTTCTCGGCGACGACGGCGACGCCCAGATCGAAGGCGGAACGAGGCTCCTCCATGCGGTGAAGCGCGGTCCACGCAAGCGATGTTCCACCATGAAAGCCGCGCCGAAACGCGGTGCGACTACCGCATGAGGGGCCCACCGCCTCGAACACGACAAATTGTCGCATTTTTACAAGCGACGAACGCCGATAAGTGACACCAAGTATCGCTTTCGACGTGCTCGAAGGCTGAGCTCGGACAGCCGGAGCTCATGGAGGGGATACGAGATGGACCCGCCCGCGGTCCAGCTCGAGCCAGAACCCGCCGTCCCAAGCGTCCGATACTTTCCGCCACATGCGGACGACGTCACTCCTTCCGAACGCCGATCGGACGGGCGTAAAGGTGCTCGGAACGCGGCCCCCGAAGCCGTGGTAGGTGAAGAGCAGCCCGCCGGTTCGCATCCCCGCGAGGCCCTCTTCGACCATCCCTACGTCGGTGCGGAACCGCTCCTCACCGAGCTCGACGCTCTCGTCGAGCCGCTCTCCTCTATCGAACAGGTTTTCGCCGAACGGGTTGAAGAGGTAGACCGCGTCGAACGCTGCCACATCGTCAGCGGACACCCGGCGTTGAAGGAACGTCGTTCGATCGGTCGCTCCCGTTCGCTCGGCGAGATCCCGAGCCGCGTCGCAGAGGCTCTGCCGGTGTTCGATACCCACGAAACATCGAGCGGAGCCGAGCGCCCCCGCGACGCAGAACTTTCCTGGTCCCGATCCCACGTCGAGGATCCGCTCGACGGGCTCGTCCCGGATCCAATCGAGCACGACCCTCACGACCGAGATCGGCGTCCAGAAGCGACTCGACGCGAGCCGCAGCTCGCGCGGCAAGAGTGCGTCGAAGTCGCGATCGTCCAGGGGCATTCCGAGGCGAAGCGCCGTGGCGATTCGCGAAACCGGGTTGGCGGATTGACCGTCGGGCATCGTGTCGTCAATGGATGGATGTTTCGAGTCGCGCGACGAGGGCCCGATGCTCGGCGCGCAGAGCTTTTGGCAGCCGGCTCCCGAGCTGAGAGAAGAAGCTGCCGACGCGCTCGATCTCGCGCACCCACTCGCCACCATCTGGAGCAACGAGGCGGTCGAGCTCGCCGGGAGCCAATCCGAGGCCGCCGGCGTCGATCGCGCCCGGCGTCGGAACCACACCAATGGGGGTTCGCAACCCGGGCGCGGTTCCTTCGATTCGGCCATGAATCCACGCGAGGAGGCGCAGATTGGCGGCACCATCCGGCCAGCGCGCCGGCGAGGCGGCGAGGCGAGCCGTGTTCGCGAAGAAGACGCGCGGCGATTCGGCCAGTTGCCTCCCGATCGAGAGCCAATGATCGAGGTAATCACCGATATGAACCCCGCAATCGCGACCCATACAGAGCGGGTCGTGCGCGAGGACCTCGGGCCCAGCGGGTGAGCGCGCTCTTTCGGTCAGAAGCGACGCGGCGAGATAGATCCCATGCCGCCACGTGTTCGCCTCGAGTACGAGAGGAGCAACCCGCGAGCGGCGGGTGGTGAATACGAACCCGGCCACGGGCAGCTCGCGGCTCGCCATTTCGACGCCCGAACCCTCTCGCTCGGCGGGAGCCGCCCAGAGCTTGCCGTCGCGACCGATGTGGACGAAGCAGGCTGCGGTCGCCGCGGTCTCGGCTCGGCAGCCGAACGTCGGATCCACGAGCTCTCCCTGCGGCGTCACCCCGTCGCCGGCGATCACCAGCCGGATCTTCGAGCCACCGGAAGACTCGACGGTGACGATGCTCCCCCGCACGGCCAACCAGCCCTCGTTCAGCGCGTGTTGCGACGCGAGATGAAGCGCGTGAGACCGGATCGGGAGCAGCGCGGATCGGGGATCGTCGGAGCCGATGCTCCAGACCTCTTGCGTCTCCGGGAAAGAGACGATCGTAGGCTCACCCTCCGAGAGCTTCTTCCGGGTGTGGATCAGGCGAGCGAAGAAGCTCGTGTCGCCGAGCGACTCGTAGACCGCCGATCCGGTCCACAGCCGCTCGCGCAGCATCGCGGCGGCATACGGGCTGTCGGTGAGCTCTACGCCGACGCGGCTCAAGTAGCCGCCAGGTCTTCCGAGGAGGTAAGGAACGACGAACATGGTCCGCCCGCGCATGCTGCCCTTGAGGTGGCGCCAAACGCGCTCTTCCGCTGCCGCGCGACCGATCCATCGGTTGAGCGGCCCACTGTCCTGCGGCCGGGCCACGGACACGTATTCGACCGCGTCGAAGTGTCCCGTCTCCGGATCGCGCGCGATGGTTCGTCCAGGCTCGGGCCCGGCGAAGCGAATCGCAGCCGGCGTCGCGTGCGACGCGACTTCGTTCACCCAACGCTCGAGCGCGACGTTTCTCCTGCCGGGAAAGCTCTGCCAGTCAGACACGAGGGCCGGCGGCGTCGCAAGCGTCGTGCCGCCTCGTTTCTCGGCGCGCCAGCGGCGCGTCAGCCCGCCGGACGAGGCGCTCCTCGCATTCGCGACGAAATGTGCTAGCTAGTTGCAGAGTGCCCCGGCAATCGCGACAAATTGACGTAGTTTACGAGCCGATCATGCGCTCGGTCGCGATGCGGCGTCTGGACCAGACGCTGCGCACGGTGGCGACAAAGGACGTGATCGTCACGCTGATCGGGGAGAGCGGTGTCGGCAAGGAGGTCCTCGCGCGCCGCGTGCACGAGCTCTCTCGCCGGCGCGCGGCCCCGTTCGTCCCGATCAACTGCGCCGCCATTCCCGACGCCCTCTTCGAGAGCGAGCTCTTCGGTCACGAGCGCGGTGCGTTCACCGGCGCCAACGAGCGCGCACGCGGCAAGATCGAAGCTGCACAGGGCGGCACGCTGCTCCTCGACGAGCTCGGCGAGATGCCGTTCCCCATGCAAGCGAAGCTGCTGCGCTTCCTCGAGAACCGTCGCTTCATGCGGGTGGGCGGCGCCGCCAAGATCGAAGCCGACGTGCGCCTCGTCGTCGCGACGCTCCGGCCGCTGGAGAGCGAGGTTCGTGCGGGCCGCTTCCGCGCGGATCTCTTCTATCGCATCCAGGGCATCACGCTGAACGTGCCGCCGCTGCGCGAGCGCCGCGTCGACATCCCGCTCTTGGTCTCGCATTTTCTCAGCGAGCTGTCGTCGCGACACGGCACCGATCCGCCGAAGCTCTCGCGAGCCGCTCGCTTCGCGATGGGTCGCTACGACTGGCCCGGCAACGTGCGC
>JBGTSH010000430.1:0-7635 GCA_041940405.1 Polyangiaceae bacterium
GACCGCGGAGAGCGCGATCGGCTCCTCGGGCTTGAACTTGCGCACCTTCATCGCGACGACGCGCGCGAGATCCGACTCCAGCGCTTCGACCCGCATCGCCTGACCGCGCGCGACGTAGGACGCCTCCGTCGCGCGCATGTCCTTGTCGCCTTCGGCGCGAGCGTCCTCGTGGGTCACCCCTTCTTGGCTCAAGCGCTGGGCCGCCACGAGCCGATCGCGCGTCTCGGTGAGCGACGCGACGAGGCCCCTATGGAGGGCGGCTTTGTCGCGCTTCGCCATCGCCTACGAGGTCTCGTCGTCGTCGAGGACGATCTCGCCGTCCTTGATGGCTTCGAGCACCACGAAGCCGTCCTCCTCCAACGCTTCGATCACGCGATCGAGCGGGGCGTCGACGTGGAACCCGAAGGAAATTCCGTCCGTCGGGCCGAGGACCGTCTGGAGCTCGGTGTTGCGCTCCGTAGCAAAAGCTCGAAGCCCGGTGAGGAGCGCTTCGACCTTCCCCTTGGGCATCGGATCCTCGGGGATCTGCTCGAAGATGGTCACGAGCTCCGCGTCCATTTCGAGGAGGAACCAAGCGGGCCGCGTGCCGTACGTCTCGGCAATGCCGGCGGGCATCCACTTCGCGAGGTCACGCACCGTCGTGACAATCGCCAGCGGTGCGTCTTCTTCGTCTTCTTTGTCGTCGGCCATGGGTCGGAAGCGGGCATGCTACCCCGGGCTCGACGACCTTTGGCGAGCTGTTCAGACGTTCGCGTGCGGAGCTCGGCGCGGCTGAAGCGCAGGCACACGGATGGGCTGGACGGTCGCGGTCGCGAAGCGGTAGCAGCGCGCGTCGCAACCGAGGCACCGGTAAGGAGAGAGCCCGGTCCACGTCAGCGCGCGCTCCCAGTGCCGCTTTCGCGATCGAGCGAACTCCCCCGAACCACAGCGATTGCACGGTCGAAGACCTGGTTGCATGGCGCTCCTCTTCCCTCCCCCAGGGAATCGTCCACGCGGGTGACGAAGCCGCGACGGTGAGGTGGGAATGTCGCAAGAGTTGCGCCTGGCGGGTTTGGCGCCAAACGAGCAACTCGACGGGTCGACTGTGCTGAGGCGGGATGCCGCGCCCGAGGCGCTACGCCTCGACACATCCTCGGGTGGCAGCGGTTACCTGCACTGGTCAGCGAACGTCTCGCGACAGCGGGGCTCCTCGTTCACGTCGGAGAGCGTGTCGTCACAGTTGCATGCTCCGTCGCATGTCCAGGTGATCTCGCCCGTCCGGAAGAAGATACCCTGCTGGTCGTACGAGGGCTGCAGATCGCGCACGCGATCGTGCGGGTCGCAACCCGAGGCGTTGGGGATGTTCTCGGCCGGGTTGGGCGGCAGGCCGAAGTCGTACTCGATCAGCACCGACGTATCGGTCTGCGGGGCCGAGACCTGCTCGAGCCCGAAGATCGGTTCCCAGACGGGCTGATCGGGATCGTCCGACGCGAGCTGTTTGGCGCCGATGGCGCGCGCGAGGATGTGCGCGCCGAACGAGCTGACCTGATGGTCGCCGCGCGCGACGTGAAGGAGGACGTGGTGCGGCTCGGTGTTCCCGGGCAAGAGGTCCTTCTCGATGTACGGTGCGAAGCCCATCGGCTCCGAGCGGTCCCACGCGAGCTGGAACAGACCGAGCACCTGCTGGATCGCGGCCCCGTCGTGGTCGAGCGCCGCGCCGAGGAGCGCGGCGTACTGCGGCCAGTCGACGCTGCGGTTCAGGATCATGTTGTACGGCGTCCCCGGCTCGCCCAAGAGACCGCGGGTGACGTCGGTCGTGACGGCCATGTACGTCGCGCCCATGATCCCGCCTTGGCTGTCGCCGCGATAGGCGGCGACCGAGCTGTCGATCCAAGCCGGATCGATCAAGAACCCGCCGGCGCCGTCGGGGATCCCGGCGCTCGCGATGCGGCCTTTCATCATTCGCATCGCGAGGAGCTGGTTCACCATGCCTTGGATCTGCCGTTCGGTGAACGACTTGATGCCGTCGTAGCGACCGAGCAACGTCTCGCTGGCAAGCGGGACCGAGTCCTCGTCGAAGCCGAAGTAGTTGGTGGCGAACGCGATGAACGATTGGCCGTTCGCCGCGCGTGCGAGGTAGCCGTTCCGGCCCTCGTGCCGGTCGCCGAAGAGACCGTGACCGTTCTGCAAGAGGCCGTGCTTGGCGCCGCCGAGCACGCTGCGCGGGACGAGGATCATCACGTCCTGCTGCATCGAAAGCGTCGTCCTGTTGCGCGTGACCTTGCCCTCCTCGTCGAGGACCAGGCGGTCGAGCGTCTCGCCGGGCGGGCCCGACGAGGCAGCGGTCAGGTAGAGAGGAACCGTCATCCGTACCTCGAGCCGGCGGAGGAGCTCGGGGTGATCCTGCTCGGTCGGAAATTCCTCGACGGACACGACCTCGAACGTCGGACCGTCGGCGCCGACCTCTTCGAGCGCGAGGTCGCGCATCTCTACCATGTAGCGGGTGTTGTTCTCCTTGGTCGCGGTCGTGAAATCCCAGGCGATCTGCAGGTCCTGGCGCGGCACGCCGGCGAGCTCGAGCTTGGCGAAGATCTCGCTGTAGAGGCCGCGGCGGGCGTAGACGGTCCACTTCTCGACGTCGGTCCCGTCATCGAGGATGTACGTCTGCCGGAGCGCGTCGAAGACGCGCGTCGGTGGAATGACATTACCGTCACGATTGCGGATGCCGCGGATGCCGACGACGTACCGTGCTCCGTCGCGGAGGCGCTCGGCGGGACGAATCATGAACAGGCGCCTGTCGGGGCGGCCTTCGAGGCCGTCGTCCTCGGTCGACATGTCGAGGTCGACCCAGTGCGGGACCCGCCGGAGCGTGTCCGCCTCGATGAGGACGGTAGGCGAGTCCGGGTCGAGCGATCTTTCGATGTCGTACGGCGTGGCGCACCCGTCGGTCACCGCCGCGGGGAAGTGCGTCATGATCGCCTGGCCTGGAGAGAAGCCGTCGTGGTCGTGGAAGATCTCCGGCGGAACGTGCTGGCCGTCCTTGTTGGCCGGCATCGTCGTCGCGCCGATCCGGACCGACTTGCCGGACGGGTTTCTGCCTGTCGGATCGTCGGCGAGGTAGACGTTCGACGGAAACGGGAGGCCGCAGATCGTCGGGACGAGGGCGTCGCAATCCGAACCGAGGATCGGAATGCCGCCCTCCGGTTTGACGGGCACCTGTGTTGCCGACGAGCCGGTGCTGGCGTTCGAGCCGCCGCCACCGGTCGCGGCGTCGTCACCGCACCCAGGGGTCAGCGCGAAACCGACGGCGAAGAAGGCCCCAAGCCAACGAGCCAAGCTCATGGTCTAGAGGCATACCCTGGTTCTACTCGCCTTGCAGCGCCTTCATCGCGCCGCTGTGCGTGCTCCTGAGGCTCATCGCTTCCGCAGGGGTCGCGTCGTGGAAGGTCGCAGCCGGCTTGGCGGACCTGCCGGCGCCGAGCCCGCCGAGGATCGCAGGCTGCGGCCGAGGGAGGAGCGTGTGGAGCGTCTTTTTGAGCTTCGAGATCTCGTCGACCTTGCCCTTGAGCTCGGCGTCTTCGAAGCGCTTCGAGCCTTCTTGGGCGAACTTGCTGGTGACCTCGAGCAGCTTGCGCGCGCCGTTCAGATCGCCGCCTCGGGCGAGGCCGATGGCCCGCACGATGCCGTCGGCGACGCGCAGCTTCGTCGCTTCGTGCTCGACGTCCTTGTTGGCTTCCTCGAGCGCGTCGGGGTTCGACGACGAACGGACCGAGGTGAACTTGCTCGCGGTGAGCACGTTGCCACCCGCGGGAAGGTTGTAGTGAACGACGGCGTCGAACACCTCGACCTTGGTGCCGTCTCGGTGGCCCTTCAGCTTGACGCGCATGATGGTGTCGCGGACCTGGCCCTCGGTCAGGTCGCCGATGTGGATGCGCCCCGTGCGTCCTACGATCGGCAGGCCGAAGGTCTCCACGATCGACACGCCCGGGCCGCCGGTAATCTCGACCCAGGTGTTGCGCGCGACCAGGCGGTTCATCTTCGCGATCTGATCCTGGAAGACCTTGGTCACGCGGGATGCGTCTTCGATGAAGGTGAACGTTCCACCGGAGCGCTGGGCGATCGAAGCCATGAGCGTCTCGTCGAACTCCGGGCCGAGACCGAGCGACGTCACCGGGACGCGCTGCGCGCGCGCTTGATCTGCGACGGCGAGCACGGACGGCGCGTCGTTCGGAACGCCGTCGCCGACGAGCACGATGCGGTTGATGCCGTCTGCCTTCATGTGCTCGCGGAGCTGCTCGAGCCCGACGCGGAGGCCGCCCGCCATGTCGGTGGTGCCGTCCGCGGCGATGTTCTCGATCGCCTTCTTCGAAGACGCGCGCGTCTCTTTGGTGATCTTCACCGACGACACGATCACCTTGGGCTTCGAGCCGTAGGTCACGATCGAGAGCGCGTCGCCTTCCGAGAGCGCGTCGACGAGGGCGCTGCATGCGGCGCGCGCTTGTTTGATGCCCTCGCCATCCATCGACCCGGACGCGTCGACGACGAGCGAGATGTTGATCGGCGGTCGCGACTTCTCGACGAGGGGAAGACCCTTCACCCGGACGCGTACGAAGATCTCTTCCTCCTTGTCGGCGGCGACGACCGGCCTCGACACCGCGACGTCGATGTCGGCTTGGGCCGCCGGCTCGGCGGGCTTGTCCGGGGCCGCGACGGCAGTCGCCGTGGCCGTCGGTGGCGGCGTCGTCTTGGCGGTCGCCGAGGCGGTCGCCGCCGGGGGCGGCTTGTCGACGCCGAGCTTGCTGCTCTTCGCTCCGCACGCCGCGAGCGTGACTCCGAGAGAGACGAGGATGGTCTTGCGAAGAAGTGAAGCGCAGCGGGCGGGCATCATGATGGTCCTGGCAGAGTGGCGGCGTCCCCCCCGGTCGTGACAACGAAAGAGCGTTTTAGTCGGCGTGTGCCGTCTTGAACGCGGGCCGTTCGGCCATCCGCTCGAGGTAGGCGGCGAGCTTGGGGTCGTCGCCGGCGGCGCCCGCGAACTTCGCCCAGGCCAAGGTGGTTCCGAGGAGCACATCGGCCGCGGTGAAAGAGTCGCCGACCAGGTACTGACGATCGCCGAGGGCCTTGGCGAGGAAGCGCTCCGCTACCGCCCACTTCTTCTTGGCCTGCTCGACGAGCGCCGGGATGCGCTTCTCTTCCGGGAGGAACTTGGTGTGAAAGAGGATGGCCTCGAGCTGCGGATCGCAGGTCGCAGGCATGTAGACCATGAACTGGTAGTAGGGCGCGCGAAGGGGGCTCTGAAACGCCGGCGCCAGGCCTTTGTCGATGTGGCGATCGGCGAGGTAGAGGCACATCGCCGAGGACTCGACCATCGTCTGGCCTTCGATCTCGAGGGCGGGCACGTAGCCGTGCGGATGGATGGCTCGGTACTCGGGCTTCCGGCCTTCACCGACGTAGACGTTGACGGGGGCGAGCTCGTACGCCTCGCCGAGCTCTCCGAGGAGCCAGCGGACGCGTCCCGAGCGGGTCATGGGTGCGTGGTAGAGCTTCATGGGCCGGCCATGGTCGCCGGCCTCGCCTCGTGCCTCAAGCGTCGCCGCGCGCGATCTCGCGGGCCCGGCGCGCGAGGCCGGTGACGACCGAATGAAAGCTCTTGAGGCGCCGGATGCTCGCGTTCGGAAGTCGGTCGGAGAGGGCTCGCACGACGAGGGGCACGCGCGAGGTGCCGCCCGTCAGACAAGCGATCTCGATTGCATCGGGCGAGACGTTCGCAGTCGTGAGCGTGCGATCGAGCGACGCCAGGATCGCCTCGACAGACGGCGTTGCGCAGGTCTCGAAGGCCTCTCGGGTAGCGCGCTCGCGAAGCGCGATGCTCGGATCTTCTACGACGAGCTCGGTCTCCCGCTCGTCGGAGAGCCTCCGCTTCGTCCCTTCGACAGCTTCGTAGAGCGGAAAACCGAGGCCGTCCTCGACGAGCGCCACGAACCGGTCGAGCTCTCGGCGGTGCGCCTGATCGCGCAGGCCGGCGCGGATCGACTCGAGCTGCGCGAGGACGCGGCCGCGGTCGACGACGGTGAGATCGGCCGGCGAAGCGAGCAGCTCGACGAGCGCGAGCGGCATCTCCAGGTCGTTGGCGCCGAAGGGGACGCGATAGAGCGCGCGCGATCCGAAGTGCGGCGCGACGAGCTCGCGCACGAGCGCGCCGTCGAGCGCGTCGCCCGCGACCGCCACGCCGCCGACGGCGAGCACGTCCTCGGCGCGAAAGCCTTCACGGCCCATTCGGACGACGGTGAAGTCGCTGGTGCCGCCGCCGAGATCGGCCACCAGCACGAGGCGCGGCTCGCCGAGGTCTTCGGCGAAGTCGTACGCCGCGGCGACCGGCTCCGGACAGAAGGTGATCTCGCCGAAGCCGGCCCGTCGCGCCGCGGCCGCGAGCCGATCTTCGGCAAGCCGATCCGCCTCCTTATCGTTGGAGAAGCGCGCCGGCCTTCCCATCACGACGCGCGAAACGTCGGTGTCGAAGTGCTTGCAGGCGCGCTCGCGCATCGCGAAGAGGAACACGCCGACGAGATCCTCGAGCGTCACCTGGCGCGATCCGATGAGCGTCTTGGTGAAGGTCTTCGACGGGAGGTGCCGCTTGATCGAGCGAATCAGCCTCCCGCGAAATCCGTTCTCGACGAGCGCGCGCGGCGCCCGTGCGCCCAGCTCGCGGTCCTCGAGCGTCAGAAAGTAGAGTGCGGTTCTGAAGATGGTGGGATCGGGCGCGTGCTCGTCCAGCGGGACGGGCGGAAACGTGCGCTCGGCCGACGCGGCGGCGAGGAGGGAGTTCGAGGTTCCGAAGTCGACGGCGAAGACGGTGGGGGGATCGACCATGGGTAGGCCTCCGAGGACGATCGGTCTCGCCCATCTCTGAGGGGTTTACGAGCTATCGACTTTCCTCTAAACTCGCGCGGCCTCTCCGGATGTCGACCGATCTCGCGCCCGAGGCAAAGAGCCGTCGCTCGCCCCCCCGGGCGGCACCACGATCCGAGCGACGCTGACAAGATGAGCAGCATGCGCGCACCATTGTGAGGCTCTTGCGCGGGCGAGCAGGGTGCGTCAGACTCTTCGCGTTCACTGTTACGGGTGCCGGTTGGTGCGACGTCTCTGATTCGGGATCGGGCCACTTGCAGACGCGACACGTGGAGGCCACGCGGTCTTAGCGCGGGCCCCGCCCCCGGGTTCTCGACGCCCCCTGGGGAGCGGGACTTGGAAGGAAGCAGTTGGTCCCCCAAGGGCTCGAGACGGAAAAGAGACAGGCACATGGGTACTCGGCTTTACGTCGGCAATTTGTCGTTCAGCACCACCACGGACGTCCTTCGCGAGGCGTTCTCTCAGCTCGGAACGGTGACGGACGCGCACGTGGTTTCGGATCGCGAGACGGGGCGCTCGCGCGGCTTTGGCTTCGTCACGATGAGCAGCGAGGCTGAGTCGCAGAACGCGATCAAGCAGATGAACGGCGCCATGCTCGACGGCAGGCCGCTCCGCGTGAACGAGGCCGAAGAACGGCCGCGTGGCGGTGGCGGTGGTGGCGGCGGCTTCGGCGGCGGCGGTGGTGGCGGCGGCTTCGGCGGTGGCGGTGGCGGCGGTGGTGGCGGCGGCTTCGGCGGTGGCGGCGGC
>JBGTSH010000431.1:0-7571 GCA_041940405.1 Polyangiaceae bacterium
CGGTGAGCGAAAGTGCAGAAGCGATAAGGCTTCGATGCGATCTCGAAGAAGTCATTGCAAAGTCTCCTCGGCAGGCAAAGTCACAGTCTCTGCTCGCCCAGGTTCCCGGGAGGCGTGTGCACGGCTCACCGATTTCGAATCGGCGCCGTTCGAGATCGTAATGGGCAACGAAAGGCCAATCATCAGCGTCCCGGCCGGCTGGCCGAACCCGCCGAGCGGCTGGCCGGCGATGGCGATCACCGGCTCGGGCGCCGAGACGCCGAGACGCGCGCCGGCGACCAGGTGGACGTCGCGGTGGGCGGCGTAGGCGATCTCGGCCTGCGCGAAGGTGAAGCTCACGTGCGCCGTCTCGCTCGTGCCGTAGAGCGGCGGCGCGGCGAATCCGTCGACGCGAAGCCATTGCCAGGCGACGCCCGCCGCGAGGGTGCCCGAGAGATCGCGCGGATCGCCGAGGACGAGGCCGAGGCTGCCGCCGGCGAGCCCGGTGAAAAGCGAAACCTCGGCCGAGCCTTCTTCGGCGGTCGCCGGAGCCAGCGGGAAGGTTCCGAAGATCTCGGCGCGCAACATCGGCACGGGGTCGAACCGCAACCCCAGATCCGCCTGCGCGAGCGCCGCGATCGGTCCTGACGATACCGTCAGCGCGGGAGCGGCGTGAATCCAGAGGGTCGGGGGCGGCTCCTCGCGGCGAAGGGGAGGCGGCACGGGCGCGCGCTCGACGATCGGAGGCGCGTGCCTCGGCGGGGCAGCGATCGGCGCGTCGTCCGGCGGCTCGGCGATGGGCGTCTGCGTCACGGTCGTCTCGGCGCGCACGACCTCTGCCGCGCGGCGCGCGAGGACGTCGACATCGCCGGAGACGTCGGTCGGATCGGCCGAATAGGTCCGCATGCGCATCGAGGCTCGCGTCCAGAGCTGCACGCTCAGCGGCTCGGCCTGGAGCTGGATCACCGCCTCCGGCCGCCGCTTGTCGGGAGCGTTCTCGGCCGCTGCGGGCGCTCGCACCTCGAAGCCCAGCGCCTCGAGCTCCCCACGCAGGCGCGCCGCGAGCGCGTCGCATCCCTTCTCGCAGCTCGAGAGCTGCACGACCGGCGGATCGGCTGCGCGGGCGGTCGAAGGTAGATAAGCAAGCGCAAGCGCCAGCGCGAGAGCCGCGCCCCGGTACTTCATGGTCATTCGTCTTTGCGGGCGAGCGTCGATCGCGCAAGCGCCGCGTGCGCTCCGTCCGGATGGTTCGCGAGGTAGTCGGCCGCGATCTGTTTGGCGTCGGCGCTCTTGGCCGCCACCGCGAGCTCGAGGAGGCGGCCGCGCGCCGCGCTCGCCAATGCGTGATTGGGCGCTTCGGCGAGGAAGGTCGAGAACCAAGTCTTGGCTGCGGACGGATCGCTCGCGAAGCGAAGCCCGCCGAGCGCGAACGCCGCCTGTGCCGCTTCCGGTGTCCCGGGATGCTTGGACCGAAGCGCGAGATACGCGGTGTTGGCGCGCTCCGCGCTCCCGCCGAGCCGGCAGACGCGCGCAATCTCGAGCAGGCCTGCCGCATCGGCCGCCCCCACATCGGTCGCGAAGCTCGGCTCGAGCAAAGCGCACGCTCCCTTGTTGTCGCCTTGCGAAGCGAGGTCGCGCCACGTGGCTGCAGGCATGCGCGGCGCAGGCGCAGGCGATCCGCCGCCCGCTGCTGCTGCTGCAGGCTCCGGGCTCTCTGCCATCGGGGCCGCAGGTGATTGCGGATCGGGCTTCGGTGCCTCGGCCGGCGGCACCGCTGCGGTCGTCTCCTTTGCGCGCTGTCCGAGCGAGAGCGACTCGCCCGCCTTCAGAACGCGCGGCTCGGCGAGGTCGGGCCCGGTGATGACGACGCTGCCCTCGTGCATCTGGACGAAGAGCGACTTGTCGTCGCGGCTCCAGGCGAGATCGAACACCGTCCCGGTGACTCGCACGTCGTAGTCGCCCGCGTGAAAGACCCACTGCGCATCGGGCTTCGGCACCACGGAAACGACCGCTCGGCCGGCCTCGATCGAGACCTCGGCTCCGCGCGCCGTCGCAACGTCGACGCGCGCCCGCGCACCGGGCTGCAAGAGCACCTGCGTCCCGTCGCTGAAGCGAACCGGCGTCACGCCCTCGGTCACGTCGATCCACGTCATCGTGGTGCCGGTGCGGCCCGCGACGGCGAACGAGAGCGTCTCCTCTCGGCGGAAGACGAAGACGGCGACGAACGCGAGGAGCGCAGCGGCCGCTGCGAGCCACACGACCCTCGGCATCGCCGAGGTGCGCGGCGCGACCTCTTCGGTCTCGAAGAGCTTTCGGCGCGCCTCTTCGGCGGCTCCCCGCTCCCGACGACGCTCGTCGCCTCGCTCGGTGACGTCACGAAGAATTCGGGCGATGTCATTCATCGTGCGTCCCTCCCGAGGTGACGAAGCGGTCCGCAAGCGCAGGCTCGGTTCTGGCGAGCACCGCGAATCGCTGCTGCGCCTTTTGTAGATGCCGCTTCACCGTCGCGAGCGACACGCCGGTCGCGTCGGCGATCTCGGTCAGCTCCATCTCTTCGACGAAGCGCAAGGTGAAGACCAGGCGAAGCTCGGTGGGCAGGCGGTCGAGCACGCGGTAGGTCGCCTTCAGCGCCGAGAGGGTCAGGTCGTCCGCATCATGGCTCGCGATCTCGAGCTCGGGCGCATCGAAGGGCCAGAAGCGCAGCCAGCGCGCGCGGCGGCGCGACCGGATCCGCTTTCGTGCCGTCATCACGGTCACGCTCCGGATCCACGGCCTCAGCTTCTCCGCCTCGCGGACAGTCCCGATGTTGCGGAACACTTGGAGGAAGACATCTTGGATGGCATCGGCCACGTCGGGCCCGTCGCCCAAGACGCGCGAGAGCACGCGCTCCACGTAGGGCGCGTGCTCACGAAACAACGCCTCTTTGGCGCCGCGCCGCCCCTCGGCGAGCGCCCGCAAGAGCTCGGCCGGCTCGAGCTGGAACGCCTTGGGTGCGATGACCTCGGCCCCACGGCGGGGCACAGTCGCCGGAGGCACCGGGCGGTGGGCTGGGAGAGCAGACATGCCGCGCGCCCCCAGTTCCCGGTGGCTCGGAACGCGGCTCACGAAAACGCACTAGCACGGATGAGCCGGCCGGGGGCCCCGGCGCGTTTTCGGGCCGCTTCTTCGAGGGGAGGCACGCCCCAGCGCCGCGCGACTGTCGAAGGGTAGAACCACCCACCCCTCGGGCGTATACGCGTCGCATGAGCGACGGTGAGGAAAGCGGGGGCGGCGGGGCGGGCAAGCTCGGGATCGGCGCAGCCATCCTGGCCGTCCTCGCCGGCGTCGGCCGCTTCGCCGACGACTGCGGGCGGGCCGGGGTCAAGGCGGCGAGCCTGGGTGACGACGCCGCGCGCGGCGCCCGTTTCGGCGGCGTCGCCGATGACATGGGCCGCGCCGGCCTGAACGCAGGGGACGACGCGCTGCGCGCCGGTCGCGGCGGCGCGGTCGGGCTCGAAGCCGGCGCGCACGTACCGCTCGGCGAGGGCCGGCTCGTGAACGTCGTCGATGACGTCGCTCCCGGTGCGGGACGCTCGGTCGAGGAGTCGCTCGTCGAGGTGGGCAAGGACGTCACGTTCGAGGTCGTGACGTTCGACCTCCCGGACGGTCCCGAGCTGCCCGAGGGTGACGACGCCAACGTTCCCCCGATGCCGCGCACGCCTCGCGTTCTGTCCGGCAGCCTGGCCGCCGAGCTTCCGAAAGCGGGCGAGCTCGTGGTCGTCACGGGTCGCGCAGATGACCAAGGAAGGATCGCATTCGGGAGCGAGCGTTTGAACGACGCAGAGATCCACGCCCGCTGCGCGCAAGAAGGCGCTCGCTGCGTCGTGGTCACGTGCAAGGTCGATCCGACCTGCGCACCGCTCGTCTCGGGGATCGGTCGCATGGCCGTCACGCGTGTCAGCCCGAATGGATCGATCGACAAGCGCTACGCGCAGCTCGTGTACGCGGCGCTCGAGCAGGGCACGAAGCACGAAGACATCCGCGTGAGCCGCGTCGAAGCCAAGGCCGACAAGATCGTCCGGAGCTCGGTGAGCCGCGTGCAGAAGCGCTCTCCCTGAGCGAGCGATTGCGCTCACCGGGCACGCGAATTGCGACACCCGGATCATGGCGCGCACCCTCGAGAACACGGATCGGCCCTACGTGGGCGCCCGTCAGTTCGACGTAGGCGCCGAAGAGCAGCCCGGGGCCCTTTCACAGGTGCTCGAAGACGAGCACATCGATGTGGCGCTTCGCGACGAGCGCCCGCTTCGGGAGCGCACACTGCGCCCGTACAGGCGTCTCGACGGGCGCGTGCTCGAGGACGTGGGTGATGCGATCGCCGCCTGCCGCCAGATCGACGGCAGCAACATCGAGGTACGGGTGCACGATGGCGAGGTCGTCCTCACTGGCACGGTGCCCCGCCGCTTCATGAAGAACCTGCTCGAAGAGCTCTGCGAGCGGGTCGTCGGCGTGGGTGAGGTCATGAACCTCGTCCGTGTCGAGGACGACGCCGAGGCCTAGCGCCGCCGTTCGGCTACGATGCCGGCCGTGGTATCGGCCCTCGGCGACGTTCGTGTCCTGGAGCTCGGCTCGCTCATCGCGGGCCCGTACGCCAGCGCCGTCTTCGCCCAGTTCGGCGCCGAGGTGATCAAGATCGAGGCTCCGGGGCAGGGCGATCCGCTCCGGACGTGGCGCAAGCTCCACGACGGTACGAGCCTCTGGTGGCGGTCGCAGAGCCGCAACAAGAAGTCGGTCGCCCTGAACCTCCAAACGGCGGAGGGGCAACGCATCGTGCGCGATCTGGTTCGGACCACCGACGTCGTCATCGAAAACTTTCGTCCCGGCACCCTCGAGAGGTGGACCCTCGGCTACGAGACGCTGCGCGAGATCAACCCGAAGCTCGTGATGGTGCGCGTCTCGGGCTATGGGCAGACCGGGCCCCGGCGCGATCTGCCGGGGTTCGCGGCGATCGCTGAAGCGATGGGCGGCCTGCGCTACAGCACCGGCTATCCGGACAGGCCGCCGGTGCGCACCGGCTTCAGCCTCGGCGACACGCTCGCCGGTCTTCACGGCGCGATCGGTGCGCTCGTCGCGCTTCATCATGCGCGTACGACAGGCCAGGGACAGCTCGTCGACGTGGCGCTCTACGAGTCGGTGCTCGCGGTCACCGAGAGCATGATCCCCGAGTACGGTCATCTCGGCTTCGTGCGCGAGCGAACCGGCGCGAGCCTTCCCGGCATCGCACCGTCGAATACGTACAGGTGCCAGGACGGCGCCGACCTGGTGATCGGCGCCAACAGCGACGCGATCTTCAAGCGGCTGATGCGAGCGATCGGGCGCGACGACCTCGCCGAGGATCCGGCGCTCGAGCGCAACGACGGTCGCGTCGCCCATGTCCAGCGCATCGACGACGCCATCGGCGCCTGGACAGCTGGGCGCCCCGTCGCCGAGGCGCTCGCAGCGCTCGAGGCCGCGGACGTTCCCGCGGGCCGCATCCATTCGGCAGCCGACGTCCACCAGGATGCGCACGTCCGCGCGAGAGCGATGATCGAGCGTCACCTCTTGGCCGACGGATCGCCCATCGATCTCGTCGGCGCGGTGCCCAAGCTCGAGGCGACGCCCGGAACGACGAATTGGGTCGGGCCCGACCTGGGCGCGCACACGGAGGAGGTGCTGGCGACCCTGGGAATCGCGGGCGACCGCCTCGAAGCGCTGCGAAGACAGGGCGTCGTGGGCTGAGGCAAATCGCCAATCTCTCGCGTATCCTCCCGGCGTCCGAGCGGGGCCCATGACATCGCAAGCCGAGCACGCAGCTCAGTATCAACCTCTCGCGACCAGGCGGTCGCCCGGCCCGTCGTACCAGGTCGTGGTCATCGGCTCGGGGTATGGCGGCGCCGTCGTCGCGGCGCGCCTCGCCGAGAAGAAGCTCGGCGTCGCTCTCTTCGAGCGCGGCAAGGAGTGGGCGCCGAGCGCGCTTCCTGCATCGCTCGGCGCCGCGGCCGCAGAGCTCGTCACCGGATCGACTCCGCTGGGGCTCTTCGACTACCGGCGCGGTGACGATCTCGACGTGCTGTCGGGCTCGGGGCTCGGCGGCACGTCGCTCATCAACGCCAACGTCGCGCTCCGCGCACCTGTCGAGGTGTTCGAGTCCGAGCGCTGGCCCTCGGCGCTGCGCGGCTCGGCGGGCCGCCAGGCGCTCGATCCCTGCTACGACCGCGCCGAGCACGCGCTCGGCCTCATGAGCACCCCGAACGCGTTCGCTCTCGGCAAGGTCCGAGCGAGGGAAGCATCCGCGAGAAAGCGCGGGCTCGATCTCGTCCTGCCCAAGCTCGCGATCGATTTCGACGCCGGCTGCACCCTGTCCGGAGAGTGCATCATCGGTTGCCGGACCGGAGCGAAGAACACCCTCGCCAAGAGCTACATCAAGGCGGCACGCGCGCACGGCGCCGAGATCGTCACCCAGACAGAGGTCTCCTTCGTGTTGCCGCATCCCGACGGCGGGTGGGAGGTGCACGCGCTCTCGTACCCCGAGGAAGGGGGCCCGCCCGTCCGTCACGTCGTCCGGGCCTCGGCCGTGGTGCTCGCCGCGGGCGCGCTCGGCTCGACGGGCATTCTCTTGCGCTCGAAGCTTCGCGGCCTCGGGGTCGGTCGCCGCCTGGGTCACCATTTCGGTGGAAACGCCGATCGCGCCGGGTTCGGCTACAACACCGACACCTTCATCGGCGCAATGGGCCGCGGGATCCATTGGGACGGTGAGCCCGTCGGGCCGACGATTGCCAGCATGACCGTCCACGCCGACGATCGCGGCCGCACGTTCGTCATTCAGGACGGCGCGGTGCCGAGCCAGCTCATGCTCCCGACGCGCCTGCTTCTCTCGGCGGCCGCCGTGGTTCGCGGCGTCGACACCGACGGCGGCATGCCGGACGAGGCACGAGAGGCCGCGCGGATGCTCCGCGACGCGGTGAGCGTGGGCGACAAGGGCGCGCTCGCGCACACGCTCTTGATGCTCGCCATGGGCGACGACGACGCTGACGGTCGCGTCATTCTCGACGAGGCGGAGGCGCCGCGCATCGTCTGGGGCGCGCTCAAGGACAAGCCGATCTTTCGAGCGATGGACCGCGAGATGCACGCCGTCGTCGCCGATCTCGGCGGAACCTGGGTGCCGAACCCCAACCCCTGGCGCGGCTTCGGCGGGCCGCCGATTACCGTGCATCCGCTCGGCGGCGTTCCGATGGGCGACGACGTCGACGGCGGCGTGGTCGACCACCTGGGCCGCGTCTTCTCACCCGACGGCCCGGCTCATGACGGCCTCTTCGTCGCCGATGGCGCGATTGTCCCGTCGAGCTTGCGGGTCAATCCGTTCCTCAGCATTGCGGCGCTCGCGGAGCGCATCGCCGAGCACATCGATCCTCGAGAGGTCCTGCCCGCGCCCGCGCCCGGCAAGGTCCGCCTCGTGCCGCCGCCGCCGATCGGGCTCAGCTTCACCGAGACGATGACCGGTTGGATCGAGCGTCAGCCGCCGACCCTGCCGACCAAGCGTGAGCCGATCTCGTTCCGCCTCACGATCACGATCG